>NZ_JBEHGD010000001.1:0-313403 GCF_040225835.1 Corynebacterium sp. KPL3927
TGGCCCACGGGGTCCGAGGCAACCTTGACGGGGCGATTTTCCACTCCGATCATGGCAGCGTCTATACCTCTGGGCAATACCGGAAGCTGTGTGAACGATTCGGTGTCACCCAGTCGATGGGAGCAATCGGGACGAGCGCGGACAACTCGTTGGCGGAGTCGTTCAACGCCACGCTGAAACGGGAAGTCCTCCAGGACGAGTCCGTTTTCCCAAGCCAGCTCGTATGTCGTCGGGACGTGTTCCGGTGGTGCACGCACTACAACACCAAGCGCTTGCACTCGTGGTGCGGCTATCGCTCGCCGAACGCCTTCGAAGCCGCCGGATCAGCTACACTTACTATCGCATCTTGATTAAATCCCCGTGTCCACTTTCCGGGGTTCGGGCCCCAGCGATCGGGCGAGACGGTCAATCGACGACACGACAAGTTCGTCACCGTCTCGCACGTACGCCATACACTCGACAAGTCCAGGGCGGGCAGTCTTGGTGCGGCCGGAAATCCTATCTTCAAAAAACCGGTCAATCCTGCCGGAAGCATTGAGTAGTTCTTTCTGGCGCTGATTATTCTGCTCCACCGTGGAGACACGGATATAGCCCACCCGCTGCCCATGCGAACCAGAGTCATTGACCATTAGTCTTCGCTCCGCGAAGGTTTAAAGGCGGCATTCTCTTGTTCTATGACTGCATCACGATACGACTCGATTGCATCCGAGAGGGCATAAAGCTGAACACCGTCGAGGCCATCAGCGTCAGCAAGCAAGGATTGTACAATCCTGCCCAACGCCTGCTGCCCCGACGAGAGTCCACCATGCAGATCTTTCACCCGCGCCAACGCGGGTACAGAGTCAATATGACTTTCAATATGGAAACCGTCAGACGATAACATCACACTCACCACTTTCTGTAAACATAAGGCTTAGACCCCGCTAGACACGTGTAAAACAATGCTAGGAACGGCCCTATTTTACAGGAAACATTCTGCCGCACACCGGCGTAACAATAGGGTGTACCACCCTGATACACCCTCTGCCTTAATCAAGAGGTGACGGCATTTATCATATGGATATTCCGTTGAATTTCCGGATCACAATCAAGCACAAATAGATCCCAGAGGGAACCCTCTGCCATCGCTCGACACATTAACGGCTTTTACATGACTGGTAAATTCCCTAGGTACTGTCTCTTCACCTAATGCCAAATCACGCCATAGCCGAGAGACACCAGCCCCTTCCATCGCGGGTTCGTCAACGTCTTTAGCCACACATGAAAGGCTATACAAACCCCATTCAGATTCATCAAATGGGTAAGTGCCAAAGTCTCGCATATCCCTACGGAAATCTTGCATCATGACTTCGCGAATTACTCCGTCTCCCCCATGTGTAATTTCGTCAGTTACATAGAGTATCTCTGTGATATCTCGAGCCTTATCCACTCTTTTTAAATACTGTTTATGGAATTGTTCAAGGTCAGACTCTCGAGCGAGGAAGTAAGTTGTAAAAAGAAGAGTTTCGCCCAACATATTAAATCGGATCACCTTTTACTGTGAAAGCTCCAGAATTTGCATACCTAGGCTGAGGGTAGCAGTGTCTTTTATGCACATTTTCCGAATTTGTTCATGTACAAATCCGCATCTTTCTCCGCCTTTGATGGAAGTGCGCAATTTACTACCGCCAATCTTCCCGCCATCGCTGTTGGCAGGAGGTCGAGAATGTAACTCCACTGTAGCGGAGAAGTGTAACCCAATTAAAAAATTAACGATATCAGACAGTTAAGATATTCTTTCCAGCGCTCGACATGCGAGGCTGCGAGAGTCGTGTCTAATTTTTCCCAAACGCTACGGTTGAGCGGTGTCGCCCCCGAGGAACGTGGACAGATTGGTTGCCAGCTCTCGCAGCACTCCCTCGGAGAAGCGCTTCACAGACAGCTACTGTAGCCAGGTGATCTTCACGCGGTGCGGGTCGAATTTCTTAGCGCCAGGCTTGCCAGGCAGGATGCGAATTTCCATTAGCAGCCGAGTCAGCCGTCGCTTATCCTCAACAGAGGCACCGCCCCACCACTTGGCAAAGTCCGGCACGTCGACAAGTTCTACAGCAAGGGGGTCAGCAGCATGACTGGTCGTTAGTTCACGCATTTTTCCATCAAGACCTGCAATCTGAGCTTCAATTTTCTTTGACATTCGCACGAATGTTGGCATGTCAATCTCTTCATCGATAGCAGAATTTTCAATCTGCTCACGCTTGGCCAACAGCGCGTTTCGCCGTCCTGAAAGTTCTTGGAGTCGTTCGGTAAGGGTGTTGTTCTCTGGTGCCAAGGCCTTACGCAACGCATCCACGGCGTCAGGTTGCTCCATGCGTTTAAGAATGACAGCTTCGATAAGATCATCAACCTCAGCACCGATAGAGACATGGGTACCGCCCGGCTCAGAGCGCTTGCAGGTATAGAAACGACGAGGTTTACCATCCGTGTTCCGCCGACTACGCGAATACATCGGTTCTCCGCAGGTGCAGGTCAGGACAGAAGCGAGGAAATAGCGCGGTGCGTTACCGCTATGTGAGAGCCGCCGCGACGGGTCGCGCAAGATTGCATCGAGCTTTTCACCTGTAACCTCGTCGATAATCGCAGACCAGTTGCCTTTACCAATGATTTTGCGATCTTTAACAAGACGTTTCCCCGTATCCGGGTCAGTTGGGTTGAACGTACTCAAGCCGCGCACGCGTGGGTTGAGTAAAATGTCTCGCAGCGTTGGCGCCGACATAGGCCTGCCTGAAGTCGCAGTAAGACTGCGTGCATGAAAGACCTCGCGCACGGTTTCGCGCAGAGTCTTTCCAGCAATGACCATCGCGGCGGCGTCGAGAATAGCCTTGGCCTCTTCGTCGATGATGGTCTCAGCGTCAGCCTCGTAGCCGAACATACGCCGCCCGCCTGTCTTAGGCCGCCCTGTCCGAGCCCGGTCTTCGTAGGCAGCTCGAATACGTGCAGCACGATCAATAGACTCCTGCTCAGCAATCAGACCAAGAATCACGATAGTGAGCCGCGATGCGGGGTCTGAAGGGTCAATGTTGTAGCCACGGTTCGCTTTGACGGTGACGTTGTACTTCTCGCACAACTCAAAGAGCGCCAATGTGTCTTTGGTGCGACGGGTCAGCCTATCGAGTGCGTAGACGTAAACAACGTCAATCTCGTGGTTCTCGATGGCGTGAATAAGCTTGTTGTAATCAGGGCGAGGGTCGCCAGAGAAGGCGGAGATGTTGTTGTCCACGTAGGTGGCGACCACCTTAGCCTCGTCAGCCTCAGCCTGCTTAGTGGCGAGGTGAATTTGCCGTTTCACACCGGCTTCTTCCTGCTTATCCAACGAAATACGTGCGTAAATCGCCGCACGCTGTGATGTAGTCGCTGTCATATGCCCTATTGTACCCCAAACCCACATTCCTTATTACCGCTGCCCGTTGCCCCGATGCATAGGCCGTGCGGCCCCATTCCGCCGTGCGCGGATTCTTTGAGATCCACGGTCACCGGCTGTCCGATGGAATCGATGCCGATGGGCACCATGAGCCGCGAGGCACCATCGCGCCCGTGCCACATGCCGCTGGCGACCAATTCGTCCACGCCACTGTAACCGAGCAGCCCCAGCAAATCATTGCCCCGGCGCCCAGAGGTGCTATCGGGGCGGCGAAAGACCGCCATCCGGCGGGCCATAATCGTGGCCGCGGCAGTGCCCAAACTATCGGGTGTGCCCAGTTCTTCCACGCCCGCGGCCGTGACCGCCTGCAGGGTATCCGCCGCGACGAGGCACAGGCCTTCTTGTTCCGCGCGCAGGCTCAACGCAGACGACGGCGCACCACCTACCTCAATGACGGTGGTATAAGAATCGCCGTGGAAGAAGTCTTCGGTGCCGGTGGTCAGGAGGGCATCGACAAGCACAATGCGAAACCGCGCCTTGTCCGGCTCCCGGGTGTGCGGCAGCCATTTTAACCACTCCCACTCGCCGCCGATAGCCTCGATCCCGATGGTCTCGGGACCGTGCGCCAGGGCTAGCTGCATGACGAGGGCGCGCACCGTATCGCGGGCATTATCGCCGGTAAAGGATAAAAACCTAAAGGCCTGCAATTGGATGACCACCGGGAGATCCGGAACGGTGCCCACCGCCTTGATGGCCTGGCGCATGCTCACCGCACAGACCGGGTCCAGGTCCTCGGTCGCACCAGAATCAGGCACGTTGATGGGCGTGCACAACGTGGTGGGCCCAGTGCCCACGCGCACCTCCAAGGCATCCGGATCATCAGGCCCGCGCTCCCACATGCGCCGCGATCCCACCAGCGGTTCCAGTCCCGCCGGATCCGGGTGTCGATACAACTCGTGCACACGCTGCGCACTGGCATTATCCAGGGCCTTTTCCCGCAGCGCCTTAATGTGGCGCAAGTAGGTCCGCCGGGTTTCATCCGGGTCCTGCCCGCTATTTTGTGGCCCAAACATCATGGCCATGCTGGCCAGCATCATGAGTGGAAACATCAGGGATACCGGGCTGATATGCCGCGAGTCGCCCGCGCCCAGCACCATCAGCACCACCATGCCCAGCATGGCGGCGATCATCACGATGGGCAGCAGCAAGCGCACCAAGGGCACCGGCTGTGGGCGCACCGCTTCCGGCACTTCCTCTGCCTCGATGGTGCCGGTGGGAAGCGGCGGTGGCGCGTCCCTGAGCGGCACGGTCAATGGTTCCACGATGTGGGTTTCCCCGATCCCAAGCATGGGTAAAATCCTCCCCCGATCCACGCGCTTAGCGCTCTTGGCCCCCTGCCAAGATTCCCCGCGCTGCGGTGGACACGACGCCACCAGTAAGCCACAATATGTGGCATTGGGCAAGGGGGACGCCCACAATCAAGAGACAATTCGGGGGAATTATGACCGCTCCAACGGCGCATCACCTGCGCCTTACCATCCGCATCCACGCAGATTCCTTCCACAAGGAAGCAGACGTGGCATTGCCGTTAAGCTCCAGCCTCGGCGAGCTCATGGCAGAACTTACTGACCTTGTCGATGCACCCGCGATCGACTCACCCTGGCGCGCCAGTACGGCCTCTGGACGCACCATCGACCTCACCGCACCGCTTGCCGCCACGCCGCTTGCGGAGGGCTCCATCCTGGTGCTCGCCCCGCGCGAGGAGCGCCCCGCGCCCGTAATCCGCGACGCCGCCGAATCCCTCGCCGCCCAGACCCACGACGACACCACCTCCGCCATTCCCATCGTCTGGGCGTGGGCTGGGCTTGCCGCGGCCTTCGCCGTCGCGTGGGTACTCTCACTTCCGGCGGTGGCCTGCGCCGGGCTCGCCATCGCGGCCTTCGTGCTCGCCCTGTGGACGCGGGCGCTATCGCTTGTCATGCTCACCCTAGCGGCAGGGGCGGCGAGCGGTTGGGCGCTTATTTCGCCCGCGCTTGCCGATGCCCCCTATGCCGCCCTCACCACCAGCGCCACCCTGCTCGCGGCGTTATTAGCCTGCCACCTCACCCGGTTAAGCACGGTACGCATGACCTCCGGCGCGCTCACCATCGCCGGGCTAGTGCTCATTGCGTCCGTGAGCTACCTGCTTCCTGGACTGAGTGGCAATTCGGGCATCGGCACGAGCCACGGCACCGCCGCGGCCGCGGGCATCATTATCGCGGGAGTCATTTTGCTTGCCACCGCTCCCGCGCTGACCATCGCCACCGCGGGGCTCAAGGTGCCGCAATTGCCCACTGCGGGCCAAGACCTCGCCGTCTCGGATGAGCGCCAGCCCGATGTGGACGATCGCGCCATCCGCGCCGGGTATGCCTACGAGGGCATCTGCTGCGGAATCGCGCTTTGCCTCATACCGGCCCTCATCGCGCTTAGTTTCACCGGCACCGGCACCCTCGTGGCCACGGACGGGACCGTGGGCGAGGCGGGATCCGCCGCTACCATCGGTTCTCGCATCGCCGTGCTTTTCGGAACCGGTTTAACCGGGCTCGGCTTCGTCCAAGCACTCTGCGTCTCTGTTGCCGGAACGGTGGTCATGCACGCCGCGCGTCACGGGCGCGTGCTTGCCAGCTGGGCGCTCATGCTCGTCGCCATGGTTGCCTGCCTCACCGCCTGCCTGTGCGCCGTGCATGCGATTGCCGCGGACGGGCTTGCCGGCGCTTGGGCGCCGACGGTGGTCGCCGCTCTCCTGCTTGCCGCGATGCTAAGCGCCCCACTGTGGACGGCCAAAATGAGCGAGGTGGAGCCAACGACCATCGCCTGGTTTGAACGCCTCGAGTCCCTCACCATCGCCGCCTGCCTGCCGCTTGCCGCGCACCTCGCCGGGATCTTCGAGCTCATTCGGGGGCTGGGATAATGCACCACACCCGCTCGCGTTATTCTTCCGCACAGCCTGGTTTCAACGGCAGTTCAAGGCTTGCTGCTTGTGTCCTCACCGCGTGTGTCCTCGCCGGTACCGGCGGCTTCATCACAGCAGCTCCCACCGCTCCCATCGCGAGCGCGCGGGAACCGGACCGGGAATGCGCCACCGCGCATCCTTCTCCCCTAGCGCCAGAACCTTCCGCAGACCAGCGCGCCTACCGCTCCCAGCTGCATTCCTTTGCCACTGGCGAGGGCATAAAGGTAGCCGTCATCGATACCGGCGTTGCCCACCACGATCAGTTGCCAAATCTCACCGCAGGCGCGGACCTGGTCACTCCGGAAGAACCGGATCCGCACCGGGATTGCGACCTGCACGGCACCGTTGTAGCCGGCATCATTGCTGGGCACGATATTGGCATCGCCCCGCGCGCTGAGATCCGCGCCATCCGCCAAACCAGCGCGCATTATCGCCACTACGATGGCACGGCCGGTGAGTCCGACGAGGACAGCACCACCGGCTCGCTCGACACGCTGGCCCGCGCCATCGAACATGCCGTGGAGGACAACGCCCGGGTGATCAATATTTCCGTGGTGTCCTGCGTTCCAGAGAAGACCGCACAGCGCATCGATAGCTCCCGCTTAGATGAGGCGCTCGGCCATGCAGAAGATACCGGCGCGGTAGTCATCGCAGCCTCCGGCAATATTTCCTCCGGCACCTGTGAAGAAGGCGATCACGTCTTTCCCGCTGATTCACCGACCGTTTTATCCGTTAGCGCCCAAGAGGATGCCCACGCACTCGCCGAATACTCGCTCACGCCCGTCGATGGCCCACAACTATCCGCCCACGGCTTCGTTCCTTTAGCGCTAAACCCCGCCGGTGGTTGGGCAGACGGAAAGAACCAGCAGGATTCCTTGGCACAGTTCCACGGCACCTCGTTCGCGGCCCCGGTGGTTAGCGGCACCGCCGCTTTATTAGCCGAGCGCTACCCAGAAGCCAGCGCCGCCGATATACGCCAACGGCTTCTCTCTGCCGGCGAGCCCGGCAACGGTTTCATCGACCCGCTCGCCGCCCTGACCCATATCGATGGCGAATATGCCGCACCCGCCCGCGATCTGACTATCCACCCCGCCAAAGAAGAACACTCCCCAGCGGCGAGCCGTGCCGGGTGGGTGCTCGGCGGGTTAGTCCTGCTGCTGACCGGCCTGGCGGTTGCCCGCGGGCTACGCCGACCCAAGTCGGCCTAAGGGCTGACCTGCAGGGCTTCGTCCCGGTCCAAGCGCGAGGCCTCTGGCAGTAGCCGGATGATTTCCCACGGAACCTCGGCTCCTATGCCGGTGCCGAGGGCCTCCAAGAGTTCCTTATTGTCCACCGCATGGCGCTGCCCCGTAGGCGAGACAACGTGATAGCCATGCCCGGTATCCACGCCAACTCCTCCTGCCGATAGCCCACCAAAACGATCCGCTATGCCCTCTCCGGCGAGCGCTACCGTCCCGGGGTTCTCGGTGACCATCGCTGCGCCGCCGTCGCTATCGGCGCACATCCAGCCCTCATCTGGGCCAACGAAGTCGAAGGTGGTGGCGGGCAGGCGGAAGTTTAAGGGGGCATCGGCAAGCGCGCCTACCTCTTGCGGTGAGGCTTCTTTGCGCGTCGCGCCGTAGCTAACCAGCATGTCTGCCTGGGTGGCGGAGAGCTCGGCCACGCCCTCGTCTGTCCGGGCCCACTGGCCCTGCCCGGTAGCCATGATGTCCGGCAGCGGATCGGGAAACGTCAGCGGCGGCTGCTCCGCAAAGGCATTGAGCAACTCCGCAGGGACGGGCCACGCATGGGTGCTCCCGTCTATGCCAATCCCGCGGCGGATGACCCGGCCCTCCGTGCTCTGCGCATCGGGCAAGCGCACCCGCCCGTCCGCGGTGAGCAGCCACTGCGCACCATCCGTTTCTGCGAGCGCGGCGCGCTTCTCCTCAAAGCCCTCCTGCGGCGGATCCGCCACCACGATGACCTCTTCTTGGGCTACCTGTTGGCCATCGATGCTGGTGGGATTATCCGCAGGCTGCTCATCATGTCCGGCAAGGCACGCCGCCCACGAGCGCTGCGGTGTCTCGCCCGGTGCGGCCAAATAGCCGGGCGCATCCGAAATCCCCACGGGCGTGCCCAACGAGGCCTCGCGCAAATGCTCGTCCCCAATGGTCTGCGCCTCGGCCGCCTCGCCGGCGATGATCCGCGCGGAAGAGAGGTTGTAAACGGGGTGGTACTTATCGTTGACGTCCACGAAAAGCTGCCCCTGTTCCGAGCGGACGATGGGCGCATCCCCTGGTTGCGGGCTCGGCTGCAACCAGGCCAATAGGCCAGAGCCGACCGCCAAAAAGGCCACTCCTACTCCGCCAAACATCATCGCTTTGCGGCGGCGGGCCAGCGGATCGTGGATCATGCGCGTATCGCCCAACACGAGACCGTGTTCCACGCGGCGGCGCAAAAATTTATGGCCCGAAACTTGGGCCTTAGTCGTTGGCAATGGACGTGCCATGAATTTCCCCCCGAAAATTCCCCGAAAGTCTAAATAAACCCAGACCTCAGGCTAGCGCAGGTGCCACACCCCTGCCACTTGGCAGCGTGTATTCACAAGGTCGTGCGCTTTTCCCTCGTCACATCAGCCCGCGCGGACATGTCGCCCGCCTCCGGGTAATCCACCTGCGCTAAGGACAAGCCCTTCGCCGGCGCCACGGGAATGCGGGAGGAGCGCTTGGTTTCCTGCAGCAATGCCGCGGCAAAGTCGACGTCCCTGCGGCCTTCCCCAACACTTAAGCAACAACCAACCAATGAGCGCACCATCGACCAGCAGAAGGCGTCCGCGGTCACTCGGGCCTCAAAGAGCTGCGGTTCCTCCGGCGTCGAGACATCCTGCCAGCTAAATTCCTGTAATTCGCGAATGGTAGTGGCATTCGGCTTGGCCTTACAAAAGGCCGCAAAATCGTGCAGGCCCACCAGCGCGGTCGCCGCATCCTGCATGGGATCCATATCTACCGGTTTGAACCATTCGGCCGTATCGCGCGCCCGCGTCGGCAGCGCGCCCCGAGGGCTAGTGGTTATTCGGTACACGTAGTGCCTGCGCAGCGCGGAAAATCGGGCATCAAAACCTTCTGGCGCGAAATCGCAGCCGTGTACCCGGACGTCTTCCGGCAACAGCTTGGCAAGCCTGCGCACTAACGTGCCCGGATCGCCTGCCACCGACCGTTGCTCCAGCATCTCCTGCGGTACGTCCACGTGCGCCACCTGCCCGCGGGCATGGACACCCGCGTCCGTACGGCCAGCCACCGTCAGCGGAACCTCTGTCCGCGCGATCATTGCCAGCTGGTCCTCGAGCACGCCCTGGACGGTACGCAGTCCGCCCTTTTGCTTAGCCCAGCCGTGGAAATCCGTGCCGTCATAGGCCAGGTCTAACCGGAGGCGAACGAATCCTTCCGCTGGTCCCTCATGTGCGATCGGTGCTGCTTCAGTCATGGTGAACCTAATGCTACCGGAGGCATCGGCGGGTTCCCGAAATGTGCAACCTCTCCTGCTACACCTCCCCTGTTCGTTTTGAGCAGAAAATGCAATATCTGAGGGCCGTATTTGCTCAGTTATCGCAGTGGAGGATGCCCATGGGAGGTTGAGCGTTGGACGTTGGGTGGCCTGCTGCATGGCGAAGCCGCGCGATGGAGTCGGGCGATGGAGCCGCACGACGGAGCGGGACCGGGTATATGAGGTTGCAAGTTCAAAACGACAAAAGCCGCCTTCCCCGTCTCTCTTCGTAAAGAGAATGGGAAGGCGGCGATTGGGCGCTACTGCTGCGAGTAGAAACTGCAATCCACACGCGACGTTAGGGCCGGCGTGAATTCAGCAGCCAGGAGAGATTACTTCTCCTCGGACTCCTCAGCTGCGGTGTCCTCGGCCGGAGCCTCGGTCTCTGCAGCCTCGTCTGCCTGAGCCTCTTCAGCCTCAGCGGCCTTGGAAGCGGCAGCGCGGGTAGCGCGGTTAGCCTCGGAGGTCACGGTCTCCTCAAGAACGAGGGAGATCTGGGACATCGGGGCGTTGTCACCGGTGCGGTTGTCCAGCTTGATGGTGCGGGTGTAGCCACCCTCACGGTTCTCAAACTTCGGTGCAACCTCGTCGAACAGGTGGGAAACAACATCCTTGCGCGGGATGAGCTTCAGCACTGCGCGGCGGTCAGCAATGGTGCCGGACTTAGCCTTGGTGATGATCTTTTCAACGTACGGGCGAAGAACCTTCGCCTTGGCATCGGTGGTCTTGATGGCGCCGTGCTCGATCAGGCTAGCTGCCAAGTTGCTCAGCATGTGAGCTTGCTGCTTGGCGGAGCCACCGAGACGGGCACCCTTCTTCGGGGTAGGCATTGTTTACTCCTCGTGTGCGGTAAAAGTTGAGCGCGCGGCAACGAGTGCCGCAGTTCAGGATGATTCTTTACTCGGAATCGTCCGCAGCCGGGTCCTTGAAGTCACCGGTTTCTGCGTCGTAGCCCTCGAGCTGGGTGGGGTCGAAGTCCTCAGGGGTGTCCTTCAGAGCAAGGCCCAAGTTAGCCAGCTTGATCTTTACCTCATTAATCGACTTCTGACCGAAGTTGCGGATATCCAGCAGGTCGGACTCGGTGCATTCTGCAAGCTCGCCGACGGTGTGGATTTCCTGACGCTTCAGGCAGTTATAGGAGCGAACGGAGAAGTTCAAGTCCTCGATAGGCATGCCGTAGGCGGCGATGTACTCGGTCTCCTGCGGGGAGGGACCAATCTCGATGCCTTCGGCTGCGTTATTTAGCTCGCGAGCCAGGCCGAAGAGTTCGACCAAGGTGCCGCCGGCAGAAGCCAGGGCGTCGCGGGCGGAAATCGAGTTCTTGGTTTCGACGTCGATGGTCAGCTTGTCAAAGTCGGTGCGCTGCTCAACACGAGTAGCTTCGACCTTGTAGGAGACCTTCAGCACTGGGGAGTAAATCTGGTCGATTGGAATACGGCCGATTTCCCCAGAGGTTGCGGCAGCCGGGACGTAGCCACGGCCGCGCTCGACGACGAGCTCAATGTCCAGCTTAGCGGTGTCATTCAGCGAAGCGATGTGCAGATCCGAGTTGTGGATCTCCACGCCAGCGGGCGGCTGGATATCGCCAGCGGTGACATCACCAGGGCCTTCCTTGCTCAGGTACATAACCACCGGCTCATCGGAGTCGGAGGACAGGACCATGCTCTTGATGTTCAAGATGATCTCAGAAACGTCTTCCTTCACACCGTTGATAGTGGTGAACTCGTGGAGCACACCATCGATCTTGATGGAGGTTACCGCTGCGCCCGGGATGGACGACAGCAGGGTGCGACGCAGCGAGTTACCGAGGGTGTAGCCAAAGCCAGGCTCGAGCGGTTCGATGACGAACTTGGAACGAGACGAGTCGATGAATTCCTCGGTGAGCTGAGGACGCTGGGAAATGAGCATTGCAATTCTCCTTTTCGGCGACCGCTATTTGACGCCGGTAGAGGGGGTAAAAATCTTGAGGTTGAAGATTCCTGATGGACCGCGTGGCCTTGAAGGGCCGTGCGGTATAACAGTTTACTTCGAGTAAAGCTCGACGATGAGCTGCTCTTGCAGCGGAATGTCGATCTGAGCGCGCTCGGGCAACTGGTGCACGAGGATGCGCAGCGTATCAGGAACGACCTGCAACCATGCCGGTACGTTGGCATCGATAAGAGCGTCCTGAGCGTCTTCGAACCACTCCATCTTCTGGGAACGCGGTCGGACATCGATGATGTCGTACTGCGTAACCCGGTAGGACGGAATGTTGATGTTCTTGCCGTTCACGGTGAAGTGACCGTGGGAAACGAGCTGGCGAGCCTGGCGGCGGGTACGTGCCAGACCTGCGCGGTAAACCACGTTGTCGAGGCGGGTCTCCAGCAGGATGACCAGGTTGTCACCGGTCTTGCCTGGGAGGCGGTTAGCCTCGGTGTAGTAGCGGCGGAACTGACGCTCCAGCACACCGTAGGTGTACTTTGCCTTCTGCTTCTCCTGGAGCTGCAGCAGGTACTCAGATTCCTTGATGCGGTTGCGGCCAGCCTGTCCCGGAGGGTACGGGCGGCGCTCGAATGCCATGTCTCCGCCGACCAAGTCGACGCGAAGACGGCGGGATACGCGGGTAGCGGGGCCAGTGTAACGAGCCATTTTCTTACCTCTTTCCTTCCCTTAAACCTTGCGACGCTTGGTCGGACGGCAGCCGTTGTGCGGCTGTGGAGTTGCATCCGTGATCGAGGAAACCTCGAGGCCTGCAGCCTGCAGGGAACGGATGGCGGTCTCGCGGCCGGAGCCCGGACCCTTGACGAATACGTCAACCTTCTTCATGCCGTGATCCATTGCCTTGCGTGCGGCGCTTTCAGCGGCCATCTGCGCAGCGAACGGAGTGGACTTACGGGAACCCTTGAAGCCAACGTGGCCGGAGGATGCCCAGGAGATAACAGCACCGGTCTGATCGGTGATCGAGACGATGGTGTTGTTGAAGGTGGACTTGATGTATGCGTGGCCCAGAGCCACATTCTTCTTGACGACGCGACGGCCGGAACGGCGTGCGCCGGAACGAGTCTTTGGAGGCATGAACTACTTCTTCTTTCCTGCGATCGTCTTCTTCGGGCCCTTACGAGTACGCGCGTTGGTCTTCGTACGCTGACCGCGTACTGGCAGACCGCGACGGTGGCGCAGACCCTTGTAGCTTCCGATTTCAATCTTGCGACGAATATCAGCCTGAACCTGGCGGCGGAGGTCACCCTCTACCTTCCAGGAGCCTTCAATTGCGTCACGCAGTGCCGAAACCTGTTCATCATCCAGGTTGTCGGTGCGCAGGTCAGGAGAAATGCCAGTCTTTTCTAGCAATTCCTTGGCACGGGTTGGACCGATGCCGTAGATGTAGGTGAGAGCGACCTCCATACGCTTATTGCGTGGGAGGTCAACACCAGCTAGACGTGCCATAAGGCGTGTCCTTTCGGGTTGTTACGGCGGTTTTCTCCCCATCCGTCCCGCTCCATGCAACGCTTCGCCCGGACCGTGCCGGGGATCCTTGGGTTGCTTACCAGTGCGGGCTCAGGCCACCGTAGCCTGAGGTGTACAGGACAAAGTCATGCTTCGCCCTTGGGTGAGGAGGCTGACTGTGTTTACTTGTAGCGGTAGACGATGCGTCCGCGGGTCAGGTCATAAGGAGACAGCTCTACGACGACGCGATCCTCCGGGAGGATGCGGATGTAGTGCTGACGCATCTTACCGGAAATGTGTGCAAGAACCTTGTGCCCATTGTCGAGCTCGACACGGAACATTGCGTTTGGCAAAGGCTCGACAATGCGACCCTCTACCTCAATTGCGCCTTCCTTAGCCATAACCTCTACTTTTCTGGCGACAGACAAGTACCTGTCACCTGCATGTTTGTTGTCTACTGCGGTGGTGCAAGCCAACCAGACCTACTGGCGCTATACACCGTCAAACCAGCATACGCTGCAGCGACACGATTTCCAAACCGTACGCACTTTCATAAATCCTTAACCGGCGGAGGAAAACTAAAGTTACCCTCGCGCTCAGTTCCTTATTCCGGAACCAAGCGCGAGGGTAAAGCGTGTTAACGCGGTGAGCTACACCGAATTAGTAGATGTAGACCTTGTCGCCAATCTGGACATCGTTCCAGTAGCGAACTGCTGCATCGTACGGCAGATGGACGCAACCGTTGGAGTCAACGTTGGTGTTGTCCAAGTGGAAAGCGTGGCCGTTGTTGGTGAAGTAGATGGAGTACGGCATCGGCGCGTTGTTGAACTCGCGGGAGATCTCGTCCTTCACCTTGCGATTAACGTGGAAGGTGCCGCGCGGGGTTTCCTCACCCACCATGCCAGCGGACATGGATGGGGAAATGTAGGAAACCTCGCCGCCTTCCTGCAACCAGGTGCGGCGGCCATCAAGGTCGACGCAGATCTTGGCGTCTGCTGGGCAGGAGCCACGGTCGAATTCGTTAGCGCGGCGCTGCTCCTCCGCACGGCGCGCCGCTTCTTCAGCCTTCGCCTTTTCTTCCGCAACCTGCTGTGCGTGTGCGCGCTCAGCATCCTCGCGAGCCTGGCGTGCTTCCTCGTTCTTCTGCGCAACTAGGCCCGGGAAAAGGAATTCCAGTGCACTATCCACTGCGGACTGTACATTCGGTGCCAGTTCTGGGGCGTACTTCTCAGCCTGATCCAGGATATCAGTACGGGTCTGCCATGCCTGGTCACGGGTCTGGCCCTGGAAGTTATCAACTTGCTGCTGGGCCTGCGCGGTGAGCTGATCAAGATTAGGGAGTTGCTGAGCAGAAGCTGCCGGGGCACCGGCAATGGTGCTCAATGCCATGACACCAGCCACTGCTGGTGCAGCAACGGTGGCACTTAACTTGCGGAGGCTGAATTTAGACATAGTGGTGAGTATAAACCTTTCAGGGGATTATCGCCTAGTTTAAGAGGCGATTTTTAGGAATGTATATCAAGAGCGCCTAGTGAGAATGCGTGGGCCGTCCGCCGTCGCGGCTACCGTATGCTCCCAGTGGGCGGCAGTGGAGCCATCGAGCGTGACCACCGTCCAATCATCTTCCAGCACCGCACTAGCGACGGTGCCCAAAGTGAGCATCGGGTCGATTGCTAGCACAGAGCCCTCTTGAATGAGGGGACCGCGGCCAGGCTTTCCCTCATTTTCCAAGTAGGGTTCTTCGTGCATGGTCCGGCCAATTCCATGACCACCATAACCGTCCACGATATAGAGGGATACGCCGAACTTTTCTTCGGCGCGGTAAGTCGCCTGCTCCAGGGCGTGGGAGACATCCGTCAGGCGGTTGCCCGGGACCATCGCCTGCAGGCCTTCCATCAGCACCCATTCGGTCGCCGCGTTCAATGCCGCAACGTCCGGATCGGGTTCGCCGATGGGAAAGGACCACGCGCTGTCTCCTACCCACCCATCGAGGGTGGCGCCGCAGTCGATGGAGACGAGGTCGGCATCGGCAAGCACCGTCTTAGCATCCGGGATGCCGTGCACGATGACATCGTTGACGGAGGAACAAACGGAGCCCGGAAAGCCCTCGTAGCCCTTGAAGGTAGGGGTGGCACCGGCATCGCGGATGGTCTGTTCCGCCACCGCATCGAGCTCGAGAGTGCTCACCCCCGGCGCCGCCGCAGCGCGGACTGCTTGCAGCGCCTTGCCGACGATCTCGCCAGCCGCCTGCATAGCATCCAGCTCGCCTGCGGTGCGGGCGGGGATGCGCTTGGTGCGGCGCCGAAAAGCCATTACTTGCCCAGTGCTTCCATGGCGCGGGCGTTGATCTCTTCGACGGATCCTTCTGCCTTAATGGGGATGATGGCATCGCCGTAGTGCTCGATGAGCGGGAAGGTCTCTTCGCGGTAAACGCCGAGGCGGGTGCGGATGGTTTCTTCATTATCGTCGGCGCGGCCACGGGCCATCATGCGCTCGACAACGACGTCCTCAGATACCTCGAAGTTCAATACACCATCGAGCTTTTCACCTTTCTTGGACAATAGCTCTTCCAAGATGTCTGCCTGCTCGGTGGTGCGCGGGAAACCGTCCAAGAGGAAGCCGTTTTTGGCGTCGTCTTGGCCGAGGCGCTCTTCTACCATGCGCGCGGTGACATCGGTAGGCACGAGCTTGCCGGCGTCAATATAGGATTTCGCCTCAATCCCGAGCGGGGTGCCCTCGCCAATATTGGCGCGGAAGAGATCGCCGGTGGAGATGTGCGGGACACCAAGCTTTTCGCTCAGGATTGCTGCCTGGGTGCCTTTGCCAGCACCGGGAGGGCCGAGAAGTACAAGACGCATTATTTCAATAGTCCTTCGTAGTTGGATTGGAGAAGTTGGGATTCAATCTGCTTGACCGTGGTCAACGCAACGGAGACCATAATCAAGATGGCCGTACCACCAAAGGCGGAGGTGCCGTTAGCAGAAGAGTGGCCGACGCCGAGGTCCAGGAGGATATTCGGCAAAATGGCAATCAACGCCAAGTACAGGGCACCGACGCTGAGCAGGCGGTTCATAACAAAGCCGAGGTACTCCGCCGTAGGGCGGCCCGGGCGGATGCCTGGGATGAAGCCACCGTACTTCTTCATGTTATCCGCTTGCTCGGCGGGGTCGTACTGCACCGAAACGTAGAAGTACGCGAAGAAAATGGTCAGCAGGAAGTACAAGACGATGTACTGCCAGGACGACGGCGCCTGCAGGTGCGCAATGACATTGCGCTGCCACCAGTTATCCGGGGTGTTCACGGAGCTGGAGTTGACGATCTGCGTGATCAGCACCGGCATATAGATAAGCGAGGAGGCGAAGATGACTGGGATAACGCCGGCCTGGTTGACCTTGAGCGGCAAGTAGGTGGAAGAGCCACCGTACTGGCGACGGCCCACCATGCGCTTGGCGTACTGCACCGGAATGCGGCGCTGGCCCTGCTCGATGAAGGTAATGCCGACGACCAAGACAATAAGGCCGGCCAGCACCATGGCAAAGACCATCCCGCCGTTGTTTTGCAGGATATTCATGCCATCGGTAGGCAGGCGCGTAGCAATACCAGCGAAAATGAGCAGGGACATGCCGTTGCCAATGCCCTTTTCCGTAATCAGCTCGCCCATCCACATCACGAGGACGGCGCCGGAGGTCATCGTCACCACCAGCAGGATGAGGGTGAAGAAATTGCGGTCTTCCGCTAAGACCGGCACGCCCTGGCCCAGCAGCTGCTCGCGGTCCGCCAGCGCGACGATGCCGGAGGATTGCAGCAGCGCCAAGGCGAGCGTGAGGTAGCGGGTGTACTGGGTCATTTTTGCCTGCCCAGATTGACCTTCCTTCTTCAGCTGCTCAAAGCGCGGGATAACCACGGTCAGCAACTGCACAATGATGGAAGCCGTAATGTAGGGCATGATGCCGATGGCGAAGATCGACAGCTGCAATAGGGCGCCACCAGAAAACAGGTTAATCACGGAGTACAGGTCTCCTGATTCCTCTGTCAGTTGACGCAAGCGTCCTGCAATTGACGCGTAATCTACACCCGGCGACGGGATCTGTGCACCGATGCGGTACGCAATGATCATCACGACGGTGAAGACGATCTTCTTGCGTAGGTCGGCATCCTTAAAAGCCTGCAAAATGGCGGACACTACAAAATCCTCCTGGCCTACCGCTGTCACTGCCACACGCGAATCTTAAGGATTCTTATTGCAGCAACACACGGAGGTGGACACTCGTTGGCCCCCTCAGGGCTCCACATCTTTCTCACACGGCGTTATGAAGTAAAGACAAGGAGTCCCAAAGGAACGGTGGAACACTTTTGACCCCATAACCCTACCAGCCATATAACTGCGAGCCACATCTAACCCGCATTATGTGACAATGATTGCCTTTTCTTTCGCGCTTATTCCGCTAGGGGTTTACCATGTTAATTATTGCCCTGCGCAATTTTCTACCCGTAGTATTCCGGCCTTGCGGTCCCTAAACACCAAGGTCGTTATTGGTGTGAACCCAACATTGCGAAAGAAGTCTGAATGAGCAAAAAATTCACGCCGATGACCGTTGCTGAGATCATCGACGTCTTCATCCCTAGTCCCAACCCGTTCCGCTGGGAGGCCTTTGATGGCTCGGCCACCGGCCCTGTCGATGCCGAATACAAGGTCACCATCAATAGCCTTGGCGGACTTGCTTATATCGCCACCCACCCAGGCGACGTCGGATTCGCCCGCGCCTACGTCACCGATGGCATCTCTGTAGAAGGTGAGCACCCCGCCCACCCGTACGGCATCTTCAACGCCCTGCACGCGATGTATGACAAGTTTGAAAAGCCCAGCGCCAAGGACATGGCGCGCGTGATTCGTTCGCTTGCTTCCATGGGTGCTTTCCGCATCCAGCCGGTGCCTGAGGTAGAGCGCGCCTCTTGGCTGCGCCGTAAGCTGCACGACGGCCTGTCCAAGCACTCCAAGGAGCGCGATGCCGACGTCATTTCTGATCACTACGACGTGGGCAATGACTTCTACGAGCTCTTCTTGGGCGATTCCATGACCTATACCTGCGCCTACTTCCCCACCCCGGATGCCACGTTGGAGGAGGCACAGGAAAACAAGTACCGCCTGATCTTTGACAAGCTGCGCCTAAAGGAAGGCGACACCCACCTGGACGTGGGCTGTGGCTGGGGAGGCATGGTGCGCTACGCCGCTCGCCGCGGCGTGAAGTCCATCGGCGTGACCTTGTCGCAAGAGCAGGCCGAGTGGGGCCAAAAGAAGATTGAGGAAGAAGGCCTGCAGGATCTGGCCGAGGTCCGCTTCATGGACTACCGCGATGTCAAAGAACAAGGCTTCGATGCCATCTCCGCCATCGGCATCATCGAGCACATCGGCGTGCAGAATTACAATGACTTCTTCAAGTTCATGTACAGCAAGCTCAAGGTCGGCGGGTTGATGTTGAACCACAACATCACCTACCCGGATAACCACAAGACACCCAAGGGCGGGTTCATCGACCGCTATATCTTCCCCGATGGCGAGCTCACCGGCTCTGGCAACGTCACCAAGGCCATGCAGGACAATGGCTTCGAGGTCTTCCACACCGAGTCCCTTCGCTTTGACTACATGCGCACCCTGCACGAATGGTGCGAGAACTTGAAGGAAAACTGGGAAGAGGCCTGCGATCTGGTCGGCTTGCCCACCGCCCGCCTCTACGGCATCTACATGGCCGGCTCGGAGTGGGGCTTCGAGCGCAATATCATTAACCTCTACCATTTCTTGGGCATCAAGCTCGGTGAGGCCGGCTCCCGCGCCGGCGTGCCTGAGCGCCGTTGGTGGGAAGACAGCCGCTTTTAAAAGGAGCCCAAATGACCCTTTTGGATCACTTACGCGAGCGCGTTTCTGCCCTGCAGCCGCGCCCCGTCGACGCCGTGCGCATCGAGCCAGTGGGCTGGCAGGCCCACCGCGCCGGCGTAGACACCTTGCTGCGCAGCTTCCGCGAGGTCCCCGCCGGCAAGCGCGTGCGCCTGGCCAAGAAAACCTCTAACCTCTTCCGCGGCCGCAGCGAGAATCAGGTAGGCCTCGACGTCTCCGGCCTGGGCGGGGTCATCGAGGTCGATCCCCTCGCCCGCACCGCCGATGTGCAGGGCATGTGCACCTACGAGGACTTGGTCGATGCCACCTTGCCGCACGGCCTTATGCCGTTTGTGGTTCCGCAGCTAAAAACCATCACCCTGGGCGGCGCGGTCACCGGCATGGGCGTGGAGTCCACCAGTTTCCGCAACGGCCTGCCGCACGAGTCCGTCATCGAGATGGACATCCTCACCGGCACCGGCGAGATTCTTACCTGTTCGCGCGAGCAAAACGTAGACCTCTTCCGCCTCTTCCCCAATTCCTATGGTTCTTTGGGCTACGCGGTGCGCCTCAAGATCGAGCTCGAGCCCGTCCCGCCCTACGTGGAGCTGCGCGAGCAGCGCTTCCACTCGGTAGAAGAGGCAAGCCGCGCGCTTGCCGATGTCTCCGTTAACCACACCCACGAGGGTGAGACCGTCGATGGCCTAGACGGCGTGGTCTTTTCCGAGGACGAGGCTTACCTCGTCTTCGCGCGCTTTACCGATGAGGAGGGCCCTACCTCCGATTACACCCGGGATAAGATCTACTACCGCAGCCTGCAACACGCCCAGGGCATGCGGCGCGACCGCCTTACCATCCGCGACTATATCTGGCGCTGGGATACCGACTGGTTCTGGTGCTCCCGGGCCTTTGGCGCCCAGAACCCCAAGGTGCGCAAGGTCTGGCCGCGCGAGCTGCGCCGCAGCTCGTTCTATTGGAAGTTGGTGCGCTTGGACCGCAAGTACGAGTTGGAGTACAACTTCATCAAAAAGCCACACGGTAAGCCGCGCGCCGAGCGCGTGGTCCAGGATATCGAGGTCACCCCGGAAAACCTTCCGGAGTTCCTCCACTGGTTCTTCCAGGCCTCCGATATCCAACCGGTATGGCTCTGCCCCATCCGCCTGCGCGATGGCGTGGGCGATCTCGTGGGTACCGGCGATATTGCCGCCGAGTCCCAGGACCCCTGGCCGCTGTACCCGTTGCGCCCTGGCAAGACGTGGGTCAACGTCGGCTTCTGGTCCGGTGTAGATGGCGATCACGTCGATCCCAGCGCCCCCGGCAATGGCGCGTTCAACCGCGTCATTGAAGAGAAGGTCAATGACTTAGGCGGCCACAAGTCGCTGTACTCCGAGGCCTTCTACTCCCGCGAGCGGTTCGAGGAGCTCTATGGCGGGAAACTCCCCGATGCCATCAAGGCCGTAACGGACCCCGACGACCGCTTCCCAGGGCTTTTTGAAAAGACCGTGGACGAGGCCTAGGACGGACCCAAAACCACATAAGGGTGGAACGCTCGTGAAAGCGTTCCACCCTTTGCGTAGCTTTAAGCCGATCCCGGGGCGACTATGCGGCCCAAGAGCTAGCGACTACTGCGCCTGGGCCACCTGCGCGGTCTCAGTGTTATCCGGCTGAGACAGCTGCGGGTTTGCGTCGACGGGTCCGGTGGAGCCGGCGAGCGCCAGCGCAGCGGAGATAATAGCGGCAAGGAATGAAGAAATGGACGACATAGCAGACTCCTAGCTAATAGCAATGAGTGTTTACTGTGATAACACTACCACTGCTATGCATACGTCCCCACAGATCGACAACGCCCCCTCGCCCCGCACATAAAGTGCGAGGAAGGGGGGTGTAGCTATTCTCTAGTCCAGATTATTTGGTGTTGGCGGAACCGCCAGCAGCCTCAATCTTTTCTACAGCGGACTTGGAGAACTTGTCTGCGGTGACGTTCAACTTAACGTTGATGTCGCCGCTGCCCAGAACCTTGACCGGCTGGTTAGCGCGGACGAGGCCAGCAGCTGCGATGTCAGCGACGGTGATGTCGCCGCCATCGGCAAACTTCTCGGCCAAGTCAGCCACGTTAACAACCTGGTACTCAACGTGGTTCGGGTTCTTGAATCCCTTGAGCTTAGGCAGACGCATGTGGATGGGCATCTGTCCACCCTCGAAAGCAGCGGGAACCTGCTTACGAGCGCCGGTACCCTTGGTACCGCGACCAGCGGTCTTACCCTTGGATGCCTCACCGCGGCCGACGCGGGTCTTGGGCTTATTTGCTCCTGCGGTTGGGCGCAGGTCGTGCAGCTTGATGATATCAGCCATGGTTTACTCCCCTGCCACTTCTTCGACGGTGACCAGGTGGCGAACCTTGTGAACCATACCGCGGATAATCGGGGTGTCCTGCTTAACTACGGACTGACCGATGCGCTTGAGGCCCAGAGCCTCAATGTTCTTGCGGTGGTTCGGCTTGGTGCCCACCAGGCCCTTTACCTGTGTAATCTTCAGAGCCATTGTTTATGCCTCCTGACCTGCGCGCTTGCGCAGCATACGGGCCGGGGTGACCTCTTCGAGGGACTTGCCACGGCGTGCGGCAACCTCTTCGGGGCGAACCAGCTGCTTGAGGCCGTCCACGGTAGCGCGGACGACGTTGAGTGCATTGTCGGAGCCCAGGGACTTCGACAGAATGTCCTGCACGCCAGCGCATTCGAGCACTGGACGAGCAGCACCGCCGGCGATGACACCAGTACCAGGAGCGGCGGGCTTCATCATGACGATGCCCGCTGCGTCGCGACCCTCTACCGGGTGGGTGATGGTGCCGGCAACCATAGGTACGCGGAAGAGGTTCTTGCGAGCCTCTTCTGCACCCTTCTGGATTGCAGCCGGAACTTCCTTAGCCTTGCCGTAGCCAACGCCTACCTGACCCTGGCCGTCACCAACGACGACGAGAGCGGTGAAGGACATGTTGCGGCCGCCCTTAACGGTCTTGGAGACGCGGTTGATGGTCACAACGCGCTCGATGTACTTATCGCGCTCGTTGTCCTGCTGGTTACGACGATCGTTGCGACGGCCGTTGCCGCCGCGGTTGTTCTTGTTGTTCTCGGCGGAGCGTCCGCCGTCACGCTGTTCACGGTCCGACATTACGCGATCCTTCCGTTGATGTTTCCGTTGACGATGATCATTAGAACTTCAGACCACCTTCACGTGCGGCGTCTGCCAGCGCAGCGACGCGGCCGTGGTACTTGTAGCCTGCGCGGTCAAAGACGACCTGCTCAATGCCAGCGGCCTTGGCGCGCTCAGCAATCAGTTCGCCCACCTTGGCAGCCTTTGCCTTCTTATCGCCCTCGAATGCACGGATGTCCGCTTCCATGGAGGATGCGGAAACCAGGGTGTGGCCTGCCAAGTCATCGATGACCTGGACGTGCATGTGGCGCGAAGAGCGGTGCAGGACCAAGCGCGGGGACTCAGGGGTGCCACGCAGGGTCTTACGGATACGGAAGTGGCGGCGTGCGCGTGCTTCGCGACGACGAGAAGAAATGTCCTTGCCGACTGGAGTGCGCTTCGTGTTTTCAGTGTTTGCCATTGCTTACTTACCCGTCTTTCCGACCTTGCGACGGATCTGCTCGCCTTCGTAGCGAATACCCTTGCCCTTATAAGGATCGTCCTTACGCAGGCGACGGATATTAGCGGCGATCTGTCCGACTAGTTGCTTGTCAATACCGGTAATGGACAGCTTGGTGTTGCCGTCCACTGCGAAGGTGATTCCCTCCGGAGCCTTGATGAGGACCGGGTGGGAATAACCCAGGCTGAATTCCAGGTCCTGGCCCTTTTGCTGCACACGATAGCCGACACCAAATATTTCCATCTTGATGGTGAAGCCCTCGGTCACGCCGATGACGGCGCTGTTGAGCAGCGAGCGGGACAGGCCGTGCAGTGCACGGTGCTTGCGGTGATCATCAGGGCGGGAAACGGTCAAGATGCCGTCTTCCACGTTGATGGTGATCGGATCCGGAACGTTTACGCTCTGGGTACCCTTAGGGCCCTTGACCTCAACGTCTTGGCCGTTGATGTTGATTTCGACGCCGTTTGGTACGGCGATCGGTGCTAGACCGACTCGAGACATGTGTCAAACCTCCCTTTACCAGACGTAGGCGAGAACTTCTCCGCCTACGCCCTTCTCCTCAGCCTGACGGTCAGTCAGCACACCGTGGGACGTGGAAATGATAGCCACGCCCAGGCCGCCCAAGACCTGTGGCAGTTCGGTGGACTTTGCATACACACGCAGACCCGGCTTAGACACGCGACGCAGACCAGACAGGGAACGCTCGCGGTTGTTGTACTTCAGCTCGAGGGACAGGGTGTGACCCTCAACGGTGTAGTCAGCGATGTAGCCTTCCTGCTTCAAGATGTCAGCAATGTTTGCCTTCAACTTGGAGGTAGGCATCGACACGACGTCGTGGTGTGCGTTACTTGCGTTACGCACACGCGACAGCATGTCGGCAATAGGATCAGTCATAGTCATATGAGTGACCGTGTACCTTTCTCGTTGCGGTTCCCGTGCTCACCAAAGCGTTTTCCGTGTGATTTCGGGCTACTCACGCTCCTCACGGTCAATACCGCAAGGCGCTCGCCACCCTTTGATTCAGACAACGGTCCGCTATAAACGGCGAGGGGCCTACAACAAAGTTGATGTTCAATTCTTTTTCGGCTCTGCGTTTCGCCAGTTCAACACGCAAAACCCGCAGGGCTTTGCGCGTCCACCGGTTGTAGCGCAGGCACGCGGGAACACTTTACGCCATATCCTGCGGTTTTCCAAATAAATCCCCTGCATTCATTACAGTCGGATACAGCGCCACATAATTGAGGAGTAGACAGATGAGTACCGAGAACGAAGATCCGATCCGCACCGCCCACCAATGGCTTGAAGAAGCCGCACGGCTATTAAACCTCGAGCCACACGAGGCCACGGCGCTGACCCGGGAACTGCTGGATTTAACCAAGGACGTGGCCCATACCCAATCGCGGCCGGCAGCACCGTTGACGGCGTTCGTGGTGGGGTTGGCATCGGCAAGCACGGCAGAAGCCAAAGTAAATATCGAAACCCTCAAGGAGGCGCTGAAGTAATGGCCGGACGCAAGAATGCCACCTTTGCCGTCACGAAGGTCCGCCTGGGCGAGCACGCGCAGGTAGATACCCGCGCCGATACCGTCGCCGGCGAGGAGCCGCTTGAGATTCGCGTAGGCGGGCAGACCATCACCACCACCATGCGCACCCCGGGCCACGACATCGAATTGGCGCACGGTTTCCTCCACTCCGAGGGGCATATCGCCGCGCTTTCCGATGTCACCACTGCCCGCTACTGCGCCGGTGCCACCGTCGAGGGCATGAATACCTATAACCTGCTGGACATAGACTTGGTGAAGAATACGCCGTTGGACTTAAGCGATCTCCGCTTGACCACGACGACGTCCGCCTGCGGGGTATGCGGCACCTCGTCTATTGAGGCGCTGGCAAAGAAGTCGCGCTACCCCATTCCCCAGATCCCCGTGGACCCACAGCTGGTGGTCCAGCTGCCGGAGAAGCTGCGCGCCGCCCAAAAGGAATTCCGCAAAACCGGCGGAATCCACGCCGCCGGCGCGTTTACCCTCGAGGGCGAGCCGGTGGTCATCCGGGAGGACATCGGCAGGCACAACGCCGCTGATAAGGTCATTGGCAATCTGCTCATGGAAGAGCGCCTGCCCGCCGATGACCTCATTATGGTCATGAGCTCGCGCGCCAGTTTCGAGCTGGTCCAAAAAGCCGCCATGGCAGGTTTTGGCATGCTCGTTGCCGTCAGCGCCGCTTCCTCCCTTGCCGTAGAGACCGCGCGCGAGACCGGCATGGCACTGGTTGGCTTTGCCCGCACCGATCGCTTTAATCTTTATTCGGGCACGCTGGCCTAGTCGCGGTAGTCTTCCGGCCCATTATTGAGCCAGGCGTACACGCCACCGATGAGCAGGCCGCCGCCGATGAAGTTGCCTATCCACACCAGCGTCCAGTTGAGAGCAACATTGCCAATTGTCAGTGCGGCCGGCAGTGGATCGCTGCCGAAGAAGGTAAGCGCAAAGAGGCAGAAATTGGCAATTACGTGCTCCAAACCCAGGCCCACGAAGATACCGATGATCGGGACGATAACAAAGAACTTCGACACAACGTCCTTGGCAAAGACCGCGCTAACGATGCCCATATTGACCACGAAGTTTGCGGCCATGCCCTCTACGAGCATTCCCTGCGGGGATTTGGTCAGCTTGCCTTCAGAGATGGTGACCAGAAGGTGCGAGGGATCCATATTCGCGAGCTTGGCGGACATGCCGATGACGGCGGCAAAGATGATGGCACCTAGAAGGTTAAAGATCGTGGTAACAAGCAGTACATAGACAGCCTTTCCCCAAGATAGGTGCTTCTGTATCGCCCCGTAGACCATGTACATCATATTGCCGGTGGCCAGCTCAGCGCCGAGGATAACGATGGCAAATAGGCCCAAGCCGAAGAACAGGGCAAATGCCACAGACCCCAAGCCCGGGGCAACGCCTTCTACCGCTTGGCCTACGACGCCGGCAAACACGGTACCGATGCACAAGTAGACACCGGCGAGGATTGCGCGGACAGAAAATCGTGCAAATGATTGATCGAGCAGGGCGGCCTTTTTCAGGGATGCGCCCTTGGCAGCTTCGTTGAGAGACACCGTTTCTTATTTTCCTTATTTAGCTTTACTTATACGGACAAGAGAACCACGGATTATCGTAGCGGTTAGCGCAACCGCTACCTCGATAAGCCGGAAAAGAAAATTATTACTCTAAGCTGGACTCACACCCATCCCTATTGTCCCTAGTTTCCTCGGAGGTCACAGTGGAGCACCAAGACCACCCACGGAGGAAGGGATCTCACTTATCCGCAGCGCAACCGCGCCACACTATATCCTTAAATCACAACACTCCAGGCCATGCTTCTAGCGTTGCTGATAAAAATTCCCGGCCCAAAGGTGGCTCTGGCCGGCACCATTCCACAGAGCGCGATTGGCGGAAAGCAGAGCATCACGCGCGTCACATCCAAAGCCGTTACCCGAATCGCAGAATAAAAGAGACTTCAGTTCCAAGGCACCGAAAAGCCCCTTCTTCCCCTTGGGATCGCTTTAAAGGCGCATGGGCGTCCTCCGGAGTTCTTCGAGTCTCAGCCGGCATCGTTGCAACGATCCTCGTCATCAGCACGATCGATCGCAGCATCAATACGACCGAGCAAAGCATAAGCCCACCTAAAGGGTTAGAAACCAACGAGGCCCCTGGAGAAACATCTCCCGTAATCAAACCGTCGGCGGCACTAGAAATGTATATCCCTGCCATCGACGTCCATGCGCAATTTGAGGATGGCACGTGCCGCGTAGTCGATGGCGCCATAAACCCTGACACCATGGATAAGGCTTGCACTTATACTGCCGATGACCGCCCCTACTCCCTGCCGGGAACAAATGCCGACGATATCGTCGTTATCGCTGGGCACACCGGCGCCGGCGTGCCTGCCGTATTCAATAAGCTTTACGATGGCGCTGCCAACGAGCACAAGGTCAGCATCGGCGACAAGCTGTACGTACGCACCAAGAATTCCGACCAGAACTGGCTCATCTACACCGCAACCGATCTTCACGCTCCCGATAAACAAGGCCTAGCCGGGGACTCAAGCGTATGGGGAGACGAGGCGATGCCAGGCAGGCTGCTGACCATTAGCTGCATTCAACCCGCTAACCCCCTCAAGGCAGCCGTTCGCAATGCCGTCGTGGGATGGCAATTCGAGGGCACCACCCACACCGCAGACGACAAATCTTAACCGCTCAGCAGCACTGCGGTCACTCGCCCGCCTTCCGCTTATCCGCCCCTTTTCCTCAGCTTTACACAGTCCCCGCTTCCGCAACCGGAGGTGGGGACTTTCTATATCTTCTTTCCCAGCTCGCGGGCAAAGGTTCACTATTTTCAACAACGCTAACGATAACGGTTTGCAATAGTATAGTATTCGTCGCAACCTATATAAAAGTTCACTGCACCTAACCTTGGGAGAACCTTATGCCGTGGCGCACCTCACTACCGCACCTTGCCACCATAGTCGTGACCTTGGCGCTCGCGTTATTCCACGCTCCCTTCGCCCTCGCTGAGGACGCCCCACTTGTCCGCACCCAAACGCACGTAGATTCCCCGCACGCGGTGTGGAAGGACGGAAACTTCAAACTCATGTCCAATAGTGCGGGCCTAGTCCCCATCGAGGACACGATCAACTGGGTCAGCCACGGCCGCGTCGATGGCGGCCTAGGAGCCTATGCCTGGCGCGTTCCCGATGACCCGCGCTTCGAGTTTCTCAATGCCGAGAAAAACCAGCTCATGTACTACGGCGGCCCCGCAGTAGGCTTCCCGAAAAACACCATGCCCATCTGGGCTGGGTTCGGTGCCGCCGCGGATCTTCCCACCGATCAATTCCGCGATAAATCCTTCAACATGGAAATCGTTGATTTTAAGGGCCCCGGCCGCATGGAGCTGTTTACCTACAGCGACGAGAACTATCCTCTGAACCGCCTCTGGTCCTCCCACGACCCGGGATTCCGTACCACCTGGGTCAATGCAGGCACGCACACGCATAACGCCACGACGTTTACCCGTCCTGGCCACTACGAAGTAACCTACCGCGCTTCGGCTCGAAAGAAGGATGGCACTTTCATCCACTCCGAGCCACAAACCTTGGTCTGGCAGGTAGGCGGAACCAACCCCGCCGAGCGCACGATCACCGACCTTGATACCGCCTTTAATGACGCCAAGTCTGAATACTCAGGCTCCGAAGGGGCCGAGTCCAACGCTCCTATATTTAAGATGGCTCCCTCCAAGGCCGATACAAAGGGCGCGAAGCAAGGCATCCTCACCACACTCTCCCTCGATACCGGCAATGCCAAAGACTCCGGCCGCGCCGTATTCACCATCAACGGCCACTACCTTGCCGAGCGCAAGGTAGAAGGCGGTAAGGCTTCGTGGGATGAAATGATTGGTGATGAAGAATCCAACTTCCAAGCCATCTTTATTCCCGACAATAATTCCCCAAGCCCTCGCTGGGTATCCGAACCCGTAAAGTTCTGGACCAGCACCGATGGGGAAAAGGACGATGAAGATGCCGAAGCTTATACAACGAAAAGCGGCGAGCTTCCTACCCCAGAGATGGAAGAGATAGAGCCGTTTGAGACCGATCCCCTTGAGATCACGAGCTCTGATGTCACCGTTTCCACCAGTAAAGTGTACGGCGAGGGCGACCGTAATATCGACATCACCGTAGCTCCCGAGGATGACCGCACCACGGTGCGCGTTACCGGCGGCTTCTACAAAGTAGATGGCGAACCGATGACCAGCCTGCCGCAGAACGCTATTGCAGATTGCGAAATCGGCTTTACTTCCGGGCCGGGGCAAAGAACGAGCAGGCAACTCATCGACAGTTGTAAGCAACCCGGATACCAACTCATGCTGCGCATCGTTCCTGACTCCCGCTCCGATGCCGCCGGAGCCTCGCTATTTAGCCATACTCACAAGGATGCTTATGAGCCGATCGCTGAGACCACCGTCTCGTTCGCTGAGGCTTCTGACTCCACGGATTCACAGGACCCAGGAGGGTCGGAGAAGCCAGAAGACTCCGACGCCCCAGAGAAGCCGCAGGATTCGGAAGAATCAGAAGGCTCTGCCCCATCCAAGAATCCCTCGCCTTCCACGACCTCGAAGCCTTCTGTTCCCAAGATCCCCTCACCCAAGCCGCAGAACCCGAAGGATAAAGACACCCCGCACAAGGAGCTCAATCTGCACCGGGGTCACGTAGATATCGCCCCGATCCACGAAGATGGTGAGCTGCACCTAGGCATCAAGGACGAGACGAACCTGTACCACATTGGTGCAATCTGGCGTAAGCCTTCCGATGTCTTTTTCACCGTTCCAAAGCAGGTCAAGTCCACTTTGAACAAAGACATTCCGCACTTTGGAAAGAAAGGCAGCGCTGCCTACGTCCTGCCAGAGACACAGCGCACCGGTGTAGTGTGGCCTGGGCTCAGCACTGAGGATGCTTACAAGGACACCAAGAAGAATTACACCTTTACCTTCACCCCCGTCAGCGCCCCGAAGGACGGCGAATGGTTGGCATACCAGGCTGATCAGACCGGGCTGGACCAGCGCCTTGCCGGCAGCGATGGCACGCATTCCTACACCACCGAAACCGCAGAACACATACACCTCAACTGGGCATTCAACAAACCCGGTACGTATGAAGTTGGTGTCACGGTCGCAGAAAAAGACGGTAAGCCTGCGAAAAAGGCTGTTCTGCGCTTCAAGGTAGCTACCGAGGATTCATCATCTGCTGCCCCACCCACTACTGGGAACGACAGTGCCACTGAAGGCGACTCCAACGGCACGGAAAGCACCACACCGTCGAAGGAACCAAGCCCAGAGACAACGGAACCTGCTCCCAGCGCAGAACCGTCTAAGAAGCGCGAGATTACCAAGGGCCACATCGACTTCGGGCCAAAGGTTGTGGACAACAAGCTCGGCTTCTATGTCAACGAAGACGACCAACACAACGTGCCTGAAGACGTAGCGCTGCGCATTCACGATGCCCGCCGCGTGACGGTCGCTGACTCCCTGGCTAAGACGCTGTCTTTTACCGGAATGGTAAAGACTGGCTCAACGATCTACCACCTACCATTGCAACAGGACCACGACGCTGTGTGGCCGGGGTGGGACACGATCAAGGTGGGGCAAGACTACCGTGACGCCGCGATCGAAGTTCGCCCTAAGTCGGCGCCTACGGACGGAAAATGGTGGGCCGGCCACACTGCCTCCCTAAACACGCCGGCACGCACCTTAGCCGATAGCAACGGCACCCATACGATCAAAGGCGTTGAGGATGGTCCTTTCCATGTCCACGCGCACTGGATTTTTACCGAACCAGGCCGCTACGAAATGGACATGCGCACCGTCAACAACGACGGCGACAAACTCACCGACTGGCACACCGTGACCTTCCTCGTGGGCGATTCAACCACCCAGCCCGGTGGAAAGGACACCGACAAAGAAAGAGATAAGGAAAACAACAAGCCCGCAGACTCCTCGAAGGTTAAGCAGCCAGGCGCTACCAAGCCAGATAACGGCTCGAATAGCACCGGCACTAATAAGCCGGGGTCCGATAAGTCCAAGGCAACTAACTCATCTGGATCGAATGCGGGCGCTAAGGCATCCATGGGAAATGGCGCTGGGAAGTCGGACGGCTCCACCAAGTCCACTACTGCTAAGGGCGCAGGCAGTGGCTCTGGTCCAAGCTCCAGATCCGGCGAAGGCTCTTCCAGCTCCCACAACGGCGCACTAGCCTCTACGGGTGCCAATATCGGTTGGGTTCTCGTGCTCGCCGCACTCTTTATTGTCGGCGGCATAGTACTGGTGAAAAAGCGGTCTAAAGGCAGTCAGTAGCCCTTAAGCTCCGGGGTTCGTTGACCGCCCAACCGCAACGAACTCTCACCGAGGAACTGCTCCACGACCTTAGAACCCAAGAAGCATCAACCCCTAACGCAGAGCTCAGTCCCGAGCATGGTCGATTACTAGCTCGGGCCGGGCTCATTTTGCGTTTTAAAGTGGTTTTTACGCACCAAGCCTTTAATCTCTGCCCGAATAGGTTGGAAGCTAACCTGGACTGCTGCATTCAGCATGTTAAACATAGTTCAATGGAATATGCCGGGTATCTACCTACCTTCCTGATTCATTCCCTTTAACAAAGAAAAACTATGCATAATAATTTTAGCTAACTGTTTACGGGTTCTTGAGAAAGTCAGTGGAAATTGAGCCCGTATGCAGTGATGACCCAAATAAGTGATAGAATAGACTGACCACTAAGAGAAATTGGGTCTATGCCGATCACCGTGATGACCTGAGCTATTTATAACCAATGGATGGACGAAGGCTCCCCCGTGAGAAATGTGATTAGCTTTGTTTAGTCGTATATCGAAATCTGTTTTACTTCCTTTAATCATTCTTGTATCCACTTCTCTAGCGGGATTTTTCTGGGGAGAATTAAGGGCTTTTCCTCTTGCTATGGCGGTAATATACATGACCCTGTACAACGCCTCTATACGTAGAGATTTTTGCCCAAGATCGGAATCTGGGGTATTTATCGTCGGGTTTGCACTATCCATTTTTGGTGGATTAATGAATGGTTCAAACCATGCATTCGCTCTTGGGCTTATGATAGCTTCGACATTCCTTATGTTTTTAAAACTTAATAAGGCGTGACCAACCCGACCAAGGAAGTGAAATGGCTGGCCATTAAGCCTTTACCATGGCCACTAGTATTCCCATCTACTTCTGCCATCCAGGATCGCCGTGGGAACGAGGCAGCAACGAAAACACCAACAGCAGTCTCAAGAGAAACCTTCCCAAAACAGCGACCTGTCCATCTACAGCACCGAGGCCCTAGAGATGATCGCCAACATTCACAACCACAAGCCACGCAAAGCACTCAACTGGCGCACCCCAGCCAAAGTCGTCCCTGACACAAACCGGTAGTATCACACCAAAGCAGCCATCATCGTTGAAACGACCACTAGAATCCAAGGATGACAATAAAACTAAAAAAATCCCAACTCCTTGCATGGAGTTGGGATTTTTTAGCGCTCTATTTACTTGAACGGGAAGCCGAGCTCGCGCAGGAGCTTACGGCCTTCTTCGTCGTTGGTAGCGCTGGTAACGACGGTGATGTCCATACCACGGGGACGATCGATCTTGTCGATGTCGATTTCGTAGAACATGGACTGCTCAGACAGACCGAAGGTGTAGTTACCGTGGCCGTCGAACTGCTGGTCAGACAGACCGCGGAAGTCACGAATACGTGGCAACGCGATGGTCAGCAGACGGTCCAGGAACTCCCACATGCGGTCGCCGCGCAGGGTAACGCGTGCGCCGATAGGCATGCCTTCGCGCAGCTTGAAGTTTGCGATGGACTTCTTTGCGCGACGCAGCTGTGGCTTCTGACCGGTGATAGCGGTCAGGTCCTCGAGAGCGCCATTGATGACCTTGGAGTCACGGGCAGCTTCGCCAACACCCATGTTGACGACGACCTTGGTGACGCCAGGGATCTGCATGACGTTGTCGTACTTGAACTCTTCGTTCAGGTTCTTGCGGATTTCCTCGCGGTAGCGAGTCTTCAGACGCGGGGTGTAGTTCTCGCTCATTTTTAGATGTCCTTCCCGTTGCTACGCGCGATACGGACCTTTTTGCCGTTCTCGTCGAAACGGTAGCCCACGCGGGTCGGGTTGCCCTCGGAGTCAACGATCGCAACGTTGGACACGTGGATCGGGGCTTCTTGGGTAACGATTCCGCCGGACTCGGCGCCACGCTCGGTAGCGGAGTTTGCGACGTGCTTCTTGATGCGGTTAACGCCCTCAACGAGGACCTTTTCGCGCTTCGGGTATGCCTCGATGACCTTGCCCTTCGCACCCTTATCTGGGCCCGAAATGACAATCACCATATCTCCCTTATGGATCTTCATAAGATTAGATCACCTCCGGTGCTAGAGAAACGATCTTCATGAAACGCTTGTCACGAAGTTCACGAGCAACCGGGCCGAAGATACGGGTACCGCGAGGTTCGCTATCGCCCTTCAGAATAACTGCAGCATTCTCATCAAAGCGGATGTAGGAACCGTCTGGACGACGGGTCTCCTTCTTCGCACGGACGATAACTGCCTTAATTACATCGCCTTCTTTTACGCTGCCGCCTGGAACAGCGTCCTTGACGGTCGCGACAATTACGTCGCCGATGCCAGCGGAGCGTCGGACAGAGCCACCGAGAACGCGGATGCACAAAATTTCACGTGCACCAGAGTTGTCGGCGACGCGCAGACGCGATTCTTGCTGAATCACTATGGGTCTCCTGACCTGGATTGATGTGCGACAAGATTTCCGTCCTTGCCACACGCGGTCTACAAACTTGCTGTGCTCGAGCCTTTACAACGAACACCGTAAAGCGTCGATGGGTCTCGGACCGGCGATTCGGAAACGCACCGCTACGGACCGACCAGCTCTTGCAACCTATACATTCAACCATATGGGGGTGGCGCTTTCCAAACTTCGAATGCGAAGCAACTTTTCGCCCTAGCACCCCCTATTTAGGACAGCTGTGCCTGGTTTTAATAATCGGACGATTTTTCTTTGCGCAGCGGTAATGCAGCACAAAGAATCCTGTTAATCTTTAGATCCGTTTATCTCTCAGACGGGCTCTTCCCTATTCCACTGCCCCCTAAGGACAAAAATGAATCGCATACCTAAAGTTCTGACCGCCACTGCGTTAGCTGGCGCCCTCACCTTCGGCGTCACACCCACCGCCCCTACGCCGGAAGCAAACGCTCAGGCGCAAAGTGGAATTGGAATTGCTGCCTTAGCAGCAGTTCTCGTAATCGGTGGCGTGACGTGGTACCTCGCCAAGGACGGCATTACCTACATCAGAGATCAATCTCGGACTCACTTGGAGCCTACTCCAGAAGAGAAAGCCGCCTCCCAAGAAATGATCAAAAACAACAAAGAAGAAGTAATCGCTCAAAGTGGCGCAATCGAGGAAACAGCTCCTGAGCAGGCCCCCGTCGAAACACCGGTGGAAGCCGAAGCACCTGCAGCTGTTGAGGCTCCGCGTGGCATGGCGGCAGAAACCGGCTCGAACACTGTCGCTCGGCTCCTGGCAGCCCTCAGCATTGCAGCAATGATGCTTGGCGGCGTGTTCACCGCCCGCCGGAAATTCTTCGCATGATTCAATTCTCTTGTACTAAACGGTAGGTGTGCGTTAGCACTCGTATCCCTGAGTAGCCCTAAGGCAATTTCCCACGCGATTGGCCCACAGCAAAACTTAGCCGTGCCGGTGTTGGTAGCGACCGACTTGGCGGTCTCTTATGGTTTTCTAGGGGATCGATACCGTAGCCATTGTCACCGTGGTGACACCAGCCGCCCAAAGCCTGGGCAACGGCGCAACGGCGCCTAATGAACACCAACAAGTAAAAGGCTGGGTTTATCCCCAGCCTTTCTTGTATCAGAAACCCCAGCCCCTTAAGACGTAGCTTCCTTCGTAGAAGTCTCCGCAGTCTCCTGCCTAGCCTTTGGATCAACGGTAAATAGGTCCGTCCCAGAACCGATGAGCTCGCCCTCGCGGAAAGCCGCGGTGGGAATAACGGGGCCAGTCTTCTTGGCATTGGACACAACCACTGGCGTCGTTACCGGCAGGCCCGCTTCCTTGATGGCCTCGATATCGAATTCAGCCAGGACCTCGCCTTGCTTGACGGTATCGCCCTTATTGACGTGCGAGGTGAAGTGTTCGCCCTTGAGGTTTACCGTATCGAAGCCAATGTGCATAAGGATGTCAATCGGCCCCACCGCTGGGTCTTCGACGCGCAGGGCGTAAGCGTGGTGGGAAGGGAAGGTCACGGTGATGGTGCCATCGGCAGGCGCGACGAGCTTGCCGACGGTCGGTTCGATAGCAACGCCTTTGCCCAACTTGCCCCCGGCAAACATGGGATCCTCAACTTTGGATAGGGGCACGGCGTTGCCCTCTAGCGGGGAAAAGATTGTCGCGGCATTCTCACCGGCGGAGCCAGCGGCAGCAGCCTCGGCAGCCAAAGCCTGTGCTGCGGGAGGATTAACTTCATCAGGATCAATGGTGCCATTGCGATGGATGAGCACGCGCCCGTACAGGTAGGCCCCGATGAAGGCTACGGCGAAGGAGATGACACCACACAGCAAGAAGGTTGGGACAAAGCGCGGAACGGAAACGAAACCAATGAAGCCAGCGGCGCCGAGGGCATCCGCAAGCACGCCAAAAATGGCGATGAACGTAGACGCAATGGCTGATGCCGCCATACCGATATAAAACGGCCAACGCAGGCGCAGGTTAACGCCGAAAATCGCGGGCTCAGTAATACCAAACAGCGCCGAGATACCGGAGGCACCGGCCAAGCCCTTGAGCTTTTCGGAACGCGCCAAGAAGTACACTGCCAAGGCCACGCCACCCTGGGCAATATTGGCCATCGAGGCAATGGGGAAGATGAAGGAACCGCCTTCATTCCACAGCATCGTCTCAATGGGCGGGAAGGATTGGTGTAGGCCGGTAATGACGATCGGCGAATAAACCAGACCGAAAAGGAAGCCCGCCACGGGACCGGCAAAGTCATACAAGTTGGCCAGCCCCATGCCCAACCACTCACCGGCGGTACGCAAGATGGGTCCCAGGCCCATAAAGGTAATAAAGCCCGTCACCAGCAGGGTAAGCAGGGGCGTGAGCATGAAGTCCACGGTGCCCTTGAGGTGCTTGTGCAGGAAATTTTCAATCGTCGCCAAGATCCAGGCGATGACCAGAATGGGCAAGATGGAGCCTTGGTAGCCAGCTTGGGCAACGTCGATGCCAAAGATATCCCAGTAGGGCATCTCGCCATTATCAATGGCCTCAGCAACGTTATAGCCGCTAACCAAATCCGGCATGACCATCGCCATGGCCATGCCAGCACCGAGGAATTCATTGCCGCCAAAGCGCTTAGTAGCAGTAAAGCCCACGAGGATGGGCAAGAAAGCAAAGGGAGCGGATGCCAGGAGATTGACCAGTCCAGCAAAACCTTCCCACGAGGGATACATTTCGATGACGGATTGATCCCCAAATAATCCCGGCGCGGTCAGCACATTATTTAATGCCATCAACAAACCGCCGCCAAGCAGGATGGGGATTAGCGGAACAAAGATATCGGCCAAGACCTTGACCGCACGGGAGAACCAGTTCCCAGATTCCGCGGCAATATCCTTGAGGCGATCAGTGGACACGGCGACGTCCTTGGAAATGGACTTGGTCATTTCCTGAAAGACGATATTGACATCGCCTGGGCCCACGATGACCTGGAACATACCACCGGCTTCGAAGGTGCCCTTCAGATCCGGATCGTTGTCTAGCGCTGCGGTATCTACCTTGTCCGAATCATGCAAGACCATGCGCAAACGCGTGGCGCAGTGGGCAAGGGCAATAATATTATCTTCGCCGCCTAATGCCTTCAGGGTGCGGGCGGCGACCTCTTTATGCTCCATGGACCAACCTTCGTTATTTAGGTCACATTAAGTGACCGAATGTGATTGACTACTTCCCATTTAAGTCTGTTTGGGCCCAAATGTCCACAAAGCAAAAAGCTGTCGATCCTAGTTCCGCAGGGTCTTAGTCCAGCGGCTCCCATGCATGCCAGGGAGCTTCCCCAAAGACTGCGAAGGACGCGGCGATACGACCGCCGCCGGCAAAGACTTCTACGGCGCAGCCATCTGCGATGAGCCGCATTTCCCCATCGGGGCATGCGATCGGCTCACCACCGTTGAAAGCGATGGTGCCACTGCCTTGCACCACGCGAAACGCTTCCTTGCCAGTGGCATCGACAAGCGCATAAGCTCCCTCCCCCGTTATATCAATGGTCGAGCCAAAGCCGTCCCTGCCGCGGGTTTCCGGCAGCGCAGACCACAGCGGTTCTTGGCACAGGTAATTATCCTCCAGCCACAGCTGCCGCGGAATAGTCAAGGTATGCACCCACCCCTGCGTTGGAGTCTCATCATGAGCGGGCATGCCCATCCAGCCCAGCAGGATATTTTCCTCGGTTGCCTGCGGCGCATAGAACTGCGTGCCGTGATCCAGAAGGGTAAAGCCACGCTCAACGTGGAAATTAAGCCCGTCCAAGGTACCGACGACGTAGCCGCACCGGTCCGTTTCCTCCTGTGGGCAGAAGATCAGCACGTGTTTATCCCCAAAGGTCAGCAGGTTGGGGCACTCCCACATATAGCCACCAGGAAGCTGCGCGGGATCATCAAAAACAAGCTCACCCTGAAACTCCCACTGCCTTAAATCCTGTGAATAATACAGCACGATGGTTCCGCGTTCGTCTTCCGTTTGCGCACCAATGACCATGCGCCATCCCTCCCCGGCGCGGGAAATATGGGGATCGCGGAAATGGCCGGTATATCCCTCCGGAGAATCAGCGATGAGCGGGTTGTCGGCATCGCGGACATAAATCCCGCCTTCCGGCCCAGAGGGGTCCATGACCCGCACGCGGTTCTGCGACGGGATGCGGCGCCCGTCTTCTTTCAAGTTTCCCGTATAAAAAAGCCACACGTCAATGCCGTCAACAACGGCCCCGCCGGAGTAGCACCCATCCTTGTCATAGGGCAGGTCAGGATAAAGCGCATCGGGATAATGCCGCCATGGAGTAGGCGCGGACACCGTGGTGGTGGCGTGACCCCAGCCAGTCCGCTTGGGCTTGTGCGGAAAGGCAGGGTCATGCTGGTAATACGCGTGCAGAATATCGCCATCCACAAAAAGACCGTTGGGGTCATTGAGGCGGCCAACTGGTGGGGCAAGGTGAAAGTTCGGTCGGTGGTTCATGTCCCCGATACTATGGAACTATGACTATTCATGTGTGCGGCGAAGGCCTCGTGGACCTGGTTCCGGTATCCCCCGGCCGCTTGAATGACCTCACCCCGGCGCTGGGCGGCGGCCCCTTCAACGTGGCCATCGCCGCGGCACGCCTGGGCGCGGATGTGGAGTTTCAATCGCGGATTTCTACCGATGGGTTTGGCCAGGAATTATTCCGACGCTTGGAAGAAGAAGGCGTCGTAACCGCCCACGTGCAGCGCGGCGAAGAACCGACCACCCTGGCGGTGACCACCATCGCGGATAATGGCACGGCCTCTTATAACTTTTATGTGGAAGGCACAGCAGATCGCTTCGTTGAGCCCAAACTAGTTCCTGCAGATATCGCCTGCTTCGGTACCGTCTCCCTGGCCTTGGAACCAGGCGCTTCGCGCTATGCGCAGCTGCTCAAGGACTTCGCCGCACAGGGAACACTCGTGGCCTTAGACCCCAATATCCGGCACTTTTATGCCACCGATGCGCATAAGAAATTCTTGGCTGATTTGCTGCCACACGTCTCGGTGCTGAAGCTATCGGATGAAGAGGTGGACTTTTTAGGCGAAGACTTCACCAACCAGGTACCCATCGTGGTCACCACCCGCGGCGGCGACGGAATTAGCGTCAGAGCTGGGGATACTTCTCTCGACGTTCCTGCAGCCGCGGTTGAAGTCACCGATACCATCGGCGCCGGCGACACCATCATGGCAGCCCTTTTGGCGCAATTAGATGAACGCCGCCTCGATGCGGACAAGGCCGCAGCACTAATCTCCGAAGAGTGGCGCGATATCCTCCACTTTGCTGCCACCACTGCCGGCATCACCGTCTCCCGCACCGGCGCCAATCCCCCACTGCGCAAGGAAGTAGAGTCTGCCCTATGAGCTATACCAAGCGCACGCTGTGGATACACCTGGGCCTATTCCTCTTAGCATTCCTCGCATTCATCCTCCCCGTCGTCGTCGGCACCGCAGCCCTACTCCCCCTCTGGCTCTCGGGTGGAGTAAGCATCATCCTTGCAGCGGGCGCGCTTATCGATGCCGCCTTTAAGTTCTTCGCCCCCGCCTCCCCACGCAGCCTCAAGTTACTCTCCGGCATCGCCGGCATCGTGCTGCTGGTAGGCTGGGGAATCTGGATCTACATTTACGGCAACATGGCGGCAGTCGGCACGGGTACCTACCGCATTGGCAATTTCCTGTTGAGTGTCGGCTGCGTGCTCAACCTCTTCATCATCGCCATTTCGGTTTTGGATATCCGCCGGTTGGCGCGGCAGTAGCCGGACCAAGCGCTCCTGGCGCTTAGCGCGGGGTGCGCTCAGCGGTCGCTGGGGAGGACGCGGCGAGGGACGATAATGGGGGCATCGCCAAGCGGGTCGTCCCAGGCCTCCGCCTCGATGCCATAGGCCTGCGCCAATACCTTCGGAGCCAGCGCTTGTTTCGGCGCCCCGCGCGCGATGATTTCGCCGGCCTTCATCACCACCATGGAATCGGAGTAGTGGCCCGCGAGCATGAGATCGTGCAGGACCACAACCACTGTTTTGCCGGCGCGCGCCTGTGCGCGAGCCAGCTCCAGCATGCTCATGGCATGGGCGGGGTCGAGGAAGGTTGTGGGTTCATCGAGAAGCAGCACCGGCGTATCTTGCGCGAGCGCCAAAGCCAGCCAGACGCGCTGGCGCTGCCCGCCCGACAGGGAGGCGATATCGCGATCGAGGAAGTCCACAATCTCCGTGGCCTCGCAGGCCTGGGCGATGATCTCTCGGTCCGTAGGAGAAAGGCCGCGCATCCTGCCCTGATAGGGGTGGCGCCCGCGCGCGACCAACTCGCCTACCCGCAGCCCATCCGGCGCCACGGGGTGCTGCGGCAGAAGTGCCACCTGCTGCGCGGCTTCCTTCGCGTTCATCGCATGCAGGTCAGCCTCCCCGACTATGACGCTGCCCTGCCGCGGGGCCAGGATCTTAGATAGCGTCTTGAGCAGCGTGGACTTGCCGCAGCCATTGGGGCCAATGAGCGTGGTGACTTCACCGGCGCGGGCGTGCAGGTCAACGCCGGCGAGGATATCCTCGCCGTCCTTATATCCCGCATGGATGCCGGTGGCCTGGAGGCTACACCGGCGCTTCGAGCGCGTGGGCTGATTATCCGTCATATCTTTTCCTTCATCCACGTACGAGTGTGTAGCACTATTTGGGTGGCGCGCTGAGCTGAACCTCGCTGTGCCGCGCCACGGCGCTTAGCTGCGCCGGGCCGCATTCCACACCAATACCACCAGGGCACAGCCGCCGATGACCGAGGAGACCGCGCCTACCGGGGCATTGACCGGAATCGCGCCAGCGATGACGGCGCACACGGTCAGCAGCGCTGCGCCCGCGGCTGCCGATGCCACCGGCGAGGGCGTAGGCGTGCGCGCCACCATCCGCGCCAGGTGCGGTGCCAGCAGGGCGATAAATCCAATGGGCCCCACCACCGAAACCACCACGGCGCAGATGCCGGTTGCCGCGATGAGCAGCAGGGCGCGCTGGCGGGAGATATTGACGCCCAGGGTGGTCGCGGAGGAATCATCATGGGCAAGCAGCGGCAGCTCCCGCGCGCACCAGATGCCTATGGCGAGGAACGGCGCCAAGGCCACCAGCAGGGGAACGATGACCTCCATGCGCACGAACCCGGTCGATCCCGCCAGCCACGTTTGCGCCTCGGCCGCGCGCTGGATCTGGGCGCTGCGCATCAAATACGCCACGATGGCCTGAAACATCAGCGATAGGGCGATGCCGACGATGACGATGCGATTGCTCGTGCCGATGCCACCCAAGACGGCGAGGAGAATAACGACGAGGAGGGCGCCGCACATCGCCAAGCATGCCCGCCACCAGAAGTCCGGGATACCGTCCGCGAAACCGGGGCGCGAATGCATGGTGCCCAGCACCACCAGGACCGATGCGCCGCCAGTAACGCCGAGGATATCCGGCGATGCTAGCGGGTTGCGGGCCATGGTCTGCGTCCACGAACCGGCCACGCCGAGGGCGGCGCCGACGATGACGGTGGCGATGGCTACCGGCAGACGCAAGTCCCATACCACCCTGATGTGGCTCTCGCTGCCGCCGCCGGTAAGCACATCGATGACCTGCCGCGGGCTCAACTCCAGCGGGCCTTGCCCCAGTAATACCAGGTAGGCGGCAAGTGCGATGAGGCCAAATACGAGCGTAGAGGCTAGCACGCGGACGTGCCTGCGGCGCTGCTGCGCTTGCAGGATACTGCTAATTGTTGTCATGCGTTATCGCCCCACGATCTACCCACGCCGCGGTGGGCGCCCCAAATGAGGAAGGGCGCGCCCACGATGGCAAGCACGATAGACATCTCTAGCTCCGAGTTACCGACGATGAGCCGGCCGATGATATCGGCGGCGAGCACGGCGCAACCGCCCAGGAGAGCAGAGGGCAGGATCATCGTGGCAACGCTGGGGCCAACCGCCCGCCGCACAATGTGGGGAATGGCGAAGCCGACGAAGGCAATGGGGCCCGTTGCCGCCGTGGCGCTGCCGGCCAGCACCACGACGCTGAGTGCTGCGCCCACCCGCGCGGTGGTGGGAGACCCGCCCAAGGCGAGCGAGGACTCCTCCCCCATGGCCAAAAGGTCGAGCGGCCTAGCCGCCATCGCCGCGCACGCGAGGCCAATGAGCAGGCCAATACCCGCAATGGCAACGTCTTCTGGGCCGCGCCCAAAGGTCGAACCGATGGTCCAGCGCCGCATGCTATCGAGGACGTCCGTGGAATACAGGCCGATGATCGCCGCGCCCGATCCCAAGGCGGCGGAGACACCGGCGCCGACGAGAATGAGCGTTAGCGGATCCTGAAACCGCCGCGAGACGGCCAGAACCAGCAGCGTGGTAATGCCCGCCCCTGCAAGCGCGAGGGTGGTGCGCATGCCGGTGGTGGTAGCAATGCCGATGGCCGTGCCTAGGGCAACGAAGAACGACGCGCCCGCGGTAATACCGATAAAGCCCGGGTCCGCCAGCGGGTTCCTGGTCCACGATTGCGCCAAGACACCGGCGACGGCAAGGGCTGCGCCGGCGAAATAGGCCAAGAAGGTGCGCGGCATGCGCAGGTTCCACACGATATCGCGGATATCCTGCTCGCCTGCCCCGCGCAGCGCGGCGATGACCTCATCGGGCGGAATGGAACGGGAACCCAACGCCAAGGACGCCACCGCCAGCGCCAGGCTGGCGAGGATGAGGGCGACAAGGAACGTCTTGCGGCCCTTTCCCCGCGCCATCACCGGTGTGGCTGTGGGGTTTTGCGCTGTGAGACCCGTCTGGATAGTCTGGCCGTCCTTCGTGGTTGCTGACAATTACAGCTTCTCTTCAAACTTATCTATTGCCCAGGGAATGGTCACTGGGTTGGGCATGCTCATGGCGTTGCCGGTATCCGTGTCCAGGTAGCGCACACGCTTATCCTTGACTACATCGAGGCCCTGGAAGGTCTTATCCTTCTTCAAGGCATCCGCGGAACCGTTGTAATCCAGGACAAAGAGGTGCTCAACCTGGTTGAGCTTTGCGTAGTTTTCCGGGGCAATGTCGACGAAGAAGCTGCTGCCATCGCCCTTCAACTCATCGGGGATCTCCATGCCAAGATCCTCGATGAACTGTCCGCGCCCGTCCTCATCCGTGTACAGGCCAATCTTGCCGTCATAAGGCATGACGATGGCTGCGGACTTGCCCTGCAATTCGGTGTGCTCGCGGCGGAATTCCTCGAAGGCCTTCTCGGTATCAGCGATAAGCTTATCGCCTTCGTCTTCCTTATCCACGGCATCCGCGATGGCCTCAACCTGGTCCTCCCAGGGAACCTGCCAGTCTTCATAGCCATCCGGCTTGACGGTGGTCGGCGCGATATCCTCCAGGGATTCCTTCGTGCGCGCATCTACTGCCTGGTTCACAGCAATGATCTTGGTGGGATCAGCAGCGGTAATCTGCTCGAAGGTATCCGCGGTGAAACCAGTTGCGGTGTTGTAGATGACCTCAGGCTTGGCATCGCCAAGCAGCTTCTTTGACCACGGGCCAACGCCGGAAGGATCGCCATCGCCCTCAGCGCCCCACGGCGCCACCGTCACGGGAGTAATGCCTAGGGCGAGCAGCGTATCGGCATCCCCCAGGCCCAGGCTAGCCACGCGCTCTTCGCTGGCGGCGTCGGTGGACTGCGTGCTTTCATCGCCCTCACCACGCGAGCAACCGGCTAATGCGACGGCTCCGGCTGACAGCAGTGCCACAACGCCCCCGGTGCGGCGTCCGAAAATCTTCATGAAGCTGGCCCTTTCAAAAAGGAAGAAATTGACGTTGCTTATCCTAGACCCCAATCAAAGGATTAGGCAAGGCTTAGCTTCGAAAGAGTATGTTGGATACATGAGCTGTTCCCTACAATCGTCCCCGATGCCTGAACACCAACTGATTCCCGTTACCCTGACCGCGAATGAACTGATCCGGCCGCGCCTGCACCGCCTGACGTTTCATGCCGAGGCGTTCCGGACGTATGACCTCGCCGGCCCCGATGAATTCTTTGGCCTTGTCATGCCCCAAACCGGGCAGGAATTTACGCCCTTCCCCGTCGACGGCGTTAACCTCCGAGCCGCCGTCGCCGCTATAGACGAGGAGACGCGGCCGGACCTGCGCTGGTACACCATCCGCGCGCTCCACCCCGAGGAGGCCACTATCGATGTCGACGTGGTCACCCACGGCGATTCCGGGCCCGGCTCGCGATGGATTCTGCGCGCGCAACCCGGCGATACAGCGGGGTTCTTTACCTGCAACGAGCTGTGGCGGCCAACCGAAGCAGCACAACTATTGGTCGCCGATGCCTCCGCCCTGCCGGCCCTGCGGCATATCCTGGCCTACCAAGAGGACCATAACCCGGCGATGCTCAGCCGCACCGACGTTATGGCCGTAGTGACCAGCGATGACGAAGTAGAGCCCGGGCTCGCGGCCAGGTGGGAGCCCAGCGTGCGTAGCCTGCGTGTCCTTCGCACCGAGCCGCACAAGGAGGCGGATTCTGTCGTTGCCGCGCTGAAAGCAGATTATGCCGGTGCGCCGACGCCAGGATACGTGTGGGTCTCCGGCGAGGGGGACTTGGCGAAGAAGGTCCGGGGCCTCGCGGTGAGAGATTGGGGCCTTTCTTCCGACGACGTCACCTGGGTGCCCTACTGGTTCTACGGAAGGGCCCGGCCTTAAGAGCTCTAAAACAGCGAAAGGCCCCTGTATCGAACCATATGGTCCGGTACAGAGGCTGCGCTGGCTAGGTTTTACTTAGCCTTCTCGATGATCTTTACGAGACGGAAGTGCTTGTCCTTGGACAGCGGGCGGGTCTCAGCGATACGTACGAGATCGCCTACGCCTGCGGTTTCTTCCTCGTCGTGCGCCTTAACCTTCTTGTTAGAGCGCATGATCTTGCCGTACAGAGCGTGCTGCTTACGGTCCTCCAACTCGACAACGATGGTCTTGGACATCTTGTCCGAGACGACGTAGCCGGTGCGGACCTTAGGAGCACCCTTGACCTTCTCCTTCTTCGGAGTTGGTCCCTTCTTGGATTCAGTCACGTTAGCCTCACTCATGATTAAGCCTCAGCTCCCGGAGCGACAGACAGGCCCAGCTCGCGCTCGCGCAGAACGGTGTAGATGCGGGCAATGTCGCGCTTAACCGTGCCGATGCGGCGGTTGTTGGTCAGCTGGCCGGTGGCCTTCTGGAAACGAAGGTTGAACAGTTCTTCCTTCGCATCCTTCAGACGGGTTTCCAGCTCTGCGTTGTCGAGCTCACGGAACTCGTGGGCGGGGGTACCGGTTGCCATTAGAACTGGTCCTCCTTCTTGATGATGCGGACCTTGCAAGGAAGCTTCTGGCCAGCGCGGCGCAAAGCCTCGATTGCAACAGCCTCAGTTGGGTAGCTCATCTCGAAAAGTACGCGGCCAGGCTTCACGTTAGCCACCCACTTTTCAACCGGGCCCTTACCGGAACCCATACGAACACCGAGCGGCTTCTGGGTCAACGGACGGTCCGGGAAGATGTTGATCCACACCTTGCCACCACGCTTAACGTGGCGGTTGATGGCAATACGTGCGGCCTCAATCTGACGGTTGGTGATGTACGCAGGCTCCAGTGCCTGGATTGCGTAATCGCCGAAGTTAATGCGGTTTCCGCCCTTGGACACGCCACGACGGCTCGGACGGTGCTGACGGCGGTATTTAACACGCTTAGGAATCAGCATGGATTAGCCCTCCTGCTTCTGCTGTGCACGCTGGCGGCGCTGGCCACCCCGGCGGGAGCGACCATTGCGGTCACCACGGCCACGGCCCTGTGCCGGAGCGTTCAGTTCGGACTCGCGTACGCCACCGACGACGTCACCCTTGTAGATCCACACCTTGATGCCGATGCGGCCGAAGGTGGTGTGGGCCTCTGCGGTGCCGTAGTCGATCTCGGCGCGAAGAGTGTGCAGCGGAACGCGGCCCTCGTGGTAGCGCTCGACGCGGGACATTTCTGCACCGCCCAGGCGGCCGGACAGCAGAATCTTGATGCCCTTAACCTGTGGCTGGCGCATAGCGGACTGGATAGCCTTGCGCATTGCACGACGGAATGCGACTCGGTTAACCAGCTGCTCCGCGATGGAGTGAGCAACGAGGGTTGCGTTTGCGTCTACCTGCTTGACCTCGAGGATGTTGAGGGCAACCATCTTGCCGGTGAGCTTTTCCAGCTCGCGGCGGATGCGGTCAGCCTCAGCACCGCGGCGGCCGATCACGATGCCCGGACGAGCGGTGTGAATGTCCACGCGGACGCGGTCACGGGTGCGCTCGATGACGATGTCGGCGATGCCGGCACGCTCGAGGCCCTTGTTGAGGTAGTTACGAATCTTGATGTCTTCGGCTACGTAGTTCGCGTAGTCCTTATCCGCGAACCAGTGGGTCTTCCAGTCGGAAGTGATGCCCAAACGTAGGCCGTGAGGATGGATCTTCTGGCCCATTACTTGGCCCCTTCCTGCTGGCTTTCGACAACCACGGTGATGTGGCTGGTGCGCTTACGAATCATGAATGCACGACCCTGTGCACGCGGCTGGAAACGACGCATGGTCGGTCCCTCGTTGGCGTATGCCTCGGAGATGACCAAGGTGCGTGGGTCGAGGCCGAAGTTGTTCTCAGCGTTAGCGGCTGCGGAAGCAACGACCTTTGCAACTGGCTTGGAAGCACCCTGCGGTGCGTACTTCAGGATTGCCAAAGCTTCGCTTACGGACTTGCCGCGGACCAGATCGAGCACACGACGTGCCTTCATCGGGGTAACGCGGACGTAGCGGGCCGTGGCGGATGCGGAGGTGATGGTCTCACTCATCGCTTATCGACGTCCCTTCTTGTCATCCTTGACGTGACCCTTAAAGGTCTTGGTTGGTGCAAACTCGCCCAACTTGTGGCCGACCATGGAGTCCTCGATAAAGACCGGCACATGCTTGCGGCCGTCGTGGACGGCGAAGGTGTGTCCGATGAAATCGGGGAGAATGGTCGAGCGGCGAGACCAGGTCTTGATGACCTGCTTGGTGCCTGCATCGTTTTGAGCATCCACCTTGTTGAGGAGGTGCTCATCGACGAACGGGCCTTTCTTAAGGCTGCGTGGCATTGTTTACCTCCTCTTAGCGCTTCTTGTTCGGGCGACGACGGCGCACGATCATGTTGTTGGAGTAACGGTTCGGGTTGCGGGTGCGACCCTCCTTGTGACCCCATGGGGACACTGGGTGGCGACCACCGGAGGTCTTTCCCTCACCACCACCGTGTGGGTGGTCAACCGGGTTCATAACGACACCACGGACGGTCGGGCGAACGCCCTTCCAACGCATGCGGCCGGCCTTGCCCCAGCGGATGTTCATCTGCTCGGCGTTGCCAACTTCACCAACCGTTGCGCGGCAACGGATGTCCACGCGGCGGATTTCAGAAGACGGCATACGCAGAACGGCGTACTTGCCTTCCTTACCCAGCAGCTGGATGGAAGCACCAGCAGAACGAGCCAGCTTAGCGCCAGCGCCCGGCTTGAGCTCAACGGCGTGGATGATCGAACCGGTCGGGATGTTGCGCAGCGGCAGGTTGTTGCCCACCTTGATATCTGCGTTCGCGCCGGACTCGACAACAGCACCCTGCTTCAGGCCCTTCGGCGCGATGATGTAGCGCTTCTCGCCATCTACGTAGTGCAGCAATGCAATGTTTGCGGTGCGGTTCGGGTCGTACTCGATGTGAGCGACCTTTGCCGGAATGCCGTCCTTGTCGTTACGACGGAAGTCGATCAGACGGTAACGGCGCTTGTGTCCACCGCCGATGTGGCGGGTGGTGATGCGGCCGTAGTTATTACGACCACCGGTTTTGCTCAGCGGGCGCAGCAGGGACTTCTCCGGAGTCGAGCGAGTGATCTCGTCGAACTCAGATACGGAGGATGCGCGGCGACCCGGAGTTGTCGGCTTGTACTTACGAATAGCCATAATTCTTCCTTTTCCTTTCGGCTCTCCGGTGGCGCTTAAGCGCCTGCGCCGAAGACGTCGATGGAGTCGCTGCCTTCACGGAGCGTCACGTATGCGCGCTTGGTGGACTTACGCTGACCGAAGCCGGTGCGGGTGCGCTTGCGCTTACCTGCACGGTTTACGGTATTCACGGAGTCGACCTTCACGTCAAAGATCTGCTCGACGGCATCTTTAATCTGGGACTTGTTGGAGTCTGGGGAGACGAAGAACGTGTAGACGTTCTGCTCCATCAGACCGTAGGACTTCTCAGATACAACCGGGGCGATGATGACATCGCGCGGGTTAGAAATCTTAGCCATTAGTTCTCCTCCTTATCCGCGCCGGTAGCGCGAGTGATGAAGGTGTGTAGCGCCTCAACGGAGAACACAACGTCATCGGAGTAGAGAACGTCGTAGGTGTTGAGCTGACCGGCGTCCAAGATCTGAACGTTCGGCAGGTTATTAGCGCTACGACGGGCGTTGATGTCCTCGCGGCCGATAACCAGCAGCACGTTGTCGCGCTCGGTCAGGGACTCGAGGAAAGCCTTGGCCGCCTTGGTGGACGGCTTCTGGCCAGGAACCAACTCTTCGATGACATGGATGCGCTCGTTGCGAGCACGGTCAGACAACGCACCGAAGAGAGCAGCCTTGATCATCTTCTTAGGGGTGCGCTGTGCGTAGCTACGTGGCTGCGGGCCGTGGACGGTGCCACCGCCGGTGTAGTGCGGCGCACGGATGGAACCCTGGCGCGCACGACCGGTGCCCTTCTGGCGGAAAGGCTTGCGACCACCACCGCGGACGTCGCCGCGGGTCTTGGTGGCGTGGGTGCCCTGACGAGCAGCAGCAAGCTGTGCGTTGACTACCTGGTGCATCAGAGCAACGGATGCCTCGGTGTCAAAGATTTCAGCCGGCAGGTCCACGGAGCCATTGGTCTTACCTTCGGAGGTGTGGACGTCTAGCTTGAGGTTGCTCATGCGTGTGCACCGCCCTTCACTGCGGTCTTAACGGTGACGAGGCCACCGCGCGCACCAGGGATAGCACCCTTGATGAGCAGCAGGTTGGACTCGACATCGACTTTCTGAATCTTCAGGTTTTGGGTCGTCACGCGGTCGTGGCCCATGCGGCCAGCCATGCGCTTGCCCTTGAAGACGCGGCCCGGGGTAGCAGCGCCACCGATACCACCAACGCGGCGGTGAGCGGCCTGGTTACCGTGAGCTGCGCCCTGACCCTGGAAGCCGTGGCGCTTCATAGCACCAGCGTAGCCGTGGCCCTTAGTCTGGCCGGTGACGTCAACGAAAGTGATGTCTTCGAAGATGTCTACCTTGACCTCTTGGCCAACCTCGTATGCGGAGGTGTCGTCCATGCGGATTTCCGCAACGTGACGACGCGGGGTTACGCCAGCCTTTTTGAAGTGACCAGACTCAGGCTTGTTTGCCTTGCGTGGGTCAATCTCGCCAAAGGCGATTTGGATGGCGCTGTAGCCATCGATTTCGGGGGTACGAATCTGGGTGACAACGCATGGCCCTGCTTCAACGACGGTAACCGGAACAACGCGGTTTTCGTCGTCGAAGACCTGGGTCATGCCGAGCTTCTTGCCCAGAATGCCCTTGATCTCGTTTTCACTCATTATTAGTTCTCCACCAAAGTCGCTTACTGGATGTTCACGTCGACGCTTGCCGGAAGATCGATGCGCATCAAAGCATCAACGGTCTTCGGGGTCGGGTCGAGAATATCGATCAGGCGCTTGTGCGTGCGCATCTCGAAGTGCTCGCGAGAGTCCTTGTACTTGTGCGGAGAACGAATAACTGCGTACACGTTCTTCTCGGTTGGGAGCGGCACTGGGCCAACTACACGAGCACCCGTACGGGTAACGGTCTCGACGATCTTCTTTGCAGAAGCGTCGATTGCCTCGTGGTCATAGGCCTTCAGCCGAATGCGGATCTTTTGTCCCGCCACGCTTATCCTCTTCCTCGCTTCCCCACTTTCACATTCCCGGCGTTTCCAGGGCGTGAAGCGGTGGGAAATTGCTTCTCGATTTCTCTATAACGTTGTCCGGGCTTGGGGCCTGACACAACGCCAGTGGTCTGACTGTCATGACAACCAAGAGATACAGCACATGGCAAATGCCAGTCTGCAGTGCTCCTGACGGGGCACAAGACCCGTAGTCAAAGTATTGTGAAGAGGACGGTTTTCACGCATTACACGTGGAGAGTGTCCTATTCGCTAACTGCCGCTGTTTATTTGCCATGCCCCTTCTCCGGTCCATCGTCTCGGGGTGTCTCTGCTCTAGCGCGGACCTAGCCCGATCGGATGACCTTCCAGTCTGTGTTTCAGGAAAATCCTGATCCACGGTGACAACGAAGGTGTCATGTTCGCTTTACCAGCTCAGCGTCTCGCCGATATGCACCGTGTCTAAAACGGTGCGTTACCGGTTCGCGCTGCCCTGTTAAAGCAACCTATGTATTTAAGCACGATGGGCTGGTGTTTTTCAAACCATCCCAGCAATAGTGCCAATAATCACGTTTTGGTAAATATTGTTGTCCCAGACCCCACGTGTGGTTAAGCGGTAGGTACGCTCAAGTTAGGATTTTGAACCGCTGGTTCTTGGTCCTTCAATTTCATATTGCGACCATGCAAGTCAATATTTAAGGAAAGGCCTTAAAGACCATGTCTGAGAACAACACTCCTGCAAAGCACTCTGAGAACAACGTTGCCGCTTCTGAAGAGCGCGAGGTAAACAACAACCTGGAGACTCAGTACGGCACCACCACCATTGATGACGTCGTTGTTTCCAAGATCGCTGGCATTGCAGCCCGCGAAGTTTCCGGCGTTGACTCCCTCGGTGGCGGCGGCGCTCGCATGATGGGCACCATCCGCGAGTCCTTCGGTGCATCCGAGGACGTACGCCAGGGTGTTGACGTAGAGGTAGAAAACGGCTCCGCAAAGATCGAGATCGCCATCACCGCTGAGTACGGTGTTGCTATCCACGAGCTGGCTGAGGCAATCCGCCGCAACATCATGAACGCTGTCGAGCGCATGACCGGCCTGACCGTAGAACGCGTTGATGTTGTTGTTCACAATGTCAAGCTGCCGAAGGAAGACTCCGAGTCTGAAGAGCAGGCTGCACTGAACCAGGGCCAGGCATAAGAACAATGCCTGAACCCCGAGCACAATTTGAGCTCGAGGTAAGCCACGCTCACGCAATTGCGGAAGCGGTGCAAAAGCTCAACGGTGTCGCGGGCCTTGACGGCGGACCCTACGGCTCGGTGAGCCTACTCTTCCCGGGCGAAAGGGTTACCGGCATGCGCCGGCCCGATCCCCGCGACGATCGCCACCTGCAAATCAACGTCCGTGTTGATATCAGTGCGCAGCCTGATCTGTACCGCCTAGCGGAAGAAATCCGCTCGGCCGCCCGCAAGGCATGTACGGAGCTGGAACGCGTCGACGTTGAGTTTTCTGACGCCGTAGATGGCTTATCCGCTGCTCCCTCGAAGGATTAGATATGAAGAATTACACCACATTGGGCATTGTTATCGGCCTACTACTTGCCTTCTTTTTGTACTTAGGTTGGGGTTGGACGCTGCTCGCCGTGCTGCTTGCTGCCGTCGGTGGCCTTTTGGGCTCCCACTTTGATGGCCGCATCGACCTCAGCGCTGTGTGGAATGGCCTCATTGGCAAGGAGAAAGGCCAAGGCTAATGTCAGAAGGTTCCACTAAGGGCCACACGCGTTTCTCGCTGCGGACCATGGAACGAATCGTGACCGCCGCAATTGCTAGCGTGCCTGGCACAAAAGATTTAGATGCCAAGCTTGCTGGCATTGGCGGACGCGGTTATCCACGGGTTTCGGTACAGATGGATCCAGAGCGTGAAGTCGCTGCCGTGAGCGCGACCATCGCTGTGGTGTGGCCGTCTCCGGTTACCGCAGTCGCGGAAAGTACGCGTGCCGCCATTTCAGAGGCTATTGCTGCCCATACCGGCTATTCCACCACCCGCGTTAATGTCACCGTCGGTGAATCGGTTCCGGATACCCGGGTTACCGCAGAACAGCTTGCGCAGCGTCCTGCCGCTTCAGCTTTTACCCCGGAGGTCAGTCCTTCTACCGTGACCCAACCCGTTACTCAGGACTCGGTCGAAGTGCGAAGCATCGAGACTCCGGAAGAAGCCACGGTTCGCAACGTCGACACCCCGCAAGAGGCGGAAATCCGCGAAATTTCTTCTGGAAAGGAAGTTGCGGTTCGCGGAGTATCGACACCCTCTGGTGACACGCCAGTGCGCTCCGTCGATACGCCGCGAGAAGCATCGGTGCGCAGCATTTCCGCTGCTCTTCCAGACCACCAGCTGCTAGAAATTAGCGCTCCAGAAGATCACGAACCGCGTCGCATCGTCGAACCACGCCCAGAGCAGGTACGCAGCGTTCGCGCTCCGCGCCCTGGCAGGTTGCTTCCGAGCGGACAGGTACGCCCCTTTGTCAAAAAGGCAAAGGTCTCTGTTCCCCGTCCGCAGCCTTTGCGCAAAATCGAGATCGACAATTCAGAACAGAAAAAGCGCGTTCGCATTGCCCGCCCGGCTCCCCTGCGCAAGGTGCAGCCACCGCGCCCGCAGCCGCTGCGCAAGATCGAGATCGACAATTCCCGAAGCGAGCAACGCGTGCGGACCGTTAGGCCCGCGTCCCTGCGCAAGGTTCAGACCCCGCGTCAGGAACCGCTAAAGCGCATTGAGGTATCGCCAGCTAGCCAGCGCCCGTTGCACGTCTATGCGCCACGGCCTGAGCCGCTGCGTGCCATTTCCATTACCCCGTACCACGAGCAAGGAGGCAATAATGGCTGAAATGAATTTGCCTGAGCATTTCGGGCAGCGGCCCAAGGCGTCTCCTGCAGTGCGCACGTGGACCGTAATTCTGGGTTTCGTTCTGCTTGCCATTGGCATTGTGGGTGTCCGCGAAACCTGGCTCGTCGGCGCAGACGCCAATGCCCAATCGTGGGTTCAGCCGGTCCTTGATCTTATTGCCACCGAGCAATTAGAGACGTGGATGATCTGGGCTGGCGTGGCTTCCATCGTGGTTGGTCTCATCTTTGTATTCGCTGCGGTAAAGACCCGTCGCAATACCCACACCCAGGTCGCTTCCGAGTCCGCTTCCATGTGGATGCGGCCAGTTGATGTCGCGCGACTGAGCTCTGCTGCAGCACGCCGTGTTCCGGGAGTTGCTTCCGCGCAGACTTCGGCGGATACCAAGAGCGCGAAGGTCACCGTTAATGGCGATGAGCAAGACGCCGATTTGCCTGGGCGCGTGGAAAAGGCTGTCACCCGCGCTTTAGAGGTCCTTGCAGACCCACCCAAGGTCACCGTAGCCGTAGAGAAGATATCGGAGATGGATAATCATGTCTAAAAAGCTTGCTACCTTTGACCGAATCCTCCTCGGCTTGCTTGGAATTATCCTCATCGCGCTAGGTGTATGGCCGATCCTCATTAACTTCAATGTGGAATTTGCTGAGTACTTGGCCGAGTGGGTAGACCACGATACGTGGCGCACTTTGGGCGATAATAATTGGTGGGTCTGGGTCTTGGCTGGCGCCTCTGCCCTGCTGCTCATCATTGGCTTGTGGCTCATCGTCGTGAACCTTCGTCACCGCCGCTTTAATAATGTGGAATCCGCAGCCTCCAATGAACAAGGCGCAATCTCTGCATCCATGAACGCCATCGCCACCGCGGTGGCCAAGGATCTGGACTCGCTCGATGGAGTGGAACGCGTAGACCGCTTGGTTGCATACGACCGCGCCCGCCCAACGCTGCAGTACACGGTGGTTGCTAACCCAGATACCCCGCTGGAGAGACTGACTGATGCTGTGGAGACCAATGAACGCGACTTCCGGGAGGCTTTCCCAAACGCTGACTTGGATACCAGCTATAAGCTGCACTTCACCAAGGTTAAGCCGATGAAGGATTTAGCTGAATAAGGGGTTTGGGGTCTCAGCAACAAGGACCTCAACCACCTTACCCAATCGCGCATAATCGCCGCCCTCGAGGAGTACTTCCAGCTCCTCGCCGGGGCGGCATTTTTCTATCCTTTTCCACGCATAATCGCGGGCCACCACCCGCCGATTCTCCTTATGAAAGAGATGCAATCCGTGGTCTAGAACTGCAATCGCGTCCTCGAAGCGGAGGACATAGACAAAATCACCCAACTCGTAGCGTTTAAGGCCGCTGAGTTCTGGTAGCCGGTCAGCCAAGCGCATGATGCTGGAGACGATTCCAAGACGGTGCTCAAAGCCCTCAGTATCCGTAACCACAAAGGGCCGGCCAGGCCCGCCTTGAACTAGTTCTACAAGCTGTAAAGCCTGGCTACCGCGGCGATCAACTAGTTTGGCTTTATGTATGACTGGCACTCCGTGAGCATGGCAAAAATTCAAAGCATGCACGTAATGACAGCCAAGCTCACCAGCAGCCGAGCGAACGCTACGCCCTCTGCCAACCATGGACACCAAGCCACGACGATCCGGCTCAGACAACGAATGAAACGGGCCAACAACTCCAGGCACAACAACACCCTCCTAAAGGGGCCTAAACGACAGGATGTGTTGGTGAAGTTATATGTTTAGCCCGTCTGGCCTGCTGGTATTAGGATTATTTCACTTATCCGGAGACATAACGCAGCCTCGGACCTGAAATACCGCCGGGGGCGTGCTGATGTGCTAAGCGCTGAGGTTCACGATGAATGGATGAGTAAGAATCATCCTCGATGCCCCGTCTGTAGCGAGGTGTGCACCAAAATACGGGACTACAAGCACCTATGCACCAGCGATGGCGATGGAACGCCTGTAAAGCCACTGTCACTCGCGCTAGAGGCCGACCCAGGAAAGTGGGCGAATCAGGGCGCAGACCCACGAGCCAAAGCACACACCCTAGCCAACCAAGAAACACAAGCCACCATCGGCCGTGAATACGGCCGACCAGCAACTTTCGACAGTTGCCTACAACCACTCTATGGGAATACGCAAAGGCCACATGCCCTAAACCACGCAGTCCACCAACACAAAATGTCGTTTACCCCGACACGCCAGAAAACAACACATTTTGTCGTTTAACCCCCTAAAGGGGAAAGTGTTGCAACGACCCTCTGAACTCAAGACGCGTCTAGGGATCAAAAAAGTCCGCCGCACCGGCATGCGGTGCAGCGGACTTTAAAAGCTCTACTGAGCGGTTACGGGGCCTCGATTAGTCGAGAACCTTGGTAACGCGGCCAGCGCCGACGGTGCGGGAGCCCTCGCGGATAGCGAAGCGAAGGCCCTCGTCCATAGCAACAGGCTGGATGAGCTCAACGGACATCTCAACGTTGTCGCCAGGCATAACCATCTCGGTGCCCTCAGGCAGGTTCACAACACCGGTAACGTCGGTGGTGCGGAAGTAGAACTGAGGACGGTAGTTGTTCATGAACGGGGTGTGGCGGCCGCCCTCGTCCTTCTTCAGGACGTAGACAGAACCCTCGAACTTGGTGTGAGGAGTGTAAGCGCCCGGCTTGATAACAACCTGGCCACGCTCAACGTCTTCACGCTTGGTACCACGCAGAAGCAGACCACAGTTGTCGCCAGCCTCGGTGTAGTCCATCATCTTGCGGAACATCTCGATACCGGTAACGGTGGTGTTCTGGGACTTCTCCTGGATACCGATGATCTCAACGTCCTCGTTGACGTTCAGACGACCGCGCTCAACACGGCCGGTAACAACGGTGCCGCGACCGGTAATGGTGAAGATGTCCTCGATAGGCATCAGGAACGGCTGGTCGGTAGCGCGCTCCGGGTCAGGGATGGAGTTGTCGCAAGCCTCCATCAGGTCAACGATGGACTGTACCCACTTCTCGTCACCCTCGAGTGCCTTCAGAGCGGAGATGTGAACGATAGGAGCTTCCTCATCGTAGTCCTGCTCTGCGAGCAGCTCGGAGATTTCCATCTCCACAAGCTCGATGATTTCCTCATCGTCAACCATGTCGCACTTGTTCAGTGCAACGAGGATGTAAGGAACGCCAACCTGGCGAGCAAGCAGAACGTGCTCGCGGGTCTGCGGCATCGGGCCATCGGTTGCAGCAACAACCAAGATAGCGCCGTCCATCTGAGCTGCGCCGGTAATCATGTTCTTGATGTAGTCGGCGTGGCCCGGGGCGTCAACGTGTGCGTAGTGACGCTTCGGGGTGGAGTACTCCACGTGGGAGATGTTAATGGTAATACCGCGCTCCTTCTCCTCAGGAGCCTTGTCGATCATGTCGAACGCGAATGCCTGGTTCTCCTCAGGGTACTGGTCAGACAGAACCTTGGTGATCGCTGCGGTGGTGGTGGTCTTGCCGTGGTCGACGTGTCCGATGGTGCCGATGTTCACATGCGGCTTCGTACGCTCGAACTTCTCCTTTGCCACTGTATGTCCTCCTGGACTATATGGTGGCTACGACCTTCGCAGCCACGTGGTTGACAGTTGTCATTGGCACCTGACCCATCGTCTGGGACAAAGCGCTAATGACGCTTTCTTTACGTGCCAGTTACACGATCCTAGATTTATCCCGCGGTTTTTTCAAACCGCCATTATAGGAGGTAACCCCGCGTATTTTCGCGGCCATTTCCCTCAACAAGAGTCTCAAATAAAGGATCCTGGGAGGGTAACGGCCGGCTCAATTCACAACCAATGGTTTTAGCTGCAAACTCAGCCCGCCGCTACCCGGCCCAGTTGCCACATTTAGCGGTGAGGCTGGCATCTACTGGCAGAGACTACCAGCCCTTAACCACCGCTGAACGGGCGGGGCGTCGCTATTAGTTTGCGCCGCCGGTGCGCTCTTCGATGATCTCCTGAGCCACGGAGGAAGGAACCTCAGCGTAGGAGTCGAAGACCATGGTGAAGTTAGCGCGGCCTGCGGTGGAAGAACGCAGGTCACCGATGTAGCCGAACATCTCAGACAGCGGAACCTTAGCCTTGACGACCTTGGCACCGGAACGGTCTTCCATGGCGAAGACCTGGCCACGACGGGAGGAGATGTCACCGTTAACGGTACCCATGTACTCCTCAGGGGTAACAACCTCAACGGCCATCATTGGCTCCAGCAGAACCGGCTTTGCCTTGGCCATAGCTTCCTTGAATACCTGGGAGCCGGCCAACTTGAAGGCCATCTCGGAGGAGTCAACGTCGTGGTAAGCGCCGTCTTCCAGCGTTGCCTTGATGTTGACCATCGGGAAGCCAGCCAGGTAGCCGTACTGCATTGCATCCTGGATACCAGCATCGACGGAAGGGATGTATTCCTTCGGCACGCGGCCACCGGTCACGGCGTTCTCGAAAGCGTAGGTTGCGGACTCGCCCTCTTCCAAGGTCTCTGGGTCCGGGTTGTACGGCTCGATGGTGCAGATAACCTTTGCGAACTGGCCGGAACCACCGGTCTGCTTCTTGTGGGTGTAGTCGATGGACTCCACCTTGCGGCGAATGGTCTCGCGGTAAGCAACCTGTGGGTTACCGATGTTTGCCTCGACCTTGAATTCGCGCTTCATGCGGTCAACCAGCACGTCGAGGTGGAGCTCGCCCATACCGCCGATGACGGTTTGGCCGGTCTCATCATCCAGCTCAACGGTGAAGGTTGGGTCCTCAGCAGCAAGCTTCTGAATGGCGTTACCTAGCTTCTCCTGGTCGGCCTTGGTCTTCGGCTCGATGGAGACCTTGATAACCGGATCCGGGAAGTCCATGGACTCAAGAATGATCTGATCATTCTTGTCACACAGGGTGTCACCGGTGGTGGTTTCCTTCAGGCCAACAACGGCGTAGATGTTGCCGGCGTCAGCCTGCTCCACCGGGTTCTCCTTGTTGGCGTGCATCTGGAAGAGCTTACCGATGCGCTCCTTCTTGCCCTTGGTGGAGTTCATGACCTCGGTACCAGGGGTGACCTGGCCGGAGTACACGCGCACGAAGTTGAGCTGACCAAAGAACGGGTGAGCTGCAATCTTGAAGGACAGCGCGGAGAAGGAAGACTCAACGGAAGGCTTACGGGTGAGCTGCTGGTCCTCATCGCCCACAGCGTGGCCGATAACCTCGCCCACGTCGAGCGGGTTAGGCAGGAAGTCCACAACAGCGTCCAGCAGCGGCTGGACACCCTTGTTGCGGTAAGCGGTACCGCAGTAAACCGGGTAAATCTCGGAGTTGATGGTCAGCTTGCGGATGCCGGCCTTCAGCTCGTCGATGGAGAGCTCTTCGCCACCGAAGTACTTCTCCATGAGCTCTTCGTCAGACTCTGCAACGGCCTCAACCAGCTGCTCGCGGTACTGCTCAGCCTTTTCCTTGAGGTCCTCAGGGATCTCCTCGTAGGTTGGCTCAGCACCGGTCTCGACCTTGCCGCGCCAGGTGATGGCCTGCATGTTCAGCAGGTCAACGACGCCGTCGAAGTCATCCTCAGCGCCGATAGGCAGCTGCATAACGAGCGGCTTAGCGCCCAGGCGCTCAACGATCGTGTCAACGGTGTAGTAGAAGTCTGCGCCCAGCTTGTCCATCTTGTTGACGAAGCAGATACGCGGAACGTCGTACTTAGCAGCCTGGCGCCACACCTGCTCGGACTGTGGCTCCACGCCTTCCTTACCGTCGAAGACGGCGACGGCGCCATCGAGGACACGCAGGGAGCGCTCAACCTCAACGGTGAAGTCAACGTGACCCGGGGTGTCAATGATGTTGATCTGGTTGTTGTTCCAGAAACAGGTCACGGCAGCGGAGGTAATGGTGATGCCGCGTTCCTTCTCCTGTGCCATCCAGTCAGTGGTGGATGCACCGTCGTGGGTCTCGCCCACCTTACGGTTGATACCGGTGTAGAAGAGAATACGCTCGGTAGTGGTCGTCTTACCAGCATCGATGTGGGCCATGATGCCAATGTTGCGGACCTTGTTCAGATCCTTGAGCACTTCTTGTGCCACGTTTATACCCCAACTTAATAGTCGTCGACGCCGTGACCAGAAACCTGGCTAAGACGCCTGCATGGATAAGTTCTTGAAAAGTTTGCCATTGAGTGGCCGTGCTAGGTGCCTAGCGGCTCCTAGACTTCCATCGCTTCAGTGTACTGGACACCAAGCGGATGCGCTGGACTAGACCAGCTGTGCTGGACTAAATCACACCCCATGCCACCAAAATGGCCTAAGCAAGAGATATGAAGTTTTATGTCGCCGCCGGGAAACCCGGAAATCAGCGCGAAACTCGTTTCTCGTTGCTTAGGCCATTGATGAAGGTGCTGAAAATTACCAGCGGTAGTGAGCAAAGGCGCGGTTAGCCTCAGCCATCTTGTGGGTATCCTCACGGCGCTTCACGGAAGCACCGAGGCCGTTGGAAGCATCCAGGATCTCGTTGGAGAGACGCTCGATCATGGAGTTCTCACGACGCTGGCGGGTGAAGGTCACCATCCAGCGCAGTGCCAAGGTGTTGGCACGGTCCGGACGAACCTCAACTGGCACCTGGTAGGTAGCGCCACCCACACGGCGGGAGCGAACCTCGAGGTCTGGGCGGATGTTGCCCAGGGCCTTTTCCAGGGTGCCAACCGGGTCGGTGCCGGTCTTCTCACGGCAAGCCTCAAGCGCGCCGTAGACGATGCGCTCTGCGGTGGACTTCTTGCCGTCCTGGAGGATCTTGTTGACGAGCATGGTTACCTGCTCGGAGTTGTATACCGGGTCCTTTACTACAGGACGCTTCGGAGCAGCATTCTTACGCATTGTTTATTACTGTCCCTTCTTTGCGCCGTAACGGGAACGAGCCTGCTTACGGTCCTTGACGCCCTGGGCATCCAGGGAGCCGCGGATGATCTTGTAACGAACACCTGGAAGGTCCTTCACACGGCCGCCGCGAACGAGGACCATGGAGTGCTCCTGCAGGTTGTGGCCCTCACCTGGGATGTAGGCCGAAACCTCGATGCCGCTGGTAAGGCGCACACGAGCAACCTTACGGAGAGCGGAGTTCGGCTTCTTCGGGGTGGTGGTGTACACACGGGTGCACACGCCACGACGCTGCGGGGAACCCTTCAGCGCAGCGGTGGATACCTCTTTGCGCTTGGTCTGGCGGCCCTTGCGGACCAGCTGTTGAATAGTTGGCATTAAACAGTCTTTCTGTCGAATTGCACCACTTCTTAAGAAGGGAACCAAACATGCAAAAATGGGCGCTCTTTCCCGGGGCGCTTCCGCATGTCCAGAACTCTTCCCAAGGCGGGCGCCTTGTTAAGGATCAGACTTTTCACCATGTTCTTTGCGCGCCATATTCACACAGGGTGCGCAGTACATAGTGAACTGGAGATAAGACTAGCAAAGCCAGCGCTATGAACACAAAACAGGGAATGCACCCTGCCAGCAGCGCGGGCGGGCTACTCCCACTCCCATGACAAGTCCGGCTCTGCAGCCTTGTCAGAAAAGTAAGATTTCTCCTGCTCTTCCCAGGTAGTAAACCATTTCTCGTAGGCCGGCTCACGCGCAATCGCACGCTCATAGCGCTGCTCGCGGGGGCCATCGATGCGCACGGCCACCACCGCGCCCCGCTTTTTCGCCGCCGCTATATTTTCTGCGGTTACGGAGCCGACGCCTTCAACAATGAGGTCATCGCGCACATCGAGGCTTGCCCAGTCCCCGGGGCAATTTGCTTCCCAATCCCAGCGCCAATATCCGGGATTCATGGTGCGCAAGACCTGCTCGCCCACCATCTCGGATCCCTTCTCCAAGCCATGCCAACCGGGATAGAATTCATCGAGGTGAACTACCCGCCAGTTGGTGCGATCTGCCAAGGCGGCGGAGGTCCAGGTTTTGCCGGAGCCAGAGGGGCCATCGATAAGCACCGTGACGGGTTTAAACGCACGCTTTCGCGAAGCTGCTAGCTTAACGATGTCCTCCAAGAGGCGCTCTTGTTCGGCATCAATGTCCATAGTGCTTGAATCACTGCTTTCGCGGATTAAAGGCCAAAGAATTTCCAGGCCCCAGTAAGTACCGAAGTTACCACCGGTACACAAGCAAGGGCGAGGCCGCAGGCCATAACCCACCCATCACGGGCATGCAACCTGGATTCTCGGGCCCAGGTCCGCTCCCCTCCTCCGGGTGGGGTGCGGCCAAAGCCGCGCGCTTCCATCGCCGTTGCGAGCTTGCCGCCGCGGCGCAAAGCAATCACCAACAGGCCAAAGGACATCGTGAGCAGGTGCTTGAAGCGCCCCTCATCCGTAAGCCCACGAGCCCTGCGCGCCATGCCGAGCGATTGCCAATCCAATTTCAAGAGCGTCATCATGCGCACGCCCGCCACGGCCCCGATGACGAAGCGGGAGGGAAGGCGGAGGATCTGCGAGAGGGCATCGCCAAGCTCGGTGGGATCGATATCGCGTGCGAGCACCACCGTTGGTAGCGCGACCGCCAGCACACGCAGCGTGATCGCGATGGCCAAGGTGACCGAATTTTCCGTCACCGTAATAAGCCACCAGCTGAAGTACTCCTCTCCCCCGGGGGCGCCATAGAGCAGCATGGAAATGCCCGAAAGCGGGGCGATGAGGAATAAGAACCAGCCGGCCTTCCACAACCGCACCCAGGACACGCCGCACAGCGGCGCCAAGATGAGCGTCAGGCTTAGCGATATCGCCGCCGATACCCAGTCAATGGAGGCAAGCAGCGGCGTGACCCAGACGAACATCAAGAAGATGCGGGTCAACGGGTTTACATCGCGCAAAAGATTAGGCACCGCGCACCTCCACCTGGTGGTCACCCAAGGCCGCCATGAATTGTGGGTCATGGGTAATGGAGGCGATGGTGGTGCCGTCATCGGCCAATTGGCGCAACAGCCCCACCAATTCCATGAAGGTGCCGGGATCCTGGCCAAAGGTCGGCTCGTCCAAAAGCAGTACCTCCGGCGCGGTCACCAGCGCCGTTGCTACCGAAAGCCGGCGCTTTTCGCCGCCGGATAGCGTGAACGGATTGGCCTTTAGCAGGTGTCCCAAGCGCAACGATTCCACCAGTTGCGCGATGCGCTCTTCTGGGGGATCGACGCGCATGACCTTGGGCGCGACCCGCAATTCTTCTTCCACGGTGCGGGAGACAAATTGGTGTTCCGGATTTTGGAATACAAAACCAATGCGGTCAGCCAATTCGCGGGATTTCCACCGAGCAGGCGGGCCTTTCACGCCGCGGCGGATGAAATCAGCAACCCCGATTTCCCCGGAATCGGCCGGCAACAGGCCGGCCATGGTCATCAGCCAGGTGGATTTTCCCACCCCATTGCGGCCGGTGATGACGGTCGACGCACCCGCCGGCAGTGAGATGGATCGCGGCGGCCCATAGCGGGTTACCAAATCCTTGCTCCACAGCGCTGCAGTGGACTCTTCGAGTGCATCGCTTCCCAGCGACCGCGCCTGCGGCAGGCCAGTAACCTGGCGCTTGCGAGCGACGTCAGCAAAGGGGCCATCGGAAATAATGCGCCCATCCTTTAGCTCTACCGCGCGGTCCAGCACGCTTTCCCACGCTGCATGCTGATGCTCGACTACCACCAAGGTGGCACCGGTGTGCTCCACCAGCTTGCCGACGGCCCGCACCACGTCCCGCGCGCCTTCCGGATCCAGGTTGGCGGTGGGCTCGTCCAATAGGACCACGCCCGCGCCCATGGCGATGACCCCGGCCAGTGCCAGGCGTTGCTTCTGCCCGCCGGAGAGGTGCTCGGTGGGAAAATCCAGGTCCACATATGGGCCTACCAACTCTTGGGCTTGGCGCACCCTGCGCCAGATCTCCTCGCGCGGATATGCCAGGTTCTCGCAGCCAAAGGCGATATCATCGCCCACGCGCGCGGAGATAACCTGCGAATCCGGATCCTGCAGAACCAACCCCACCGGGATGGTCCGGCCCGGTTCTTCGACCGTGCCGGCAGAATCCTCCAAGGTGATCTCGCCGGAGCGCGTGCCTTCTTCATCGGAGCCCAAGACGCCGGCGATCGCCGCCAAAAGCGTGGACTTTCCGGAGCCGGAATCCCCGCACAGCAAGACCTTCTCACCGGGTTCGATGACAAGGTCTATGTCCTGCAGCGCCGGTTGGGAACGCCCAGCGTGGGTCCAGCCGTAGCCGCGGGCCGCGATTTTTGTGGCGTTTCCTGCTAAGCGTGAAAAATCAGTCACGGCAGTCTAGGCCCTAAACGCGCTGTTCGCGGCCTACTGCAAAGCGGTCAAGGGCACCAGTCTTAGCCAATGCCTTCACTAGGTAGAAGCCCAGGGCGCCGGCCAAGATGGCACCGGAAATGGTCAGGGTAACCAAGTAGATCATATTGAACTCGAAGGACTTGGCGAGGTTACCGGAGGTAAACAGCTCTAGAACAAAGGCGCCCCAGCCTGCTGCCATACCGGCCAGGATGGTCACGCCAAGGTTGAACTGGCGGTACATGAAGATGGCGAAGATGATCTCCACGCCAATGCCCTGTGCCAGGCCCGAGTACAGGGTGCTAATACCCCACTGCGAGCCCAAGACGGCCGACACCGTGGCGGCAAGGACCTCCACGTACACCGCCGCACCCGGCTTACGGATGACCAATCCACCCAGGATGCCGCCCAACAGCCAAATGCCCGTGGCCAAACCGCCAAGCCCCGGCGTGAGCGCATCCATGGCCTCATACCAGGCATAGCCCACGGCATTCCAGCTCAAGAATACGAAGCCACAGGCAACACCCAAGACGGATGCCACCACAATATCCACCACGCGCCAGTTCAGGTTGCGCTTTGGCGCTGCGGACGCAGCTGCATTAGTAGTCATTATTTCCTCCCTCTCGCCGGAATTACCCGGATCAGGTTCAACGGTTCACCGCGTCATATCGCAGTATCTCAGCCTTCATTTCTGCGCCGGTGCGGCCTGTGCGCCCGCGGGCCCACAGATTCTGAAAGCTCCCGTGTATTGCTTTAAATCAAGTAGTCCAGGGCCCACGTTTTACTTATCTGGGCCACAGGCTTTACTCATACTAGCAGGCACGCATACGGGTTCTCACAACCAATTCGGCGGCCGAATTGGGCTCCCAGTAACGGGAAACCTATACACAATCCATCAGACGCTCTCAAAACGAAAGGGCCCCGTCCGATGCTTCGGTTTGTAACCGGTGTTCGAACGTGGCCCTTCCTACTGGAGTGAATTAAGATCCTAGGTGGCTATATCACTCTCTCCATTCCGAGAATAGACCAAAAAGCACACTATGACAAGATCACCTAATCCGCTATGCCGAGGAAGACGAAGCAATGCACGGATCCAGACATGAACAGCATGTACTACAGACGTTGGGAGAACAGCGCATTGAAAAATATTTAACCCAAATGGGAAATCATGCTGGTCGAGCCCTCACGCTTTATAGGTGGGACCTTCAACTATCTGCGGCGCTTTGGAACTTATTATCCGTTTTTGAGATTGTCCTCAGAAACAAGATTTGCAAAGCGATCGATGAATGGAGCGATGAGCAGGAGCCTCAAAGCAATAAAAATTGGATTGAACATCCCACTTGCAATGTATCCTTCCCTCACTCCAAAGTCAGCCAACAAATTGCAAACAGAGCCCTAGGAAAAGCCAGGAATGCTAAAGGGATTCGCGACAACGGAACTGGGATCGTCGAAGGAACTCATCCGCGAAAAGGTCAACCCATTAACCGTAATGACATTATTGCCCAAGTCACCTTAACTCAATGGAAGGAAGCTTTCTTCTACCGAGAACCGACAATTCGCCCCGATGGCACCCGCAAGTATTACCCTAACGAGACCACCTATACGAATCTCAAGTCCGTGTACAAAGAGATAACTAGCCGGGCGCTGTCATCGGGTCCTAAGACTATTTCCCCTGATCGAGCCAGTTTTATCATGCATCACGCCGTTTTGCTTAGAAATAGAATTAGCCACCAAGAGTCACTGATCGATATCGATTGCAGCATCTACCGGAAGGAAATTTTTGAATTACTTAATTGCTTGGATCCTAGCGTTCTTCAATATTTTTCGGCGAGCGATCCCCTTCCGGAAATTCTGAAAAACGATCCTCGTTCAAAGTGACGTTAAATTGTATCCCAATTCAAAGCCCATATTTGAAAATTAAAATATTTATAGGCCATCTGCGTTAATAGAGAAATATCCTGAAATAGCCCCCGCTTACCGTGTGCACGGAAGCGGGGGCTCTGACTGGACGCGGTGCCGAGGGGCACGCGCTCTAGGACTTAGAAGGTGAAGTCCTCATCCAGCGGAACGGAAGCGCCGGTGAATTCACCGAAGCCGTCATCACCGTAGATGGAATCGCCGTAAGTCGGAATCGAGTAAGCGGCGTTGCGCGCAGCCTCGGTCGGCTTGACGGAGATATTGCGGTAACGGGAGATACCGGTACCGGCCGGGATCAGCTTACCGATGATGACGTTTTCCTTGAGGCCGATGAGCTTATCGGAGCGCTTGTTAATGGCGGCATCGGTAAGCACACGCGTGGTCTCCTGGAACGAAGCAGCGGACAGCCAAGACTCGGTAGCCAAGGAGGCCTTGGTAATACCCATGATCTCCGAGCGCAGCTGCGCCGGCTCGCCGCCTTCTGCAACCTGTGCAGCGTTCATCTGCTTGGCCTCAGAAAGGTCGATCAGGTTGCCCGGCAGCAGCTCCGTGGTACCGGCGTCGATGACGGTACCGCGGCGCAGCATCTGGCGGATGATGATCTCGATGTGCTTGTCGTGGATGGCCACACCCTGGGTGCGGTACACGGCCTGCACCTCGTTGATGAGGTGCTGCTCCACACCGCGACGACCCAGAACCTCGAGCACGTCGTGCGGGTCAGCCGCACCACGCATCAAGCGGTCACCGGTCTCAACGTGGTCGCCGTCCTTCAAGGAACGCTCGATCATCGCATCCGGGTTGGACTCCATCGGGCGACGCACCTGGGCCAGGCCCTGGCGCTTGGAGAGCTTCTCGTAAACCACGTCATCAGAACCGTCATCCGGGGTGATGGTCATGGTCCAGAAGTTACCCTCATCGGACAGGGACACGGTGCCGTCCACGGAGGCAATCGGTGCGCGGTTCTTCGGGTTACGGGCCTCGAAGAGCTCCTGAACACGCGGCAGACCACCGGTAATGTCGCCACCGACACCACCCTGGTGGAAGGTACGCATGGTCAGCTGGGTACCAGGCTCACCAATGGACTGTGCAGCCACGATGCCGACGGCCTCGCCGATGTCAACCAACTGGCCGGACGCCATGGACTTGCCGTAGCACTTCGCACAGACACCGGCCGGGGTCTGGCAGGTCAGCACGGAGCGGACCTTGACGTCGGTGACCTTGGCATCGAGAAGCTTCTGCGTGAGCTCCTCGGTCAGGTCTGCACCGGCCTCTGCAACGACCTCGCCGTTCTCGTCCTTGACGTCCGTAGCAAGCACGCGACCGGAAGCGGAGGTTTCCCACAGCTCGGAGAGTACGACCTTGTCGCCGGAGACCTCGCCGATAGGAACGCGCACGCCCTGGCGGGTGCCACAGTCCTCTTCGCGGACGATGACGTCCTGGGCGACGTCCACCAGACGACGGGTGAGGTAACCGGAGTCAGCGGTACGCAGTGCGGTATCGGCCAGACCCTTACGGGAACCGTGGGAGTTGTTGAAGTACTCCAGCACGGACAGGCCTTCGCGGAAGGAGGTCTTAATCGGGCGGGTGATGTAATCACCGTGCGAGTTCACAACCATGCCCTTCATACCGGCCAGCGTCCAGATCTGACGCATGTTACCGGCAGCACCCGACTTCACAATCATCGGAATTGGGTTGTAATCCGGGTAGATGCTCTCGACAGCCTCACCGACGGTATCGGTAGCGTCCTTCCACAGCTCCACCAGGCGGTCATAACGCTCGCGCTCCGTAAGCGCACCCTGCTCCCAGTACTTACGCTCGATGCGCTCTGCTTCCTTCTCATAAGACTCGAGGATCTCGGTCTTATTCGGCAGCACGAGCACGTCAGACATCGTAATGGTCACACCGGAACGGGTTGCCCAGTAGAAGCCAGCGTCCTTCATGTTGTCCAGAACCTGGGCCACGGTGATCATTGGGTACTTGGTGGCCAAGTCATTGACCACGTCACCAATGAGCACCTTGCCATCGGTGCCGCCGCCCTTGCGGACCATGATGCCCTCAAGGTACGGGTAGTTCCACGGCAGCAGCTCGTTGAACATGATGCGGCCGATGGTGGTGTAGCCCAACCATGCCTGGCCCTTGGACCAGCCATCAGGGAAGAGCTCTGCCTCGATGTCCTCTGGCGGGCGCAGGTGATCGATGCGAACCTTGATCGGTGCCTGCAGACCAACGGTGCCACGGTCATAAGCCATCAGGGCCTCAGCGTAAGAGGAGTACACACCGGTTGCCGGGTAGTCCTCGCCAGCCTCGCGGTAGCGACCATTGCCGCCGATCTCGTCCTCTGCCTTGTCCATGGTGAGGTAGTACAAGCCGGTCACCATATCCAGACGCGGCATAGCCAGTGGCTTACCGGATGCCGGAGACAGAATGTTGTTGGAAGCCAGCATCAGCACGCGAGCTTCCGCCTGTGCTTCTGCAGACAGCGGCAGGTGAACTGCCATCTGGTCACCGTCGAAGTCGGCGTTGAAGGCCTCACAGGCCAGCGGGTGCAGCTGAATAGCCTTACCCTCAACCAGCTTCGGCTCGAAGGCCTGAATGCCCAGGCGGTGCAGCGTAGGCGCACGGTTGAGCATCACAGGGTGCTCAGAAATGGCCTGCTCCAGCACGTCCCACACCTCTGGGCGCTGGCGCTCCACCATGCGCTTTGCAGACTTGATGTTCTGGGCGTAGTCGTTTTCGACCAAGCGCTTCATAACGAAGGGCTTGAACAGCTCGAGTGCCATCAGCTTCGGCAGACCACACTCGTGCAGCTTGAGCTGCGGACCGACGATAATAACGGAACGACCGGAGTAGTCCACGCGCTTACCCAGCAGGTTCTGGCGGAAACGACCCTGCTTACCCTTCAGCAAGTCAGACAAGGACTTCAACGGGCGGTTACCCGGGCCGGTAACCGGACGGCCACGGCGGCCGTTATCGAAGAGCGCGTCCACAGACTCCTGCAGCATGCGCTTCTCGTTATTCACGATGATCTCTGGTGCACCCAGGTCGATCATGCGCTTTAGGCGGTTATTGCGGTTGATAACGCGGCGGTACAGGTCATTCAGGTCCGAGGTGGCGAAGCGGCCACCGTCCAGCTGCACCATCGGGCGCAGCTCAGGCGGGATAACCGGAATAGCGTCCAGCACCATGCCTGCCGGGTCATTGCCAGAGTTCAGGAATGCGGCAACAACCTTGAGGCGCTTAAGCGCGCGCATCTTCTTCTGGCCCTTGCCGTTGTTGATGATCTCACGCAGCTCCTCGGCCTCTGCCTCGAGGTCGAAGTTACGGACCAAGGTCTGGATGGATTCTGCACCCATGCCGCCAGTGAAGTAATCCTCGTAGCGGTCAACCAGCTCTTCGTAGATGGTCTCATCGATGACCATCTGCTTCGGAGCAAGCTTCAGGAAGGTGTTCCAGATTTCATCCAGGCGTGCGACCTCGCGCTCGCCGCGCTCACGGATGTGCTGCATTTCCTTATCGGCAGCGTTCTGTACCTTCTTGCGGGCATCGGCACGCGCACCGGCTGCCTCCAGCTCTGCCAAGTCGGACTCGAGCTTGGAAGCGCGCTCTGCGATCTCGGACTCGGTATCGTCCTCAACGTCCTTCTTTTCCAGCAGCATTTCTGCTTCCAGAGTGGACTGATCGTTGTGGCGAGCCTCTTCATCAACGGAGGTGATGATGTTGGCGGCGAAGTAGATGATGCGCTCAAGGTCCTTCGGAGCCAGGTCCAGCAGGTAGCCCAGACGGGAAGGAACGCCCTTGAAGTACCAGATGTGGGTTACCGGAGCGGCCAGCTCAATGTGGCCCATGCGCTCACGGCGCACCTTGGACTTGGTGACCTCTACGCCGCAACGCTCACAGATGATGCCCTTGTAACGGACGCGCTTGTACTTACCACAAGCACACTCCCAGTCACGGGTAGGTCCGAAAATGCGCTCGCAGAACAAGCCGTCCTTTTCCGGCTTCAGCGTGCGGTAGTTAATGGTCTCGGGCTTTTTAACCTCGCCCTTAGACCAGCGACGGATATCGTCAGCAGTGGCCAGACCGATGCGGAGCTCGTCGAAGAGATTTACGTCAAACACGTAATGTCTCCCTTTCATCCTCGTCATATGAGGAATTGATGGCTTTTAATGAATTAATCTTTATTGCCCGCCTGCGGCGGCCCCGGTGGTAAACACCGGAACCGTGCATTCCGCAGTGGACCGAGAATCTATTTAGGCGATGTCAGCGGAAGAGCCCTCATCGCGGGACAAGTTGATGCCAAGCGATGGGCTATCCATGTCATCGTCATCAGAGCCAGACAGCTCCATCGGCGTGCCGTCAGTGGAAAGAACTTCCACGTTCAGGCACAGGGACTGCAGCTCCTTGAGCAACACCTTGAAGGACTCAGGGATGCCCGGATCTGGAATGTTGTCGCCCTTCACGATGGCCTCGTAGACCTTCACGCGGCCTACCACGTCATCGGACTTGATGGTCAGCAGCTCCTGCAGGGTGTAGGCAGCGCCATAAGCCTGCATTGCCCACACCTCCATCTCGCCGAAGCGCTGGCCACCGAACTGAGCCTTACCACCCAGTGGCTGCTGGGTAATCATGGAGTAAGGACCAGTGGAACGAGCGTGAATCTTTTCGTCGACCAGGTGGTGCAGCTTGAGCATGTACATGAAGCCCACGGAGATGGGGTACTTGTACGGCTCGCCCGAGCGGCCATCGAAAAGCGTGGCCTTGCCGTGCTCGTTGACCAGTACGTCGCCGTCGCGGTTCGGGCGGGACGATGCCAACAGGCGCTCGATCTCGTGGTTGGTAGCACCGTCGAAGACCGGGGTGGCGGTCAGGGAGTCCGCAGGGACATCGTAAAGCTCTTCTGGCAAGGTCTTGAGGAGCTCGGCGTTAGCCGGATCCTCGGTGTCGACCTTCCAACCAGCATGAGCCAACCAGCCCAAGTGCAGCTCAAGAACCTGGCCGATGTTCATACGACGCGGCACACCGTGGGTGTTCAGCAGGATGTCCACCGGGGTGCCGTCCTCCATGAACGGCATATCCTCTGGCGGCAGGATCTTTCCCACAACACCCTTGTTGCCGTGGCGGCCGGCCATCTTATCGCCGTCCTGGATCTTGCGCTTTTGTGCCACGTACACGCGGATCATCTCGTTGACGCCAGGTGCCAGGTCGTCGTCATCATCGCGGGAGAAGCGGGCAACGCCAATAACCTTGCCCACCTCACCGTGCGGAACCTTCATGGAGGTATCGCGCACCTCGCGGGCCTTCTCACCGAAGATGGCGCGCAGCAGGCGCTCTTCCGGAGTCAGCTCGGTCTCACCCTTCGGGGTAACCTTACCCACCAGGATATCGCCGGCACGAACGTCAGCACCGATGCGGATGATGCCGCGCTCATCGAGGTCGCTCAAGACGTCCTCGGAGACGTTTGGAATCTCGCGGGTGATTTCCTCAGCGCCCAGCTTGGTGTCACGAGCGTCGATCTCGTGCTCCTCGATGTGGACGGAGGTCAGGATGTCCTCTTCCACGATGCGCTGGTTGAGGATGATGGCGTCCTCGTAGTTGTGGCCTTCCCACGGCATGAACGCAACCAGCAGGTTGCGACCAAGCGACATCTCACCATTGTGGGTACCCGGGCCATCGGCCAAAACCTGGCCGGCCTCTACGCGCTGCCCCATGGAAACCAGCGGGGTCTGGTTGTAGTTGGTGCCTTGGTTGGTGCGCTCGAACTTGCGCAGGATGTAGGTATCGCGCTGGCCCTCATCGTCCATGATGGTGATGACGTCGGCGGTGACGTTTTCAACCACACCGGCCTTTGGCGTGATGACGACGTCACCAGCGTCATAGGCAGCGCGCTGCTCCATACCGGTACCCACCAGTGGGGCCTCGGAACGAACCAGCGGAACCGCCTGCTTCTGCATGTTCGCACCCATCAAGGCACGGTTAGCATCGTCGTGCTCCAAGAACGGAATCATGGCGGTACCAACGGAGACCATCTGACGCGGGGAAACGTCAACGTAGTCCACACCGGAGGCATCGGTCACTCCGATGTCACCCTCCTTCAGGCGGACCTCGATGCGCTCGCCAATCAAACGGCCTTCCTCGTCCTGCTCGACCTCGGCCTGAGCAATGGCGAAGCGGTCCTCCTCATCAGCGGTGAGGTACTCCACCTGGTCCGTAATCTTGCCGTCAACGACCTTGCGGTACGGGGTCTCGATGAAGCCGAAGGGGTTCACGCGGGCGTAGGACGCCAGCGCACCAATCAGACCAATGTTTGGACCCTCAGGGGTCTCAATCGGGCACATGCGGCCGTAGTGCGAAGCGTGCACGTCTCGCACCTCGATGCCGGCGCGCTCACGGGACAGACCACCCGGGCCCAGCGCGGATAGGCGGCGCTTGTGGGTCAGGCCAGACAGGGAGTTGTTGTGGTCCATGAACTGCGAGAGCTGCGAGGTACCAAAGAACTCGCGGATAGCAGCGGAGACCGGGCGCACGTTAATCAGGGACGTCGGCGTGATGGACTCGGCATCCTGAGTGGTCATGCGCTCACGCACGACGCGCTCCATGCGGGACAGGCCCACGCGAACCTGGTTCTGGATGAGCTCACCTACGGTACGCAGACGACGGTTACCAAAGTGGTCGATGTCGTCGGTGTTCAGCGAAATCATCTCGCCGTTTGGCGCCTTCATCTCGCGCTCGCCAACGTGCAGGCGTACCAAGTACTCCAGGGTGACGGCGATGTCTTCTTCAGTCAGGGTCATCAGACCGTCGTGGTCGCCGCCAAGGCCCAGCTTACGGTTGGCCTTGTAACGGCCAACCTTCGCAAGGTCATAGCGCTTAGCGCGGAAGAAGGAGTTATCCAACAAGGACTGCGCCAACTCGCGGGTAGGCTGCTCGCCTGGGCGCTGCTTGCGGTAGATCTCCAGCAGCGCTTCATCGGTATTGGATACACCGTCAGATTCCAAGGTGGACATCATGAGCTCAGAGAAGCTGAAGCGCTCCTTGATCTGCTCCTCGGTCCAACCCAGAGCCTTCAACAGGACGGTTACCGGCTGACGGCGCTTGCGGTCAATGCGCACGCCGACGGTATCGCGCTTGTCCACGTCGAACTCCAGCCAAGCACCGCGGGAAGGAATAATCTTCACGGAGTGCAGCGGGCGTTCGGTGGACTTATCGATGGAACGGTCGAAGTACACGCCCGGGGAACGCACCAGCTGGGAGACGATGACGCGCTCGGTACCGTTCACGATGAAGGTACCCATATCCGTCATGATCGGGAAATCACCGATGAAGACGGTCTGCGACTTAATCTCTTGGGTGTCGTTATTGATGAACTCTGCGGTCACGTACAGCGGCGCGGAGTAGTTGATGTCCTTTTCTTTACACTCATCGACGGTGTTTTTCACCGGCTCGAAGCGAGGCTCCGACAAGGACAGGGACATATTGCCCGAGTAGTCCTGAATCGGCGAGAGCTCTTCGAGGATATCCTCAAGGCCACTCGTCACGCGTGCGTTATCGCCGCGCTCAGCCTGCTCACGCTCGCGCCATTCCGGCGAGCCGACGAGCCAAGCAAAGGAATCGAGTTGTACGTCAAGGAGGCCCGGCAGGGCGATAGGCTCGCTAATTTTTGCAAACGAGTATCGCTTCGGGGCTCCGGGGATATTGGCCACTGACTTGGTCTGGCGGGAGACTGCCAAGATGGGTCCTTCCAGCACCTCACGCGGATTGCTACTCGCCCTGGCCGACGAGCAACAAAACCGCTGGTAATTTTAGCATTCGGTCTGCTGTGGAGTGTCTGGGTTCAGAATGCACAAAATCACCTTGTCAAGTCGGTTTTGCCATCACCAACCCGAAAGGCTAAATGTGCACCGAAGATCCAGATTCCAGCGCAACGAATTAGTATATAGGAAAAACTCAGGCATGTAAAGACACACCACTCTTAAGGGTTTTCTTTCCGCGCTAGGGGGCAAGCTCTCGCTCGCCGCTGCGCCAGCGCGGCAATAATGTTGCACCGCGTCTATCGGGCCAACCACAAGCACCGTACCACTAAAAACTCATTCGACCGCAACCCGAATCGCGCTTAAGGCTCTTAGCTGGCACTTTCGTTATTCACTTCGCTGGCGTTTTCTTACCTCGCCGCTGCACATGCTTGTTTTTGCGGTCATATATTCCAAGCGCCCCAATAACCCCAATAAAGGTAAGCACGATGCCAATGCCCAGGGCTGTCCAGCGCGCTATTTGCGCCACGTGGTTGCGTGGGAACGATTCCGCTTCCTCCAGCAACACCGCGCGGGATTCCTCTGAAGTGGAGCCATTAAACACAAAGGCTCGCTCGCGCCCTACGCCCTCGCGGTCCGCGTAGTAGTCATCGATGTCCATATCCATGCCCACAACTAGGCCCGTAGCTTGGTCGACGTAGAAGTCTCGGCTGCCCGAGTGCATCAAATAGCCAGGTTCTTGGCCTCCGTCTTCTTTAGGAAAGGAGGTGGTATTGCCATCGGCCGCATAAAGCTGCGCTACGTTCGTTGGTTCGATTTCCTGGTGGTAGCGATACACCGTGCGGCCTTCTATTTCAGTCTCTTCTTCAAAGACCGCGTCCACCGCCTTGCGCAGGGTGGGGTCAAAGACCGGGTAGTTCGTTTTCTCCGCATCCGCTGGGAATTTCAGCCAGTACCCGTCGATGGCCACCTGATCTTCGGGGCTAGCCAAAGTGTGGCTCAGGCTGGCTTCTGCCTCTGCCTCACCACTCAGGCGGTCGATGGGATAGGTCCACACCTGCGCTTGGCTTAAATCGTCGAGACCTTGGCCATCGCCGCGCAGGCGCGTCTCCCCTATGCGCAACGTCGCGGTATCTTCATCCGAAGGTTCTTGGATGCCCGCATTAATCTGGTAGGTCATCGGTCCAGAATAAGGCGAAGTTCCATCCTTATTGACCACTTGGGAATCCGCGGACTCATCTTTGAGGGTCCACGTGGTGTTTTTAAGTTCCAACGGCAACCGCGGCGAGAAATCCAAAAACGCCGGCGCCGCTACTCCGGCGGCCACCAGCGCTACGCCGAGGCCAAGTAAAAGGACGGAAAAGATGCGGGACTTGGGCAGCATGGGGGCTAATTCTACAGCGCTAGCCCCCGAATCCTAGTTTCTACAGGCGGGCCTGAGCGGACTAAACCTAAGATTCCTACGCCGTGTGCTTATCCCACGCGATAATGCCGCTCGTATCCGTCGTGCGGCGAGCGCACCAAAGGTCATATTCTTCTTGCAATCCCAACCAGAATTCGGCGGAATTGCCAAAATACGCCGAAAGACGCAAAGCCATATCCGCGCTCAATCCAATTCGCCCTCGGACAAGCTTCGAAATCTGGGATTTGCTGCTAAAAACGTCCTTAGCCAAGCGATATTGAGTAATACCTAAAGGCGTTAAAAACTCCTCGTTTAATACCTCACCTGGGTGCGGCACAGGAACTATGTCCAGTGCTCCTTCAGACCCATTAGTGGTAATCGATGAAGTCAACATCGATAGCTCCCTTCTCTGTCCACCGGAAAATTATCCTCCACTGTGCATTTACTCGAATCGAATAAAAGCCTTCGAACTGACCTCTAAGCTTTTCCAGGTGATTCGCTGGCGGAACTCTTAAATCAGAAACTGTCGCAGATCGATCAATCATGATCAACTTCCGGCGTAATCCTTTCCGCAATTCAGGAGGTACGTACTTGGGCGATTTACCATTAATGTGAAACAGCTCTAAGCTATCTCTCCTAAATTCCACAATCCTATAGTGTCACACTTTGAAACTTGAGTCTACCGCTGAGACAATCATTATTAGAGTCGTCGCAACGACCCACTAAGCTCAAGGAACCCGCAAAACGGGAGAAACCCCCATCTCCCACCGCGTATAGCGCGGTAAGAGTGGGGGCTTCGAAAGCGTGAAGCTCAGTAAAATTACTTGAGCTCGACGGAAGCGCCAGCCTCTTCCAGCTTGGTCTTAGCCGCCTCAGCGTCGTCCTTGGAAGCGCCTTCGATGATGGCCTTAGGTGCACCCTCAACCATTTCCTTAGCTTCCTTCAGGCCCAGGCCGGAGACGAGCTCGCGGACAGCCTTAATAACGCCAATCTTCTTAGCGCCAGCGTCGGTCAGAACGACGTCGAACTCGGTCTGCTCCTCAGCAGCGGCAGCGCCGCCCTCAGCCGGAGCGCCCGGTGCAGCAGCAGCAACCGGTGCAGCAGCCTCAACGTCGAAGACGTCCTCGAATTCCTTAACGAACTCAGACAGTTCGATGAGGGTCATTTCCTTGAAAGCTTCAATGAGCTCGTCCTTGGTGAGCTTAGCCATGATGGCAAGTCCTTTCTGTGTTGTGTGCTTGTTCCCCGGTGATGAGGTAGCAAGCACGGTGTTTTATGTGTGCGTCTGTTGTGACGACTTAAGCTTCTGCTTCCTTCTTGTCCTGCAGAGCAACAACGGTGCGAACCGCCTTGGTTGCAGGAGCGTTGAAGACAGCGGCTGCCTTCGCCATAGAACCCTTCATAGCGCCAGCCAGCTTTGCGAGGGTGGTCTCGCGGTTGTCCAGCTTGGCGATGGCCTGAACCTGCTCCGCAGACAATGCGTCGCCGTCCATGTAGCCACCCTTGATGACGAGTGCCTTGTTGTCATCAGCAAACTTGGTGATGACCTTCGCAGCATCTACTGCCTCGCCCTTGATGAACGCAATTGCGGTCGGGCCAGTCAGCAAATCATCAAGACCTTCGATGCCAGCTTCGTTGGCAGCGATCTTGAAGAGGGTGTTCTTGGCGACGGAGTAGTCAACGTCAAAGCCCAGGTTGTTACGCAGCTCCTGCAGCTGGGATACGGTCAGGCCGCGGTACTCAGTCAAAACGACGGAGCTAGAATCGGCCAGCTTCTCCTTCAGCTCTGCCAAGTCTGCAGTGTTCTTTGGGTTTGCCATTGTCTCTCGCCTCCTTCCAAAACATCTCTTTTATTTTCCGCCGGGGCCTTCCAAAAAGAAAAGCCCCGTGCAAGAGCACAGGGCGTGCGACATGAGAAATGCCGCGGAATGCGCAAAGTGTCTCCTGCGTGGGCCGCCTCCATGGTGGAGAACTTTCAATCCTTATTGGATGACCAACGGTCTTCGGTGAACTTTGACTCGGCCACAAGGCCGTTCAAAATTCACAAGCGATACTACCGTACTTTCCTCGTATTCCCAAATTGCCCAGCCGCGTAGGCTATCTACTATGACTTCCCTCATGTGGTTTCGCGATGACCTGCGCTTATCCGATAACCAGGCTCTCACCCGCGCAGCGCAAGCCGCCACCGATGATAAAGACGGTTCAAAGCCAGAGTTAGTGGCCATAGTTCTCGATGAGCCCGCCTACCCCGGGACCCGACCACTCGGTGGTGCCAGCAATTGGTGGCGGGAGCGCTCGCTTTATGCCCTTGCGCAGGACCTCGCAACCTGCGGGGTGAAGCTCCTCCGCGCTACCGGGGATGCCCGCGCCGTCATTCCCCGCACCGCCCGGGAGATTGGCGCCGATACCGTCACCTGGACCCGCCGCTACCACGGCCCGCTGCGCGAAGTCGACGCCACAGTAAAAGCAGCGCTCGCAGATTCCGGAATTAACGCCACCTCCTACCCCGGTTTCACCCTCGTGGAGCCATGGAAGGTAACTAATGGCCAGGGCAAGCCTTATAAGGTCTTTACTCCCTTTGGGGCCGCCGCGCGGTCCCAACTCGCTGATGACGAACCGCTGCCCGTGCCGGAATTGCTGTCGCGGCGGGAGATGGGGGCATCGGCAAGCAGCAGCTGGCCCAACCCCAGCGCCGATGAACCGCAGTGGGCTGCGTCGCTCGCCCAGTATTGGACTCCCGGAGAGGCCGGTGCGCGCGAACGCCTAGCCCAGCTCGACTTAACTCACTATGCCAGAGAACGCGATATACCCGCGCACAACGCCACCTCTCTGCTATCGCCGCACCTGCGCTTTGGCGAGGTATCCCCACGCGAAGTTTGGCTGGCCGCCGCCGAGGAACCCGACGCGGAGAAGTTCCACTCCGAGTTGCTGTGGCGCGACTTTGCCTGGCACCGGCTCTACCACCTGCCCGATCTGGCCACCCGCAACGTGCGGCAACAGTTCGACCGCTTCGACTGGTCCTGGGATGACCCGCGGCTGAGGGATTGGCAGGACGGGACGACGGGTATACCGCTTGTCGATGCCGGTATGCGCGAACTCTGGAAAACCGGATACATGCACAATCGCGTGCGCATGGTGGTGGGATCGTTTCTCACCAAGAACCTGGGAATCCATTGGCGCCTAGGCGAGGAATGGTTTTGGGACACCCTGGTGGATGCCGATGCCGCGTCCAACCCATTTAACTGGCAATGGGTGGCCGGCTGCGGCGATGATGCCGCGCCCTTTTTCCGCATCTTCAACCCTGAAACCCAGGCACAGCGCTTCGACCCCGAAGGCGCCTATATCCGCCGCTGGGCTCCCACGCTATCCGCCCCACCCATCGTGGATCTCAGGCAGTCGCGCCAGGCGGCCCTAGATGCCTACGCCGAGGTCAAAGGCGCAGACTAACGCTCAATACCTAGACTTTTCGTTCACACCGCAAGGCCTGTTGAACGATGCAAAAGACCCCAAGGAAAATCCTCGGGGTCTTCATTCACGCGCTATGCGCTATCACCGTCTTAGTCGGTGTAGCCCTTCTGTACGGAGCCGTCCACAGGAATGCCTGGGCCGGAGGTGGTGGAGATGGTGGCGCGCTTGATGTAGATGCCCTTAGCGGAAGCAGGCTTCAGGCGCTGGATCTCATCCATGAGGGCGCCGTAGTTCTCAGCGAGCTTCTCAGCATCGAAGGAAGCCTTACCAAGGATGGCGTGCAGGTTTGCAGCCTTGTCCACGCGGAAGGAGATCTTACCGCCCTTAACCTCGCTAATTGCCTTAGCAACGTCATTGGTCACGGTACCGGTCTTCGGGTTAGGCATCAGACCACGTGGGCCCAAGACGCGGGCGACGCGGCCAACCTTGGCCATTTGGTCCGGGGTAGCGATGGCAACGTCGAAGTCCAGGTTGCCCTCGTTGATCTGCTCGATCAGCTCGGAGGTACCGACGATGTCAGCGCCAGCTTCCTGGGCTGCGGTTGCCTTCTCGCCCTCTGCGAAGACGGCGACGCGAACGTCCTTACCGGTGCCGTTAGGCAGGGACACGGTGCCGCGCACCAGCTGATCAGCCTTGCGTGGGTCAACGCCCAAGCGGAAGACGACGTCAACGGTGGCGTCAAAGTTCTTGGAGGAGGTCTCCTTGGCCAGCTTTGCAGCCTCGATCGGACGGTACAGGCGGGACTTATCTACCAGTTCCGCAGCGGCCTTATAAGCCTTAGACTTGGTGCTCATTTAACAATTCCTTTTCTGGATTGGCGTGGTATTTGGCGGGCCGAAGCTGGCCCTACCACATAAAGTTTTTACTTCTCCGGTGCGCCATCAATGTTAAGGCCCATGGAGCGGGCGGTACCAGCGATGATGTGTGCGCCGGCCTCGATGTCGCGGGCGTTGAGGTCCTCGAACTTGGTCTGTGCAATTTCCTTGCACTGATCCCAGGTGACGGTGCCGACCTTATCGGTGTGCGGGACACCGGAGCCCTTCTGGACGCCTGCGGCCTTCAGCAGCAGTTTGGCTGCCGGCGGGGTCTTCAGCTTGAAGTCGAAGGAGCGGTCTTCGTAGACGGTGATCTCAACAGGAACCACGTTGCCACGCTGGTTCTCGGTAGCGGCGTTATAAGCCTTGCAGAATTCCATGATGTTGACGCCGTGGGCACCCAGTGCCGGGCCAACTGGCGGTGCCGGGTTAGCGGCGCCAGCCTCGATCTGCAGCTTGATGAAGCCAGATACCTTCTTCTTTGGAGCCATCGAATTACCTCTTTCCTGTGGTACCGGACCTGCGTCACGATGAATAACGCGGCCCGTCCGGATGCTCACCTCAGTGGGCCACCGGAGGATGAAACGATTTACGTGTGCGCACGCAAAAGGCGCACGGCGTTCCAGTCTAGAACACCGTGCGCCCTGCACAAAATCATTTTTAAGAAATGCGCTCGATTTCCGTCGGCGACAACTCCACTGGGGTTTCGCGGCCGAAGATGGAGACTAGGCCCTGCATCTTGCCGGTCTCCGGGTCAATTTCGGAGATGGTAGCGGACACGGCAGCCAGCGGGCCGGACAGGATGGTAACGGCCTCGCCCACCTCGAAGTCGTGGGCGTACTTCTTGGCCACTTCCTTCTCCGGCATTTCGACGACCTGCTCGCCCTCTTGCTCGTTCGGGGCGGCCTCGCCCTTGGTGGCGGGAGCTTCATTCGGCATGAGGAACTTTGCCACGTCGCGGGTCTTCACCGGCGTCGCGTTGCCTTCGTTTCCCACGAAGGAGGTCACGCCGGGGGTTTCGCGGATGACGGACCAGGCGGCATCGTTAAGCTCAGCGCGTACCAGAACGTAGCCCGGCAGCAGCTTGCGCTTTACAATCTTCTTTTTGCCGTCCTTGTTTTCCATGATCTGCTCGATGGGGACGACGACCTCGAAGATGGAATCTTCCACCTCAAGGGTTTGCGCACGCATGTCGAGGTTGGTGCGCACCTTGTTCTCGTAGCCGGAGTAGCACTGGATGATGTACCACTGGCCCGGCTGCTTCTTCAGCTCGCGGGTGAACTCGCGCAGGCGCTTGCGGTAAGCGGCGTCCTCGGCTTCTTCCTCGGTTTCGGCGGAAGCCTCTGCAGCGGCCTCTTCGGACTCTGCACCGGTCTCTTCGGCGGACTCGGCTTCCGCCGCGGGGGCATCGGCAAGCGCAGCGTCTTCTGCGTCACCTGCGCCAGCCTCAGCAGGCGCTGCGGCCTCCTCTTGGGCGTCCTCGACTGCGCTGGCGTGCTCTGCCGCCTGCTCTTGCACGTTGGACTGCATGGCCTCCTCTGGGGAGGTTCCTGGGTTTTCGACGTTATTCTCGTCACTCATGAGTGGTACTCCAAAATGTCATCGGCGCGTGTTGTAGAACCAGCCTACCCGCGGCGCGTGTGGGCAAAAAGTATCCCGCCGTTCCGGAGTGCGGAAACAGCGGGATAAAAGTTTATGGAGTTATTCTAACTAATTGGTCAGAATCTTCTCAACTCCGAGGCCAGCCAGGGTGTCAACGCCCCAGACCAAGGCGGTGATGACGATCAAGAAGGCGAACGTGATGAGGGTGTACTGCAGCATCTCTCCACGGGTGGGCCACACCACCTTCTTCATTTCAGAAACAACCTCGCCAGGGAATGCGGCGACGCCGCCACCCGGGCTGTCGGTGCGGTTTTTATCCTCAACGCGGACGACGTTCTTGTTCGCCGAGTCCGTGGAGGTCGTGGAAGCCGCACCAGAAAGCTGGCGCTTACCGGTGGGACGCGGGGCCGCCGAGTCCTTCGGCTGCTGCTCATCGCTCACAGCTAACCCTCCTTGGGAAATGAATTCTTTTTCCGAGCGCGATATTCCGCCCAAACATAACTTTGTCAACCCTAGCAAAAGGTGCACGGGCAGGAAAGCACGCCGGGGCGGATGCGCGCCGCTGTGACAAAAATATCCCCGCCATCTGGAAAGCAGATGACGGGGATCCTTGCAGGGGCGACAGGACTCGAACCTGCAACCTACGGTTTTGGAGACCGTTGCGCTACCAATTGCGCCACGCCCCTATTTTGTTATCCGTGACGCTTGAGCGCCACGCGCCGATGACCTTACCAGATCCCTAATTCCGCACGGAAACCAGTACGCCGCTAAGGCCATAGGCACGGTAGTAAAAAAGCGCCGTAGTGGCGCTTTTCTTTCCCGGTAGCGATGGCGAGAATTGAACTCGCGACACAGCGATTATGAGTCGCTTGCTCTACCACTGAGCTACACCGCCATGGTGAACACCTTCATCCTGCAGGAAAATATTTCCTCCAGACATGAATGGAGCCCCCTGACAGAATCGAACTGTCGACCTTTTCCTTACCATGGAAACGCTCTGCCGACTGAGCTAAGGGGGCATATCCCAGCATCAAGCACGTCAATATTTCGTTGTGCTCTCCGTTGCGGACTTCAATAATGTAACCTGACACCTCCACTTTGCACAAATCGCCACGTCAGCGCCCCATAAGCGAGGAAATTTCTGGGGCTTATACGATGCTGACCCTCCCCGCCCGCTGTGCTTGAATGAAAGGCATGTTAGATCATAAAGACTGTCTTTCTATCGACGCCGCGAAGCTCTACTACAACTCCGGGTTTTCGCAGGCGGAGGTGGCGGCACACCTGGGAATTTCCCGGCCGACGGTCTCCAAATTGCTCACCCACGCCGCCGAGCGCGGCTTTGTCACCGTGAGTATTACCGATCCCCGCGAGCAGTCCGATGAGCTGGTTTCTGCGCTCTGCGAGCGCTTTTCGCTTGCCGATGCCCGCATCACCGCCACCCCTCCCGGCGGCTCCCTGCTTGCGGATTTGGGCAGCGCTGGCGCCGCCCTATTGGAAGAGCTCATTACCGATCACACTTCGGTAGGCTTGTCCTGGGGCGAAACCATGTCCGCGGTGGCCTCCCATTTGCGCAAGCGTCCGCTAGAGGGTGTGGACATCGTCCAGCTCAAGGGCGGACACTCCCACTCGGAGCGCTCCACCAAGGATCTGCACACCATGCAGGCGTTTACCCAGGCCTTTAATGCCGAGGCGCACCTACTCCCCCTCCCGGTCATCTTCGATTCCGTTGAAGCCAAGGAATGGGTCTCCCGCGATAGGCATATTGCCAAGATTTTGCAGATGGGGGCATCAGTAAGCGTGGCAGTATTTACCGTCGGCGCCATGGAAAAAGAATCGCTCGCGCTTAACTTGGGATATCTCACCGAAAGCGAAGAGGAAGAATTGCTCACCAATGCGGTGGGAGATGTATGCTCGCGCTTTTTCACCGCCCAAGGCGATGTTGCCAGTCAGGCGGTGGATGAGCGCACCGTTGGCATTAGCCTGAGCGATTTAACAACGCGCCCCACCCGCGTCTTAGTAGCCGGCGGTGCCCATAAGGCCGAGGCACTACAGGTCGCTTTGGATATGGGCCTTGCCACCCACCTAGTCACGGATCGAACTACGGCACACAAACTGGTGAACTCTACAGAGAGGCGCCTTCCTCACCATTAATGCACATTTGTTAATTATTTCATTGACATTGGTGCCACGGGGGCTAAACTGACTGGTGACACAGTCCACCAGTCAACGTTGAGGAGTACTCCATGTCTCAGACCGAGATTTCCACCCCGCACATCAATCCGCATGGCGCCCCCATCGCAGAGACCGTTTTGCTGCCCGGCGATCCCCTCCGCGCCAAATTCATCGCGGATACCTTCCTGGAAGATGTCGTCCAATTCAATGAAATCCGCAACATGCTGGGCTTTACCGGCACCTACAACGGCAAGCCCATCTCCGTTATGGGCACGGGTATGGGAATTCCCTCTATCGGTATCTACTCCTGGGAATTGATCCATAAGTTCGGTGCGAAGAAGCTCATCCGCGTCGGCTCCATCGGTGCTATGCAGGAAGACATCGAATTGCACGACGTCATCGTGGCAGCTTCTGCTTCTACCGATTCCAACTTCCTGTCACAGTATGACCTGCCTGGTACCTACGCCCCCACCGCATCCTGGAAGCTGCTCAAGGCGCTGGTAGATGAGGCCGAGCGCCAGGAGACCCCGATTCACGTGGGCAATATCCTAAGCACCGACACGTTCTACCACATGGACCAGACCGTCAACGGCCGCTGGGCACACATGGGCGTGCTTGGCGTGGAGATGGAATCCGCCGCGCTCTATGCCACCGCCGCCGAGGCTGGCGTGGATGCATTGGGCCTATTTACCGTCTCAGACAATGTGGTCAACGGCACCCAGCTTTCTGCCGAGGACCGCCAGAGCGCATTCCACACCATGATGAAACTCGCTTTGCCGCTTAACGCAGTCGACTAAGCTCCTCCTCCCACAAAGGACTACTACTTCAATGCTGAAAAAAGTTAAGGCCATGCCGGGGGATCGCACCCAGGTCAACCCCAAGGCGGCCGTCCCTATCCTCCTTTTCGTCTTCGTCTTCTCCCTCGTCATTGACAATGGGTTCAAGACGATGACCATGCCGATCGCGGAAGCGCTGGAGATCTCCGATAAGACCGCTTCGCTGCAGGCCTCCCTTGCTGGCGTCATCATTGGTATCGGCGCCGTCGTCTACGCCGCCTTGGCAGACTCCATCTCTATTCGGAAGCTCATGCTTACCGGCATAGTTTTTGTGGCCGTAGGCTCCATCTTGGCCTTCATCTTCTCTGGTTCATGGGCCATGGTGCTGACCGGCCGCCTGATTCAAACCACTGGTTTGGCCGCCGCTGAGACGCTCTACGTTATCTACGTGACCAAACATTTGAGCGAGGATGACCAAAAGACCTACCTCGGCTTTTCCACCGCTGCCTTCCAGGCCGGCCTGCTCATTGGCGCGCTGACCTCCGGGTTCATCTCCACCTATGTGTCCTGGACGGCGATGTTCCTCATCCCACTTATCCTCCTGCTCACCATTCCGCCCATCATTAAGAATGTGCCAGAAGATGAGGCCGTGGAGGGTCACCTGGACGCACTTGGCCTGTTCTTTGTCGCCCTCTTCGCCAGCGCCCTCATCTTGTTTATGCAGGATTACCTCTGGTACTGGCTCGTCGTGGCGGCCATTGGCTTAGTCCTGTTCATCGTGCACATCAAGAACGCGAAGAACCCAGTGGTCACCCCGGATTTCTTTACCAATGGACGCTACGTGTGGACCATCGTCATGGTGCTCTTTGTCTATTCCACCCAGCTGGGCTTTATCTTCCTGCTTCCCTATGCAGCCCAGGACATGCACGGGATGAGCCTTGACCGCGCTTCGTTGTTGCTCATTCCTGGGTATGCCTGCGCCGTGCTCGTCGGTGTTTTATCCGGCAAGATCGGCACGGTGCTCTCGTCTCGATCCACCATCTATACTGCTTTTGCTTTGGTTGCAGGTTCCTTATTCATTGCCGCGCTCTTTGCACAGGTTCACGTGGCCATGCTTGTTATCACCATCATTGCCTTTGCCAGCCCCTGATGTACGCACCACTGGTCAATACCGCGCTGCGCAATATCACCGCAGCCAAGTCCGGTATCGCCATCGGCTTTTATAACCTCACCATCAATATCGCCATCCCGCTAGGCATTGCGTACACCGCCAAGCTGATGGAGTCCACCAGCTACACCACCACCCTGCTCATTCTCACCGTCATCGCCCTCTTCGGTTCCGCGCTGTACATCATTTCGGATCTAAAGATGACTAAAAACGAACCCGCCCCAGTTTCCTAAAGGAGAAAATCATGACTTCCCAGAACCTCACCCGCTCAGACGTTGCTTCCTATATCGACCACACCCTGCTCAAGCCAGAGGCCACCCCGGAGCAGTTCCGCGCCTTGGTAGAAGAGGCCACCGAGCTTGGCACCTACGCCGTGTGCGTCTCCCCTTCCGCCCTGCCGCTCGAGACCCCAGAGTCCCTCCATGTCGCCACTGTCGTGGGCTTTCCTTCCGGCGCCGTCAAGCCGGAAATCAAGGCCGCTGAGGCAGCCCGCGCGGTTGCCGATGGCGCCGAGGAAGTAGACATGGTCATCAATATCCCGCTGGCCATCGAGGGCCGCGCTGAGGAGCTGCAGTCAGAAATCCAGGCCGTGCGCGATGCCATCCCAGGCACGGTACTCAAGGTCATCATCGAGTCTGCCGCGCTTGCCGATGCCGCCATTGTCCTCGCCTGCCAGGCCGCCGCTGCCGCTCAGGCGGACTTTGTCAAGACCTCCACCGGCTTCCACCCCGCCGGCGGTGCCTCCACCCACGCGGTCAAGCTCATGCGCGAGACCGTGGGCGACAAGCTGGGTGTGAAGGCCTCTGGCGGCATCCGCACCGCCGAGGATGCCCTCGCCATGATCGAGGCCGGCGCCAGCCGTCTGGGGCTATCCTCCTCCGCCAAGATCCTCGAGGAGCTTTAAGCCATGTCTGTGGATAAGACCTTCGATATCGAGTACGCCCGCACCTGGGCCGAACACGATCCGGATGCGGACACCGCCCGCCAAGTGCTGACTTGGATTGAAGAAAATAACTCCGAAGAACTCGCCGCCGCCTTCGCGGGTCCCCTGAACTTTGGTACCGCGGGCCTGCGCGCTGCCGTGGGCGCGGGCGAATCCCGCATGAACCGCGCCGTGGTCATCCGCACCACTTATGGGCTTATCACCTGGCTCAAGCAGCAGGTCGATACCCCGGTCGTTGTCGTCGGCTGCGATGCCCGCCACGGCTCCGCGCAGTTCCAGCGCGATGCCGCGCAGGTTATCTCCGCCGCCGGTGGCAAGGCCCTGGTCCTGCCTGCGCAGAATCCGACCCCGCTGACCGCCTTCACGGTGCGTTCCCTGGGCGCGGATGCCGGCATTATGGTCACCGCCTCCCACAATCCGCCTGCCGATAATGGCTACAAGGTCTACCTGGGTGGCCGCGTTGCCACCGGCCCGGGCGAGGGCGTGCAACTTATTTCCCCAGCCGATAAGGAAATCGCCGCCGCCATTGCTAAGGCCCCCTACGCCGACGAGGTCCCGCTCACCTCCGATCACATCGAGGACGTCGATACCCGCACGGAGTACCTCGAGCGCGCCACCACGTTGGTTGGTGAGAATTCCGATATCACCATCGCGCTGACCGCCATGCACGGCGTGGGCGCCGAGCTGGGTAAGGAACTGCTGTCTCGCTGCGGCTTTACCGTCTCGCTGGTGCCAGAACAGGCCGATCCTGACCCAGATTTCCCCACGGTTTCTTTCCCCAACCCGGAAGAGCCCGGCGCGCTGGACCTTGGCATCCAGCATGCCGAGAAAATCGGTGCCGATATCCTTATCGCTTACGACCCCGATGCCGATCGCTGCGCCGCCGCCGTGCCTACCGATGGCACCTGGCGCCAGCTCAGTGGCGATGAAACCGGTGCCTTGCTTGGTGATTACCTCGCTCGCCGCGGCGCTACCGGCAACTTCGCCAACTCCCTCGTATCGTCCCGCTTGCTCGGGCGCATCGCCGCGCACTACGGCCTCGGTCACGAGGAAACCCTGACCGGTTTCAAGTGGATCGCCCGCACTCCGGAGCTCGCCTTCGGTTACGAAGAAGCCATTGGTTTCTGCCCCGATCCCAACGCAGTGCGCGACAAGGACGGCATTTCCACCTCCGTAGTGCTCGCCAGCCTCGCCGCCGAATGCAAGGCCGCTGGAAGCAGCCTCCTGGACCGCTTGGATGATATCTACGCCACGGTTGGTGCCCTGCACACCCAGCCGCTGACCTTCCGTGTCGAGGACTTGAGCCTGATTGCCCAAGCAATGGACAAGGTCTCTGCCACCCCACCGACCGAGCTCGCCGGCTCCCCGGTGTCCAAGGTGGAAAAGTTTGCCCAAGGCTCGAAGTTCTTCACCGATAACGATGACCGCGTCATCGTTCGCCCCTCCGGCACCGAGCCCAAGCTCAAGTGCTACCTGGAGTCCCCCGACGCCGGTCGCCTCGATGCCATCGCGGCCGACCTGCGCGATTACTTCGGGCTCTAAGCCGGCGCCTACTGGAAACAGTTTTATGGGCCAGCAGGATTTCGCCACCATAGCGCGAATCTGCTGGCCCATAAGGCTTTATAAGGCGCCCTAGAGCACAAGGGCTCTTCTTTCCCTTCACGGGAAGCGCCCAACTCGGGCGAGCCCTGGTGCCATCAGGTCAATTACTTAACATCCAAGTATTCGACTAGTTCTTCCGCGATCTTTTTCGCACCCGTTGGGCCGAGGCCCAAGAACCAGAGGTCATCGCTGACGCGGAAGGCCTTGCCCCCCTTCACCGCTGATAGATTCTTAAATTGTTCGGATTCGACAATTTTGTCCTCACCAGTGGCCGATGGATCACCGTAGCTGGAGTAAAACAGGTAATCTCCGTCTGCTTCAGAAATGGACTCTGGAGAAATCTCCGCTGCCAGCTCATCAATGTCCTGGTTTTCTGGGCGAGCCAGTCCTGCATCGCGCAGAATGACACCGATGAGGGACTTATTGGCGTACAGGCGGATCTTGTCTGGCATGAATCGAAGCATGGAGACCGTCGTGTCCTTCGGCATTTTCTCCTTGATTTGAGCCAAGGTATCCGCATAGTCGTTGAGGATATCGACGGTTTTCTCCTCTTCACCGAGCGCGTCACCGATCAGCCGGAAGTCTTCCTTCCATGGATAGCCTGGGCGGATAGCCAACACGGTCGGCGCGATATCGGAAAGCTGCCCGTACAGATCGTCCACGCGCAGCTGGCTGCCCACAATGAGATCAGGCTTTAGCTCCGCGATTTTTTCGACGTTCACCTCTTGAATGGTGCCAACCGAAGGTACGTCTTTCACCTTGTCAGCCAGGTAATCCGGCACTGGATTCGCACCCTTAGAGGTAACCATGCCTACCGGCTTAATCCCCAAGGACAGCACGGAGTCGAGCTCGCCCATGTCCAGCACCACAACGCGCTCTGGCTTCTCTTTGATCTCAGTTTCACCATTGGCGTGTTTAATGGTGCGCGGGAACTGGCCGGGCTCAGCGTCAGTTCCCAACTTAGCGGTTTCTTCATCTGCGGTACCAAAGCGCTCACCACTATGGGAGACGCTTTCATTGCCCGGACCACCCTTGGATTCGTCATTTTCGGCGGCACTGCAGGCAGACAGTGACAAGGCAATGGCGACGGCGGCAGCCATGCTTGATAGCAGGCGTTTTTTGTTGAACAATACTTCTGACATAATGGTTAGCCTAAGCTAACTTACTTATTTGTTGAAAATAATATGACGCATACCAAATCAACGCTCCCCCCAATGGGTGTACCGAATGCTCGTCGCCGCAGGTGGCGGGTCGGCGTATTCCTTGCACTTGCACTTCTGCTAATGGTGCTTCTGATTGTGCTCAGCCTATTCATCGGCGCGCAGTCTTTTAGCCCCTCTGAAATAGTCGCAGGCCTCCGCGGTGGCCCCGGCAGCGGCACGGCTGGAGACATCCTCTACGAGCGACGAATCCCACGCACCGTCGCCGCCATCCTTGCGGGCACTGGGCTCGCGGTCGCCGGCTGCATTCTCCAAATCATCACCCGAAACCCGCTGGCAGATACCGGAGTATTCGGTATGAACGCCGGCGCCGCCTTTGCGGCCGCGCTCGCACTTAGCGTGTTCGGACTATCTTCGCCCATAGCTTTTACCGCCGCCGCCTTGATCGGCGCGAGTGGCACCATGCTATTAGTTGCGCGCCTAGGACGTGACGTGTCTGGAGCCATTGATCCGCTCCGTATCGTCCTTGCCGGCGTGGCGTTAAGCGCTGTGTTCGAAGGCCTTTCTGAAGGCATGTCGCTCCTAGATCCGCAAGCCTTCGCCCGAATCAAGGCGTGGATGGTGGGCAGCATGGATATAGCCGCTACCACCCCGCTTTATCTCATGGGGTGTGGATTGGCTATCGCCGCAGTGATGCTGCTTTTCCTAGCACCCCGCCTGACCGTCCTGCCGCTAGGTGAACACGCTGCAGAAGCACTTGGCATCAACGTAGCCCAAACCCGCGCGCTGGCCCTCTTTGTTGTATCTTTGCTCGCCGCAACAACCACTGCCGCAGTCGGCGTATTAGCATTTGTCGGCATGCTTGTCCCCCACTTGGTCCGCCAAGTGGGCATCACCAATGAGCGCGATCAGATTTGGATTAGTGGGTTAATCGGTCCAAATCTGCTTCTCTTCGCCGACATCATCGGGCGGCTTATCTTGCCCGGCGAATTACCCGCCGGAGTAACCGTCGCGATAATCGGTGCTCCTTTCCTCATTTTCCTTGCACAACGCAAGCAGGTGGTTCTATGAGGCCCACAGAACTAGACGCCACGAGGACCGCTACCACCTCGGTACGCACCATCGCTGCGCGATACCGCCGCCGCGAAACAATTGTGCTTTTTGTGGGCATCGCCGCTGTCCTTCTCGCTGCCGTCGTAGCGCTGACGTACCCTGGCGCAGGACTAGATCGCGTGTCGGCCTGGCAGGCGCTTATTCACCCCGACTCCGGCTTCGGCACCACCGTAATCTACGAATGGCGCTTGCCCAGGGTCACCGCTGCCATCGTGGTAGGAGCTGGCCTCGCTATCGCCGGCACACTTTTTCAGACCGTAACCCGCAACCCGCTGGGCTCGCCCGATATCATTGGTTTTAACACCGGTGCCTATACCGGGGTGATCGTGGTGAGCTACTTAGGATTTAGCAGCTTTATTAACGTCGCATTAGGGGCGGTGATTGGGGGCGGGATTACCGCGCTGATCATCGTCGTCCTGGCCCTGCGCAGGCAGGTCAGCGGCATGCGACTCATCCTGGTCGGTATTGGAGTCTCCCTTACGCTCTCCGCGGTCAACCGTTACCTCATCTTGAGTGCAGATTTGGACACGGCTATGGCTGCGGCCACGTGGGCTGCTGGTTCGCTCAACGGCATTGAATGGATTTTCGTCGGCCCAGCGGCCATCGTGCTGGCACTAATCATCGTGCTAGCTTTCACGTTGAGGTCGCGCTGCGAGGCCCTAGAACTTGCCGATGACACCGCCTACTCCCTCGGCCTAAATGTAACCCGCACCCGCCTTGTTCTAGTGTTTCTCTCTGCCCTTTTAACAGCACTGTGCACCGCGCTGGCCGGTCCGATTTCTTTCGTAGCCTTAGCGGCACCACACCTGACAAGGTTCCTTACCGGCGGCCAACGAGTCAGCCTCCCTGCTGGTGCACTTATCGGCGCCACCTTGCTATTGGTCTGCGACATCATAGGGCAACAGCTTTTCCATCCCACCATGCTTCCGGTTGGCGTCGTAACCGTCACCTTGGGCGGCACATACCTGATCATCCTCATGCTCTTCGCGCACCGCACCTACCGCAGGTAATTTTGAAAGGACTTTTCCCATAATGGCTTTCCCAGATTCAGACAGCGATGGAGACATCGCGGTAGCAGTACAGGGCGCTACCGTCACTTACGGCGACTTCACCGCCGTAAACAACGTAAGCGTGGACTTCCCGCGCGGAAAGTTTACGTGCATTATTGGCCCCAATGGCTGTGGCAAATCCACGCTTCTGCGCGCTATGGCGCGAGTATTGCCCACAGAGGCAGGCACTATTTCCTTAGAAAACAAGGAGATTGATTCTTTTGGCCGCAAAGAATTATCGCGGCGCATCGCGCTCATGGCCCAAGATGCAATAGCACCTGAACATCTCACCGTGACGGAACTGGTAGCACGTGGCCGGTTCGCACACCTAGGACCGCTCGGGCAACGCAGCAGCCAAGACTTCGACAAGGTATCCCAAGCAATATCGACGGTAGAACTGGATTCGCTGGCTGACCGGCGGATGAATGAATTATCCGGCGGTCAACGCCAACGCGCTTGGTTGGCCATGGCGCTAGCCCAAGACACCCCGGTGCTCTTACTAGATGAGCCCACAACCTTTTTGGATTTGGGCTACCAGCATGACTTACTCACTCTCGTGAGAAACCTCAGCAAAAACGAGCACAAAACAGTCATCGCCGTAGTACATGACCTCCAGCAAGCGATACGATTCGCAGACCACATAGTTGCCATGCAAGGTGGTGAGCTGGTGGACCATGGCAACCCTGAAGACATCGTTACCGCAGAGTTGATCGAGCAACTTTATGGCTTACCCGTCGAGGTCACCAGAGCTGGACGCCAAGGGCGCACAGTTATCGTTCCAGATTAGGACTTAATGACAGAATATGTTGTTGATTTTGCCTCGTTAGAGGGGCTGAACTGGCGCTATTGGTCCTGTTGCGACCTTTTGTGAGGATAGGTGGTCCTCCGCGGGGAGAGAGGACTTGACCGTATCCGGCTGGAAACAAACCATCAACCAAATGGCCGTGGACTTTACCAACTGCTTCGACAAATACCTGTAAACCCAACCTCACACACAACTTGACACGCGCGCCCTAGGAGATAACAAAAGCCAGAGCCCAAGTCTGGGAATAAACCCCAGTTATTTCTTTGATGTAAGATGCTGCGAAATGGTGCAGGGCAAAAATCTTGCCACTCATTGAAAAGTGGAGTGCGGAGTATGAAAACTGAGTGGAGCTCATCAGCTTTCGGGGGCTATATGAATTCTCTTTTGAAAAGATATTTCGCCGAAGAAAACGTAATTTCCCCCGAGGCTGTCGAGCTTAGAACAGCCTGGAGAACGTCCCGGTTCGTCTACTGCGTATTTTCTGTAAAATCCACCCGAGGGATTGCGTATCTTGGTATGGAATTGCCCCCGATACCGAGTACTGGAGGTGTCTCTTCGGAGGAAGATACCGCTGCAAAAGGTTGGGCAGATAAACTTGCTGGCGAGTACTTCGCCGGGGATTTGGACTACGACTCAGGAGATAAAATCGAGTGGCTCGGGAAAGCTAGCAACAACGTTCCTCAGCATTTTATGGAATTGACAAGGATGAAAGCAGACAAAAAGGAAGACTCAGAGCTTTATATTCCGCTAACGAATCACGGCTAATCATTTCTTGAGACTCATAATTTTTAGTCCAAGCCCTTTTCCATGTTAAACCATTGAGGATTAATACATCATTTTCCTCATTATCCGGCCATACCGTCACTGCTTTGTATGTGTAGTAGACACATGCCACGAATACAACAATATTTCCAAAGATGATCCACTGCGGTATATCATTCGGCAGAACTATCTCTAGAACAGCACTCACAAAGCACATCATTGCAACGTTTGTACTCAACGCAATGATCAGCATTCTACGTCCAAGACCCATTTTTATCCCTTACTTTTTCGTGTTACTTATATTTATCCGCACCGGTCAGCGGCTATTACGATAGGACCAGATCCGGTTGCCATGGTAGCCGCAGCCATCGTAGGCCCAATAGGGACTGTGAGCGGCGCGGACGCGACTTCGAGTGCGGATCCCACAGTTGCTGCGCCCCCTAGAAGGACAGCCCCCGCACACCCAGCAGCAGACCGAGTCTGAATGAGGGTTGCGTCGACCAACTCTGGATCAACATTCGTCGAGTACTTTGCAGTGATCTGGTCGCCCCCAACCGAGTATTCGATGTTTACTTGCCCTCCAGTGTTGAGAGTCTTTGAAGTGAGCAGAGCTTCTTCTCCGCTATTCGGGCTTTCTACAAACACCGTGTCTGCTTCTTTACGATCAATACCATTTACTACTTCAGCGGAGTACCCACTCTTATCAGTTTCATTGATAAGGAAAACCTCCTTCTAAATTCCCAAATAGGAAGAAACTCAGGTAAATGATAAAAACTTCGATTGCCCTTCGCAAGACATAACTGGAATATTCCCTTTTGTCGTTTGACCCAAGCCGATGGAGTCACTCCATCGCGCTAACCACGACGAAGCCCCACAAGCTTATGCTTGTGGGGCTCTGTGTTGTGCCAGGTAGAAGATTCGAACTTCTGAAGGCAATGCCGGCGGATTTACAGTCCGCTCCCTTTGGCCGCTCGGGCAACCTGGCATGCACTCTGTGGTGCGTGTATGTACTTTACTATGAAGCACCCACCTACCTCCAAATCGCCAGCGCAGCAGGGAGAAATGGGGTGTGTAGGAGGGGGCATCGACAAGCAGCTAGCCCACGCGGCGGACGGTGTAATCCGCGAGCTGGCGCAGCGCTTGGCTAGCGGAATTTTCCGGCAGTACGGAAAGCTGTTCTTCTACGGTGCGCAGGTAGGCGTTAATGTCCTCTAGCGCCCTCTGACGGCCGCCAGACTGGCGCAGGAGCTCGATAGCACGCTCGACCTCAGCATCGGTTTCTAGGGGGCCTGTCAGCAGCTCACGCAGCTGGTCGCCCACCTCGCCGTCTTCCTCCAAGGCGTAGAGGACCGGGAGGGTAAACACGCCCTCTCGCAGGTCGGTGCCCGGGGTCTTTCCGGAGTCTTTCGGATCGGAGAAGATATCGATGACATCGTCCACGATCTGGAAGATCATGCCGATGGCACCGCCAATGCGGTACAGGGCCGCAGCGTGGTCGGCCGAGGCGCCGGAGTGGTACGCGCCGAGGTAACCGGCAGAGGCGATAAGCACCGCGGTCTTTTCCTGAATAACGGCCATGTAGTGGTCCACGGGGTTGGCTTCGCCGGCACCGATGGTCTCGCGCATCTGGCCGGTCACCAGCTCTTCAAAGGTATCCGCAAAGTGGCTTACGGTATGGGTATCTAGTTGGCTCATCAGGCGGGAGGCGTGCGCCAAAAGGGCATCGCCGGCAAGGATGGCTACGGAGTTATTCCACCGGGAGTTGGCGGATTCCACGCCGCGGCGGCGATCCGCCTCATCCATCACATCATCGTGGTACAGGGTGGCAACGTGCACCATCTCCACAACGGTGGCGGACTTAATAACCTCTTCACAGCCCGGTTTGGTGCCGTACTCAGAGGCAAGCAGGGCCATCATCGGGCGAAAGCGCTTGCCGCCTGCCTTGGACAGATGGCTTACCTTGTCCTTCAAGAAGTCCTGGCCGCGGTCAGTTTCACTGCGCAGCTTTTCTTCTACTGCTTCCATGCCCGCGCCAATGCGTTCATTAAGCTGTGGATCACCAAGATCCACGTGAGTGGCATGCGAGTGGCCGTGAGTCATTAAATAGCGTTCCTTGCAATTAAAAGCCAGAGATAATCGTTTATCTACCGTAGTCCAAACCAGCCCCCTTAACACACTTGAGGGGTTGAACTAGTGCAATGATAGTCCCTATGTCGGAACAGATCGATTCCCCCCGCCCTGTCGAAGTCGCCATCATCGGTGCAGGACCCGCAGGAAGTGCCGCGGCCATCCACGCCGCCCGCGCTGGCTATGAGACTGTCCTCATTGATTCATCCGTCTTCCCCCGCGATAAAACCTGCGGCGATGGTCTTACCCCGCGGGCAATGCACCAGCTAGATAAGCTCGGCATTACTGTTAACGCCTCCTACCGCAACCGCGGGCTCAAACTGCACGGCTACGGCGGGGACGTCACCGCCCCGTGGCCGCAGACCTATCCTTCCCAGGTAGGTACCGCCCTGCCGCGCTTTAGGCTCGATGCGCAGCTGGTAGAGGCCGCAACCGCCGCAGGTGCCACGCTAATATCTGGTACCCCCGCAAGCGCCCCGGTGATGGAGGGCAACCGGGTGACCTCGTTTCGCATCGGCAAGCAGATTATTCAGCCGAAATGGCTCATCGTGGCCGATGGCGTGCGTTCTACCTTTGGCAAGCAACTGGGCCGCACCTGGCACCGGGATGAGGTCTATGGCATCGCCGCGCGCTCCTATGCCGCCTCCCCTCAAGCAACCGAGCCATGGATGCACTCGCACGTGGAATTAAAAGATGAAGACGATTCCGTCCAGCCCGGCTACGGGTGGATTTTCCCGTTGGGAGCAGAGCTTGGCCAGGTTAATATCGGCGTCGGTGCGCTATCGACCGCGCAGCGGCCGGCCAAGATTAATACCAAAAAGTTGCTGGAGTTCTACGCCACCCAACAGCGCGCGGAGTGGGGCCTTGGAGACATCGAACACGTCACCTCTGCCCTGCTGCCCATGGGTGGGGCGGTCTCTGATGTAGCGGGGGCCAACTGGATGCTCATTGGCGATGCCGCCGCTTGCGTGAATCCTTTAAACGGCGAGGGCATCGACTACGGCCTCGAGACCGCAGCGCTCGCAGTAGCCATGCTCGGCCCGAAGGATTTCACCCTCGCGTGGCCGGCCACCCTGCGCGAGCACTACGGCGAATCCTTCCTGCTCGCGCGCACGGCTGCCCGCCTGTTGACCTACCCGCAATTCCTGCCCGTGGCGGGGCCATTGGCGCTGCGCGGTCCGGTGGGCCGCTTGCTGATGCCCGCGGCGGCCCGCCTCATGGGCAACCTCATCACGGAGGAGGACCGCGACCTTATCGCCCGCCTGTGGCGCACGGCCAGCCGCACCGTAGGGGCCGTCCGGCGCGATACGCCCCTGTGGGCCTCCACCGCGGCGGTCTAGGAGGGCTGCAAGAGGTTTACTGTGGGGCATCGGCAAGCGGCTTCGTTGCCGAGTGCAAGGCGACGATGCCTAGGGTGAGGTTTTGCCAACCCGCGTCGGCCCAACCATTGCGGTTGATGGCCGCCGCCAACTCCTCTTGGCCAGGCCAAGCGCGGATGGATTCCGCGAGGTAAATATAGGCATCCGGGTTGGAGGAGACCACGCGCGCAACCGGGGGCAGCAGGCGCATGAGGTATTCCTTGTACACGGTGCCAAATACCGGGACGATGGGGGTGGAAAATTCCGCCACCGCCAGGCGCCCGCCCGGCTTGGTCACGCGCGCCATTTCCCGCAGCCCTAGCTCGTAATCGTGGATATTGCGCAGGCCATAGGAGATGGTGACGGCGTCAAACGTATTATCCGCAAAGGGCAATTTCATGCCATCGCCGGCCACCTTGGGCACGTCGCGCTCGCTTCCGGCGGCGAGCATGCCGCGCGAAAAATCGCAGGCTACGCACCACGCGCCGGATTTGGACAGCTCTTCTGTGGATACCGCGGTTCCGGCCGCGAGGTCGAGGACCTTTTCCCCCGGCTGCAGGTTAAGGCGCTCGCGGGTGCGCTTGCGCCAGCGCTTGTCCTGCCCAAAGGACAAGACGGTATTGGTGAGGTCGTATTTTTCGCCGACGGCGTCAAACATGCGCGCGACGTCGAAGGGCTTTTTATCCAGATCTGCCTTAGACACAAATGCCTAGTCTAGGCTACGCGCGCCCCAAGGGCACGAGCCGCCCACCGCGGTAGCTCCGGGCGCTGTCCCAAAATGGTCAGCGGCACCCGGCGGGTATCTTCCAGCACCTCTTCGTAATAGCCCACCAGCTGCTCGCACAGCGCGGTCCACGTCTTAGAAGAAATGGAGGCGCGGGCATTATCCTGCAACTCCGCATGTATCTCCGGGTTGAGGAGCGCATCGACGGCATTGGGCAGGTCCTCGACGAAGCTATCCACGTCTAAGAGCAGGCCGTTATAGCCTTCCTGGATAAGGTCCACGGGCCCGCCTGCCCGCGGGCCGATGGTGGGCACGCCAGAGGCTTGGGCCTCCTGGATGGACTGGCAGAAGGTTTCAAATTCGCCGGCGTGCACAAAGACATCGAGCGAGGCATAGGCCTGGGCCAGTTCCTCACCGCTCAGCGCCCCCGTAAACACGGCGTTGGGAAGCTGCGCCTCCAACAGTGAGCGCTCTGGGCCATCGCCGACGATGACCAGCTGAATATCCTCGCGGCCATTGAGTGCGGACAGGCGGTGCACGCCCTTTTCCGCGGCTAAGCGGCCGACGAAGCCGACGATGTTTTTCTTTCCACTCCGGTCCCAGCTGCGGCGCAGCGCAGCAGAGCGTTTTTCGGGATGGAAAAGCTCGGCATTGACGCCGCGGCCCCAGTGGCGCACGTGCTTGATGTGGTGCTTTTCCAAATCCCGGATGGTCAGCGAGGACGGTGCCAGGGTCATCTGGCAAGAGTTGTGGATCGTGCGCAGCCACTCCCACACGGCGTAGGCCAAGGCGGAGGCATGGTACTTGGTGGCGAAGCCTGCGACATCGGTTTGGTAAAGCGCCACTGCCGGAATGCGCTGTTGGCGGGCCGAAAATGCGCCCGCTGCACCCAGCACAAACGGGCTAGCCAGGTGGATAATATCGGGCTTGAACTTCCGCAACGCGTCATCCACGGCCGTGGTCGGCACGCCCACCGGCAGCGAATCCACCAGCGGCACGCGCACGGTGGGCACGCGGTAGATGGGAAAGCCCAAGTAATCAGGGATTTCTTCTTGGCCCTCGCGGGCACCGGGGGCGATGACAATCGCATCGTGTCCGGTTTCGTGCAGGTGCTCCAAAACGCGCAGCACCGAGTTTGTCACACCATTGACATTGGGGAGGAACGATTCGGCCACGATTGCAACTCGCATGCCACCATAATGGCCTATTTTTCTTGGCCTTTGGTGAATCCAATGAAAAATCTGGGTAAATTATTTTTCAGCCCGATTTTCAGCGCGGCGGGTGGTCACGGTAATAAGCCGCCACAACCCCACGGCGGCAAGCGTAGACACAACCGCCACGGATAGCGCCGGTATGACCGCCAAGGTCCACTCGCGGCCTTCTACCTTCACCAAATCCGGGTTATCCTCGGCGTACTGCACCCATACCTGCTGGCCCTCACCCAAGTCCGTGGGATAGAGCAAGCCTTGCCGCGGGGAATGATAGATCCCGTCGCTATCTTGGAAATCCACGGTGGTGCGCAGCGCGCCGACGTCCTTGACCGTTGCCAAGGCCCGGCTAGGCTGCGCGGAAATGGCGCGGTCATTGAGGAAGGGCCCTACCACCAGGCGCACCGAGCCCACGATCAGCGCCACATAGACGGCCAGCACGAGCTGGTGCAGCCGGCGCCGAAAAACCGCGGGCCTATAGCGCGGGGACACTTACTGGCCCACCTTCTGCGTGAGCTTATCCTGCAGCGCCCGGCGCGTAGCACGGGTGGTCTGCGCCTCCACGATGGTAATGCCAGTGGAGTATTCCTTGAGCTCTGCCAGGGTATCCAGCAGCTCCTGCGGGGTGGTCACCAGGCGGTAGTCTGCGTCATACGCTTCTGCCAGCTTGCCGATGCCCACCCCATGCGGCGTTCCAAAGGCTGGCTCGAAGGCATCGCGAAGCGCGGGCGCGCCTTGCTCCAGGGTCTCGAAGATGCCGCCGCCATTGTCATTGGCCACCACGATGGTGAGGTTCTCTGGCCGCGGCTGGTCCTCCGGGATCAGCAGCCCATTGGCATCGTGCAAAAAGGTCACATCCCCTACCAGGGCCATCACGCGTGGGGCGCGCCAATTGGTGGGGTCCAGCGATTGCGTAGCTAGGGCGACGCCAATGGCTTGGGAGACGGTGCCATCGATGCCCGCCACCCCGCGCGGGGCGTAGGTATCCACGCCATCGAAGGGCATACCGATGAGGGAGGCATCGCGCACCGGATTCGAGGCGCCCAGTACCACCGTGTCATTGACCGCAAGCGTATCGCCTACCGCCGCCGCTACGTGCAGACCGGTAAACCCGAGCTCTTCATCCTCCAGGGTTGCGCGCACGGCCTCGCCGGTCATGTCGGTCGCGCCCTGGCAAATCTTGAGCCACTCGCGGCTTGGCTCGCCGGTGACCTTGACGGTGGTGCCAAGCCGCGCGTTATCCCCACGCTGGTTGGTAAAGTCCGCCGTGCGCGAGAGCACCACGAGCTCGATATCCGGGTCATTCATCAGCGCGAGCACCCCGCGGTGAAGCGTGGGGTGGCCCACCACGATGACCTGCTCAACCTTGGTATTGACCACGTAGTCATTCGCAGAGACCTGCGCCTTGCGGAAAATATGCGCCGCGGCCGGGTGCACGGGGTGGAAGGGCCCCGGCGCGGAGGGCTCCGCGATGGTCGGCACGTCTTCTAAGCCCTCGACCTCCCAGGCCTCATCGCCGGCGATGACGAGGGTATTTTTGCTCAAGTTCACAGCGACCTCGCCGTGGTTATAAAACCGCGGGGTAGCCGCGCGAGTGCCATCGCCACCTACAGGTTCCGGCAGGCTATCTCCTACCAGCGGCGCGTCAAAGGCGATATTGATGTGCACCTGAAGATCGCGCTCAAATCGCTCCGCAATAGCGGCGATATCTTTGTGCTCGTTGACCTGGGTGGTATCCGCATAGACGCCAAAGATGCCGTCTTGCACGATGGTTTGGGAGGCGCCAGTGCCGATCAGCCGCTCTGGGCGGTCGGCGCTAATAATGGCGAGCGGGGTATGCGAATAGTGCGCTTCAACCACCGCGGGCAGCGTATTGGCCACGGCCGTGCCGGAAGTCATCACCACCCCGACGTGGCGGTGCTGCACGCGCGCCATTCCTAAGGCAGTAAACGCAGCGCCGCGCTCATCAATGCGCGTATGCACCCGGATATCCTCGCGCGCCAAGAGCGCTAGGGACAGCGGTGCGTTGCGGGATCCCGGGCACAGCACCACATCAGTAAGGTGGCGCGCCAATTGGGCGGCTACCTGTTCAGCCAGCTGCATCGATTCATTCATGCTGCCAGATTTTACCTACTGCGGCGCGGCGGCCGGCAATCGGCAATCCCGCCGCACCGTACCGCGCCGCCGTTACTATGTGTTAGCCCTGCTGCTGGTTGCCGCTATTGCCTAGGAGATCCCGCAAGAGGCGTTCCACGTCGAGGTCATTGCCTTCTTCCAGGCGGTCCTGGATTTCCGGTGGCAGCTCGGAAGGAATATCTTCGGGGAGCTCGTCTTGCAGGTTTGGCAGATTGCGCAAGCGCTCAGAAATGCCAGGGCCCGCATCCTCGGTTTCGGTCACCGTGGTGGGCACCTGCGCGGTCGTGGTCTCCGTCACCGGTTCTGGCGCCGGCTTATCGGCATCGCTCGCGGCATTGCGCCACAAGAAAAACAGGGCGCCCGCCGCCAAGATGGCAACCACGGCGATGGCGGCAAAGACACCGGCCATCCCGCCGTTTTTCTTCTTTCCCCTACCTCGCTGATCCGGGTCATAGTCCGACGGCACCGGCTCATACTGCTGCTGGGCGTATTGTTGCTGGCCATACTGTTGCTGACCGTACTGCTGCTGGCCATATTGCCCGCCGGGCTGCTGGTAGTTTTGTTGGTAATTCTGCTGGTAATCGGCGCTTGCATCGAATTGCCGCGTCTCATTCTGCGGCTGCTGCGCGCCCGGGAAATACTGCTGCGGGCGCTGGTTGCGGGCATCACCGGCCGCGCTATCTGGAACGCGGCCTATCTGGCGCGTGGCATCCTCGGCCGGGCCAGACCACTGGCGGGTCTCGTCAGTGCCGCGGCCATCATCATGAGAGCCTTTTCGGCCATTGGAACCGTTTTCACCAAAGCCATTATTTGTCATGCCTACCAGATGTACATCATTTTCCTGTGAGATCCCAGGGAATCTCCCAGATGCCAGCGCTGAACCGAGGGGGAGGTGCTAGCTCTGCCGCTGGCGTGCCCGCAGCGCCCGGCCGGTCGCGGTATCTTCAGCGGCCAGCTGGCTTGGGGTGGCATCCGCGATGATTCGCCCGCCGTCTGCACCGGCTCCGGGGCCCATCTCAATGATGCGGTCCGCGCTCGCCAGAACGTTGAGATCGTGTTCGATGACGATCACGGTATGCCCGGCATCGACAAGCTTGTGCAGCTCCGCATTGAGCAGGGCAATATCGGCCGGGTGTAGGCCGGTGGTGGGCTCATCCAGCATGTAGACCGTGTGCCCGCGCCGCGAATTGCGGGAGCGCTGCAACTCCGTGGCGAGCTTGATGCGCTGCGCCTCACCGCCGGAAAGCTCCGGCGCGCCTTGTCCTAAGCGGAGGTAGCCCAAACCCACGGCCTGCAGCGTGGCGATGGCCCGGTGGATCTTTGGTTCATCGGCAAAGAATTCGGCGGCCTCATCCACGGTAAGCTCCAGCACCTCTGCGATGCTGCGCCCGTGCCAGGTCACCTCGAGGGTCTCATCGTTGAAGCGGGCACCGCCGCATTGCGGGCAGGTGGTATAGGAACCCGGCAAAAAGACCAGCTCTACCTCGATTTTTCCGGCGCCACCACAGGTAGGGCACTGGCCCTGCTTCACGTTGTAGGAAAAGCGCGAGACCGTCCACTTGCGCTCCTTGGCCTCTGGGGTGGAAGCAAAGAGCTTGCGCACGTTATCGAAAAGGCCGGTATAGGTGGCCAACGTGGACCGCGGGGTGCGGCCAATGGGCTTTTGGGAAATCTGCACCAGCCGGGAGACCTTATCTAGGCCCTCTACCCCGGCAAGGGAGAATTCGTGGCCGCCCTCGTCTGCATCATCTTTATCCTCATCGGCCACGGCGGTGGCGGACTCCTTGAGGGTTTCTGCCAGCACGGTGCTCACCAGCGTCGACTTACCGGAGCCCGATACACCGGCCACCGCGGTAAATTGCCCCAGGCCAAAGTCCACATCGAGCCCGTCGATGCTGCGCGCGGAGATGCCGCGCAGGCGGAGGTGGTTGGAGGGGGTACGGGGGGCATCGGCAAGCGCGAGCTCACGCTGCGCCAAGGCGCGGGCGGTGGGGGTATCGGCGTCGTAGTCCTCGACCGGCCCGGAATAGACCACCTTGCCGCCGCCCTCGCCGGCGTAGGGGCCGACGTCCACGAGCCAATCCGCTTGGGCCACCAGATCCATATCGTGTTCCACGAGCAGCACCGAATTGCCGGCGGAGATGAATCGGCGGCACATCTCCAACACCGCCCCGCGCTCATCGGGGTGCAGGCCGGCAGATGGCTCATCGAGCACATAGGCCACGCCAAAGAGGCCGGAACGCAGCTGGGCGGCGAGCCGGATGCGCTGCAATTCGCCCGCCGAAAGGCTCTGGGTGGGCCGGTCTAGGCTCAGGTGCGCCAGCCCCAGCTCCAGGGCGGAGGTCAGCGCCGGCAGCACCTGCTTGAGCAGCAGATCCTCCGCGGAATTCTCCTCCGGTTCCTGCGCGCTGAGCACCTCATAGACCTGGTCCAGCGGCAGCGCGCCCAGCTTGTCGATGCTCATGCCCGCATACGTCACCTCGAGCGCCCGCGGGTTCAACCGGCGGCCGTGGCAGGTATCGCACTCGCGGGATTCCATGAAGGACAACGTGCGCTTGCGCAGCGATTCCGATTGGGTCTCCTGCAGCGTCTTGGTGAGGTAACTGGCCACCGAGCGCCACGTCCCCTCATAATTGCGCTGAATCTGGTCCGCACCGCGCAGCGGTTTTACGGTGACTACGGGGCGTTCTTCGGTAAATAGGATCCAGTCGCGGTCTTCCTGCGGCAGGTCTTGCCAAGGCGAATCCAGGTCATAGCCCAAGTTCATGAGGATATCGTGAAAATTCTTGCCCGCCCACGCACCGGGCCAGGCCTTAATGGCGCCTTCCTCAATGGACAAGGTGGGATCGGGCACCATCGATTGCTCGGTGGGCTCGTGCACCACGCCCGCGCCTTGGCACTGCGGGCACATGCCCTCAGGAGTATTCGGTGAAAAGGCATCCGAGTACAGGCCTTCAGGATTATCCCCGGCGCGCGAGTACAATAGGCGCACGCTATTAGATAGCGCGGAGACCGTGCCCACCGTGGAGCGCGCCCCGCCGCCGGAGGTGGATTGCTGCAGCGCCACCGTGGGCGGCAGCCCCTCCACCTGGCTTACCTGCGGGTCCACCGCGGAGCTAATGAGCCGGCGCGCAAACGGCGCCACCGATTCCAGGTAGCGGCGCTGCCCTTCCCCGTGGATGGTGCCAAAGGCCAGGGAGGACTTTCCGGAACCGGAGACTCCCGTCACCGCGACGAGTTGGCCGCGCGGCATATCCACATCGACATTGCGCAGGTTGTATAAGTGGGCATCGCGAACCTTGATTGTCATGTCCGCGATCTTACCCGCGCACCAGCTTCCTAAGGCAACGCCTCAGCCCGACACCCCCGCACCCCTCCACACGCCACTTCGCCTACCGATCTGTCTACCAATCTGCCTAGCCAAGAATTAATTTCACACCTGCTCGGGGCGTTCCGGCTGGCGAGCGCGCCCTGCCAGCGCCAAGCCACTGCCAGTGAATATTTTCCCACCACGCTTATTGCTAGACTTTATTGTCTATTATGACGATTCCGCTTGGTCTATAAGCTAGAAGGTAGGGCTCCGCGTTGACCGCTAACACTTCATCCATCGCGCTGATAGGACTTGGCCCCCGCGGCATTTCCGTCCTCGAGCGCCTCGTGGCACAACTCAATACCGTGTCTCACCCGCCAGAGAAGCTAACGCTGCACCTTATCGATGACGCCCAGCACGGCGGCGGCAAGATTTGGGATATCAACCAGCCCAAGTACCTGTGCATGAATACCTTCGCGCACGGCATGACGCTGTTTTCTGAACCCGGCTCCACCGTGGAGGCCCCAGTGGTTGAAGGCCCCACCATCTACGAGTGGATCCGCCTGACGCTTGGCGATGCCCACGTGTCCCCCGGCGCCCGCGATTACGTCGCCGCCCACCCACTCGATCCGCAAGTGGTTGAGGAATTTGGCCGCGCAGAACTGGAAAAATTGAGCCCCGAATCCTATTTGCCGCGCGCACTCTACGGCCACTACATCCTGTGGGTCTTCCGCTCGGTCTTGCAGGACGTGCCGGAGTGGGTTGAGGTCAAGCAATACCACGCCCGCGTGGTGGATATTGAATCCCGCGATGGCGCGGATATTTTGCACCTCAACAACGACACCACCGTGGAGGCCGGCTCCACCTTGGCGGTCACAGGCTGGCAGAACCAGGGCTATACCGAAAACGAGCGGTGGATCTTAAAGACCTTGGAAGAAAACCCCAGCCTGCGCTGGATCCGCGCCGATAACCCCATTGACCAGGGCGTTGACTCCATCAAGGACAATGAGAAGGTCCTCGTGCGCGGGCTTGGCATGGGCTTTTTCGATATCCTCATCCTGTCTACCGTGGGCCGCGGCGGTAAGTTTGTCGAGGATTCCTCCAAGCCTTGGGGTATGCGCTATGAGGCCACCGGCACCGAGCCCACCTTTGCAGCGGCCTCCCGGCGCGGGTATCCCTTCCTGCCGCAATCCGATGAAGGCTCCCTGCCACCGGCCGCGGAAATCCCGCGCCTGAAGAAGGTCGTCGCCGAGCTATCCCACCGCACGGGCGCGCGCTCCATTAACTATGACACCGAGGTGTGGCCAGCGGTTGCCCGCGATGCTTACCAGGCCTATATCGATACCCTCGCCCGCGTCGAGCCGGAGAGCCTGCGCGCCTCCCGCGAGGAGATCATCGCTGCGCTCGATGCCACCCCGGTAGATGCTAGTGTGGCCTATAACGGCCTGGCCCAGCTCGATGAGGTCATTCACCGCCATACCACCAAAGATTTCAGCCTGCTGCGCTGGATCCACCTGCTCACGGAGGACTTTTCCAGCCAACAAGAGCTCACCGAGCACATTGCGCAGAGCCTGTGCGAGGACCTGGCAGAGGCCCAGAAGGGCCCGGAAAGCCCGGTGCGCGCCGCCTTGTGGTCAGTCGGTTTCTCCCGCAAGCCCACCCAGGTGCTGGGCGCCGAGGGCCGCTATACCCTGGAGTCGCGCCACCACATGTTCGATAAGGCCATTTCCTTGGGTCAGACCACGTGCTCCGGCCCGCCGCCTTTCCGCACGCAACAATTGCTGGCGCTTGTCGATGCCGGCATTGTCAGCTTCGTCGGCGGCAATCCCGTCCTGGGCACGAATGCCGACGCCGGCGAATGGACCATCAGCTCCAGCGCATCCGGCGGCAAGCGCATCCCGGGCACGACGCTTCTCGATGCCTGGGTACACAAGCCCGATATCCGTCGCACCCCGCACGATTCCTTCATGCACTCCCTCGTGAAATCCGGCCGCGTGCGCGCGTTTACGGAAACCGCCCGCGATGGCATCGAGGTACCCACCGGCTCGCCTGCCGAGGACCCCGAAACCCGCCAGGTCCACAACGCCGACGGCACCGTGGATGAGCGCCTGCACCTCGTAGGAATCCCCGCCCACGCCGAGTACCCAGATACCACCCTGGCCCCGCCGATTCCCGGCACCGATTCGTGGTTCATCCAGGAAGCCGATAAGGCCGCCGTGCACGCGGCCCAGGTAGCGCTCGGGCTGTCGAACCAGCAGCCCGAGCAGTAAGGTTAACCCCGGCCTAGGCGGGGGTCGCAGCCCGTATGTCCAAAGCGAAGAAGCGGGTAGGCAACCGCCTGCCCGCTTTAGCCGTTTTCTAGCAGCCCGAGTAACCTCTCGCGCAGCTCATTCTTCCGCTCCACCACAGCGGAGTCATCGCTGCCGCTGCGCGGGCGCGGCAACCCCACCTCGATGTCCTCGATGATGGTGGCTTCTGGCCCTGGCGACATCACCAAGATGCGGTCCGAGAGCAATACTGCCTCATCCACGTCGTGGGTGACCATGACCACCGTGCGGCGGTTTTCTTCCCACACATTCAACAGCAGCGACTGCAGCTGGCGGCGGGTAAGCGCATCCAACGCGCCGAAGGGTTCATCGAGCAATAAGATATCCGAGCCGATGGCGAAGGCGCGCGCCAAACCGACGCGCTGCTGCATGCCTCCGGATAACCGCGACGGGCGCCGGTCGGCCGCATGGCCCAAGCTGACCTCGTCGAGGAAGTCCTGCGCAATCTTGGTGCGCTCTGCCTTCGACAGCTCCGGGCGGGCCGATCGCAGCCCGAATTCGATATTCCCGCGCGCCGTCATCCAGGGCAGGAGCGCGTGATTTTGAAATACCACGCCCCGGTCAGGACCTGGGCCGGTCACGGCCTCTCCTCGCGCGCGCACCTCGCCGGTAGAGGGAAATGCCAGTCCCGCGATCATATTCAGCATGGTGGATTTGCCAGAGCCCGATGGCCCCAGCACGGACACGAACTCGCCTTCCCCAATGGAAACTGAGGTATCCCCAATGATCTTGGTTGGGCCGTAGCTTTTGGTAATACCAGCAAATTCGATATGGGCATTAGTCATAGCGCACCACTTTCTGCAGGGAGGCAACGAGGTAATCCAGAGCCAATCCGATGACACCGATTAAGACGATGACCACGACGATGGCATCAATATCGAGGCGGTTCCACATATTCCAGACAAAGAAGCCGACACCTTGCCCACCGACGAGCATTTCTGCGGCCACGATGACCAACCAGGCGGTGGACAACGATTGCCGCATGCCGGTAATAATCCCGGGAAGTGCGGCCGGGCCGACGATATAGAAAAGCTGTTGCATCCGGTTCGTTCCCAGCGTGGATGCCAGGTTCTTATACGTGGGGTGAATCCCGCGCACCGCCTCAATGGTATTGAGCAGCGTCGGCCACAAGGCAGAGAGGATAATGACGAAGACGGCGGTATTTTCGGCATCGCGAAGCAGCGCCAGGCCTAGTGGCAGCCATGCCAGCGGGGACACGGGGCGCAGGATTTGGACAAAGGGATCCGTCGCGCGGCGGAAGGTGGCAGAAGAACCCAACCAAAAGCCCAGCGGAATAGCAATCGCCATGGCGATGACAAAGCCAATGAGCACGCGGCGCAGGGAGGCCACCATGTGCCAAAAGATGCCCACCGAGGTCGGCCCATCCCGGTAGAAGGGATCAGAAAGGATCTCTACGGCCCTATCCCAGGTACGCGCGGGGGTGGGGGCGATATCGGAAAGCCAGCCCGCAGCCGCCACCGCCTGCCATATGGCGATGAAGGCAATAAAAAGCGCAATGCCCAGGCCCATCGCCTGCCACGGGCTCTCCCGGCGCTTCTTCTTGCGGCCGACGGTGCGGCCCGAATTGGGCGCTGCGGTGTGGGTGCCAGTGGAGTGCGCGGTGCTGGTGCTAGCGCTGTGATTTTTCAGTGTGGTCATAAGCGTGGGGGTCCTTAACGCTGGTATCCGGCGGTGGGGTGCAGGGGATCGAAGGTATGGCCGTTGATTTCCACTGGGTCCGTAGTGAGATCGGCCTCGCGCGGCAAGACGGATTTTGTGACGTCTATGAGCGCTTGATCATCCATCGGCATTGCCTTTCCGCCCAGATCCCAGCGGGCCATTTGGGCGGCCATCCACGTAATTGCGGTGGCAGAGGTGCTGCCGCCGAACTTAATCATCTGTGGATCCACCAGGTCTTTGCCGTCCCAGGTGGTGTAATTTCCGGCCAGCGCCCGCGAGATCAGCTCTTCCTTCTGATTCAGGTACTTCTCCTTGGCCAGCATGGAGGCCGATTCATGGACGTGGTGCGGGCTATCGACGTACTGCGCGCCTTCGTGCAGCGCCGCGACCACGCGGTCGCGCACGTCCCGGTCCACTTCCTTTGCCACGGCCACCGAGCAGCACGGGTGGTTATCCCACATCTGGCGGGTGGGAACAAAGGCGCGGCCTGAGCCGGTAGTTAGGGCGCGCTGGTTGAAGGGCTCTGGGCCAATGAAGCCGTCGATAGTACCTACCGAAAGTTGCGCCACCATATCGGCCGGGCGCAAGAGGCGCAGTTCCACATCAGAGACCGGATCCACTCCGCCGGCCACGAGGTAATCGCGCAACAAGAGGGCATGCACCGAATACTCAAAGGGGATGCCCAGCACCATGCCCTTCAGGTCCGCCGGCCGCGACACGGTATCCATGTGAGAGGTGGACAAGGTCAGTGCCTGCCCGTTGGTGTTTTGTGTAAAGGCCAACTCAGTGGGCCGGGAGGCATTGGTCGCCCCGGCATCGATGGCCAGCGGCATGGGCGAGAGCATGTGCGCCACGTCTAAGGCGCCGGTGGCATAGGCGGTCCAGAGGTCTGCCCATCCCGCGAATTTACGCAGCTCAACGTTGAGGCCCTGCTTTGCGAAGGCGCCCAGGCCGTCGGCGGCGACCAGCGGGGACGCGCACGCAATGGGCACGAATCCGATGGTGAGGGTTTCCCCGCCCTGCTCGGATTTTCCGGACTGGGCATTGTCCCCCTGCCGCGGCGTGGAACATGCGGATAGCACCTGCGAGCCGAGTGCTACCCCGCCCATTGCCATCGCGCTGCGCAGTATCTGCCGTCGCGACAGGTTCCGGTTATGCACCATACGTTCTTTCTTAACTAGACCAAGTGGTTTGTTCAGAATGAACCTAGGCTAGGTGTACCAAGGTGTCAATTTCTAAATTCACAGGTCAGCAAATGCGGTGCACACATTTATATTCACTCTAGACCTGCCTTTCTCCACAAAATAGACCCCTTGTTCTAGATTTATATGTGCCTTCGCGTTACGATGGCGCCATCAGTTAATAAACATCTGATACAAGGAGCAATTTAATGTCTGATCTCACCCCGAATCACAACGAAGGCGACGCTCTCGAGCCCATCGACGGCGAGAAGCTCAACGACCTAGCACAGAAGAACATCGACAACCCTGAGGGTGCTAAGAAGCACGTCCGCACCCACACCGAGGCTGACGGTTTCTTCCGCAATAACACCACCGTGCGCGACCACACCATCAAGGTGGGCGAGCCTTTGCCGCTGCTTGGCGATGACTCCGCACCCAACCCCACCGAGGTCGCCCAGGCTGGTCTTGGCGCCTGCATTAACGTTGGTATCCAGGCCATCGCCCAGCACCGCGGCGTTACCCTGACCAAGCTGGAGCTCGACATCGTTGGCGACATCGACCTCTCCCCAACCTGGGGCGTTGGTGACTTGGGCGAGGACAAGCGCCCGGGCGTTTCTGACGTCAACGTTAAGGTCAACATCGACGGCGACGCCGACAAGGAGACCCTACAGAAGATCGTGGACGACGCCATCAAGTGGTCCCCGGTTGTTAATACCTACACCCGCCCGGCCAACCTCACCCACGAGTTGGTCTAAGGTTTAGATAGATAAAAGCGCCTGGCACGTGCCAGGCGCTTTTCTTATGCTTTAGGCGCAACTACAGGAATTGCCACGATTCCCGGGTTAAACGACAAAATGTGTTGTTTTCTGGCGTGTCGGGGTAAACGACATTTTGTGTTGGTGGACTGCGTGGTTTAGGGCATGTGGCCTTTGCGTATTCCCATAGAGTGGTTGTAGGCAACTGTCGAAAGTTGCTGGTCGGCCGTATTCACGGCCGATGGTGGCTTGTGTTTCTTGGTTGGCTAGGGTGTGTGCTTTGGCTCGTGGGTCTGCGCCCTGATTCGCCCACTTTCCTGGGTCGGCCTCTAGCGCGAGTGACAGTGGCTTTACAGGCGTTCCATCGCCATCGCTGGTGCATAGGTGCTTGTAGTCCCGTATTTTGGTGCACACCTCGCTACAGACGGGGCATCGAGGATGATTCTTACTCATCCATTCATCGTGAACCTCAGCGCTTAGCACATCAGCACGCCCCCGGCGGTATTTCAGGTCCGAGGCTGCGTTATGTCTCCGGATAAGTGAAATAATCCTAATACCAGCAGGCCAGACGGGCTAAACATATAACTTCACCAACACATCCTGTCGTTTAGGCCCGATTCCCGCAGGCGCTCGAACCACCAGTCGCGGCGGTTGGCCGGGGCGGCCAAGGCGGACAGGCGGTCCGGTTCAGGGGCGAGGATCTCGGCGCGCAGGTGCCCGTCGTGTAGCTGACGCGGCGCGGTGACGTCTTCCTCGAAAAGGCTTCCCGTGGCCAGGCCCGCCGCAGCCGGGGTGACGTCGATGTCCTCGTCATCATAGATTTGCGGCAACGCCGCCACCGCTGCCAAGCCCATATTGATACCAATGGAGGTATCCAGCGCCGAGGCCACCGTAATGTCCATGTGCCGTTCGCGCAGGTGCTGTGCCACCTCGAGGACGCGGCGCACCCCGCCTAGCGGAGCGGGTTTAACCACCGCTACATCTGCCGCCTGCAGATCCGCCACGCGGTATGGATCCTCCACCTTGCGAATGGATTCATCCGCGGCCACGCGCACAAAAAGCCCGTTGTGCATGAGCTGCCTGCGCACCTCCACGAGTTCCTCCGCGCTCGCGCAGGGTTGTTCCATATAGTCCAGCGGCATGAGTGCTTGGGCTGCCTCTACCGCTTCGGCCACACTCCAGCCGCCATTGGCGTCCACGCGCAGCACCGGGATAACGCCCCGGGCACTCACGTGTTCGCGGACGGCATGGACGCGCGCGATGTCATCGGCAAGCGTCTGGCCCTTCTCCGCCACCTTGATCTTGAACGTCCGGCAGCCTGGATAGCGATCCACGATCGCGGGTACCTCGCTGGCGGGAACGGCGGGAATGGTGGCGTTGACCTCTACCCACTCTCGGACCGGCTCCGGAAATCCCTCGTAAGCGGCCTCCAGCCCGGCGCGCAGCCACGCGGCCGATTCCGCGGGCCCGTATTCCAGGAACGGCGCAAATTCACCCCAACCGGCAGGCCCATCAATGAGCAACGCCTCCCGCGTGGTGATGCCGCGAAACTTCACGGCCAGCGGGAGGGAGACTACGTGGGCGCGGTCGAGAACGTCATCGATGTTCATAAGGTCATGATAGCTGGCACGCCGCCCGCGATGCGGACCACAACCCATTGACCCCAGCCCCCACCCAGACTACGTTGGTTCCTACCTACCCTGAAGGAGGAACCATGTTACTGGCAGAGGCATTAGCAGAACGCGCGCAGGCGCAGGAACGGCTCAATGAGCTGCGCGAGCGCCTGCTCTCCGTCGTGCGCGTGCAGGAGGGCGATACCCCGGACGAGGATCCAGCCGAGCTTTTGCGCGAGTTGGAGGGCATTACCGGGCGCATCGATAAGCTCGTGCAAGCCATCAATGCCACGAACGTGGCTACCGATTTTGATGGCGAGAAAAACTTGATGCAGGCGCTGGCGCTTCGCGATGGCCTCGTGCGCACCCGCCGCATCTACCACGATCTCGCCCAAGCCGCGGGCGCGCGCCAGGACCGCTACTCCCGCGCGGAGATTAAGTTCGTGGCCACGCTTCCGGTAGCAGAACTGCGCAAACGGGTCGATGACCTGTCCAAGCAGTACCGGGAGCTTGATACCCGGATCCAGCAGTTGAACTGGAATACGGAACTGATAACTCCATAGCGAAGCTTTAGTCATGCCACGCTGCGCGCGTGGCGGTAGCCTTTACGCACTTGCAGCGAGTATGCCCCCGCCTTCGAGGGGAAATTCGAGGACATCTAGGCACCCTTTGGCGTTAAAGGGTTGAGGAAGTTCGAGTCTTCCCACGGTATTGATGACCGCGCCGGCATAGGGTACACGGGTACATTGCGGGGTAACCCCCTCGCAGTTATTGAGTATCGATTATTACCAGCATGCTGGGCAGTGCGTAGAGGTGAGGGTTGGGAATGGGGACTAAACTTTTTCGCGCCCACTATGCTGGGCGCTATGAGCGAGCAGAAGAAATACAGCACCGATAATCCATTCCGTGAGGAATTGTGGCGCCCGGTTGAGGGCTTTGGGGATCTCACGGACGTCACCTACCACCGTCTGGCGGCGGACGGTCGGAAGAATGGCATCGTGCGCATCGCCATCGACAGACCGGAGGTGCGCAATGCCTTCCGGCCGCACACCGTGGATGAGCTGTATCGCACTTTGGATCACGCCCGCCGCACGCCGGATGTGGGCACGATCTTGCTTACCGGCAATGGGCCCTCGCAAAAAGATGGCGGCTGGGCGTTTTGTTCCGGCGGCGACCAGCGCATTCGCGGCCGCTCGGGGTATCGCTACGCCACTGAGCACGCCCACGATGATGCCACGGCGGATGAATCCAGCGTCGATGAGGCCCGCGCCAAGGTCGAAGGCGGCCGCCTGCACATCCTGGAGGTCCAGCGCCTCATCCGCACCATGCCCAAGGTGGTTATCGCCGTGGTCAATGGGTGGGCCGCCGGCGGCGGGCACTCGTTGCACGTGGTCTGCGATATGACCGTGGCCTCCCGCCAGGAGGCGCGCTTTAAGCAGACGGACGCGGATGTCGGTTCCTTCGATGCGGGCTATGGATCGGCCTATCTGGCCAAGTTGGTGGGCCAGAAATTCGCCCGCGAGATCTTCTTTTTGGGCCGCACGTACGATGCCCAGCGCATGTATGAGATGGGCGCGGTCAATGAGGTCGCGGACCACGGTGAGCTGGAGGACGCTGCCATCCGCATGGGCCAGGAAATCAATATGAAGTCCCCCACCGCCCAGCGCATGCTGAAATTCGCGTTCAACCTCACCGATGATGGCCTGATGGGCCAGCAGGTCTTCGCCGGCGAGGCCACCCGCTTGGCCTATATGACCGATGAGGCCGTCGAGGGCAAGCAGGCCTTCCTGGACAAGCGCGAGCCCAACTGGGACGAGTTCCCGTACTACTACTAAGGAGTGCCCCGCACCGTGCTCATCGCATTTTGTATCCTGCTCGCGGTCCTCGCCGTCGCGGGCGTTCTCGGCTCCCGCGTGTGGATGCTGCGCCGCATTAAGGAGGCTGAGGCCAATAACGAGCGGCCCTTTGATCAAGAAGACACCTACCGCTGATCCCTGTATCGACTCACCCCGGCCGCAACCGGGGTTTGTCCCGCCGTGGCCCTAAGATCTAGTGCCGTGACTATCCTCGCCCCCTTGCCCGTCGATCCGCACGACCCCGCGGCCATCCTGCCGGACCTCGAATCCGCCATTGCCGGTAGGTCCTGCTTTTTGCCGCTGCCGCTTGCCGATGCCACCCGCGCCACCCTCCTGCGCAATTCCCAGCGCGCCGGCGAGCCCATCGCCGAGGACATCGCGCTCGTGGTCTCCACCTCCGGGTCCACCGGCACCCCAAAGGGCGCGCAATTAACGCCGGCCAACCTGGTGGCCAGCGCCGATGCCACCCACCAGGTCCTCGGTGGCCCTGGGCAATGGCTCTTGGCGATGCCCGCCCACCACATCGCCGGCATCCAGGTCCTCATCCGTTCCCTGGTGGCCGGGGTGGATCCGCTCTGCCTCGATCTCAGCGCGGGCTTTAATATCTCCGCCTTCTCCCGCGCCGCCGCGGAGCTCTCCCGCACCGGCGACCGCACCTACACCGCGCTGACCCCGCTGCAGCTGGCCAAGGCCATGGATACACCGGAAGGTATCGACGCGCTCCAGAGTTTCGATGCCATCTTGGTGGGCGGTGCCGCCATCCACCCGCGCCTGCACGCCGCGGCCACGGACCGGGGCATCACTATCACGACCACCTACGGTTCCTCCGAAACCGCCGGCGGCTGCGTCTACGATGGCCGCCCCCTGCCTGGGACGACCGCCCGCGTCCAGGATGGACGCATCTTGCTCGGCGGGCCCACCATCGCGCGGGGCTACCGCAATGCCCCGAGCCACGAGGCGTTTCCCGGGAATAGGTGGTTTGCCACATCCGATGCCGGCGTCATCGAAGACGGCATCCTCACCGTCACCGGGCGCCTCGATAATGTCATCGACTCCGGCGGGCTGAAGCTGCACCCAGAAGTCTTGGAACGCGAGATCCTCCGGGTGCCGGGGGTTGACGAGGCGTGCGTCCTCGGCATCCCGCACCCGCGGCTGGGCCAGGCCATCGTGGCCGCCTATACCGGTAATGCCGAGCTTGGCGATATCTTCGAGGCCCTCGAAGACGCCGAACTCCCCCGCTGGCAGCTGCCTAAGGACTTAAAGCGCCTCGCGGACTTTCCCACCACCGGCCCTGGCAAGGTCGACCGCCAGGCCGTCGCCGCCCTCTTTAGCGCCTAACCTCCACCGGGGCCCGGCTCCGGCTCCAGCCCCGGCCCCGGCTTCCTGATTGCTGAACGCTGCTAGCCCAGTGGCACAATGGTGGCTATGACTTCATCAGCCGGTAATTATTCCGCTACCGCACAGGATTGGATCAATGGCGCCCGCCCGCATACGTGGGCCAATGCCTTCGCACCCGTTGTCGCAGGTACGGGCGCGGCCTTCGGCATTAATAGCGGGCATATCGGCCGCGCATTGCTCGCGCTCATCGTGGCGTGGGCGCTTATCATCGGCGTGAACTATGCCAATGACTACTCCGATGGCATCCGCGGTACCGATGATGACCGCACCGGCCCGCAGCGGCTGACCGGCAGCGGACTTGCGCAGCCGCGCCACGTGAAATACGCCGCGTTCGGGTGCTTTGCCGTCGCAGGCTTAGCCGGAATCATCCTGTCGCTGGCGGCCGGTGCCTGGTGGCTCATCCTCATCGGCGCGCTGTGCATCGCCGGCGCGTGGTTTTATACCGGCGGCAAGAACCCCTACGGTTACCGCGGCCTGGGCGAGATCGCCGTCTTTGTCTTCTTCGGCCTCGTCGCCGTGCTCGGCACCGAATTTACCCAAGCCGGCCGCATTTCCTGGACCGGCCTAGCCCTGGCCATCGGCATCGGCGCCATGAGCTCCGGGGTGAACCTGGTCAATAATATCCGCGATATTCCCTCCGATGCCGAGGCCGGCAAGATCACCCTCGCGGTGCGGCTGGGCAATAAGAACGCCCGCCTGCTGTTTACCGGCCTGCTGCTCTTGCCCTTCGTGCTTACCATCGCGGTCGCCTTCGGCAGCTGGCTCGCGCTCGCTGGCCTGGTCTACTTCCCGTTTGCACTCCGCGCGGTGCGCACCGTCAATCGCGGTGACACTGGGCCCCAGCTCATCCCCGTGCTGGGGCTGACCGGGCGCGCCATGCTCATCTGGGCAGTGATCGAAGCCATCGCCGTCGCCCTGGTCTAGTCCGCGCCTAGGCCTCCGCGCGGCCTTCCAATTCGGCCTGCACCCACCGCTTGTGTGCCTTGCGCTGCGCGGAGTATTCCGCCAGCGTCTGCGTGGCCTCGATGCGCCAGTTTTTAAAGATCAGCATCGATAGCGGCAGGGCGACAAAGAGCGCCAGGAGCGCTGCCATGAGGATAGGGATGGGGAAACCAATCGCTACCGCCAGCAGCTCGATGACCGCGGTGAGCGCGATAAAAAGCACCACGCGCGCGAGCCCGTATTTCCATAGCGCCTTGCGGGAGCGACGGCGCAGTTCGGGGTCCGGTTTCGGTGGCTCAGGGTTGTGCGTCATGGGGGTCGATTGTACGCCGTACAGGTAGAATAATCTGCATGGGTCGACTAATCCTCCTACTGCTTTTTGTCCTCGCCGCCTACCTGGTGTGGAAGGCCTTTGGGCCATCATCCTGGAAGTCCCGCCAGGTTGAAGAACAACCGCGTTCCATCAAGGGCCCCGATGATGACGAGGAATTCCTGTGGAACCTGGAAAAGGAGCGCTTCAAGCAGCGCCGCAGGCAGGAGGCCGAGGAAGAAAAACGCCGCCAGCGCCGCACTCGCGACGCCGACGGCAACAATGGTTCAAAGGGCCAGAACGACAACCAGGATTAATCCTTTGGCACGAACCGAATCTCAAGTCCCAGCGCTTCTGCCACGGCGGTAACCTTTTCCCACCGCACGCCTGCCCCACCGTGTTCGATGGTGTGGAGGGTGGAGCGGGAGATGTGGGCGGCATCGGCAAGCTGCTGCTGGACGATGCCCAACTCACGCCGCCGCTGCGCAATCTGCGCGCCCAAGCCCAGGATGAGCTCGTTATCGCCGGCGGGCTTACCCTGCTTATTGCGCGGGCTATGGTTCGTGGCCATTTAGTTCAGCCCCGCATAGGAGTGCAGGCCGGAGACCACCATATTGATGAAGAAGAGGTTGAATACCATCGCCGCCATGGCCAAAACGTTGATCCACGGCGCCGCCTTGCGGAAGGCCGGGGTCGCCCGCGCGTGCAGGTAGGCCGCATAGAGAATCCAGGTGGCAAAGGACATGGTTTCCTTCGGATCCCAGCCCCAAAAGCGACCCCACGCGGATTCGGCCCAGATGGCGCCCAAGATGATGCCCAGGCCCAAGGTGGGCAGGGTGATAACGGCCAAGCGGTACGCCAAGCGGTCAATCTTGGCCGCGGATGGCAGCGGATAAGCCAGAGCACCAAAGATGCCACGCTCCGCGTTTTTTGGCTGCCATTGGCGCAACAGGGTCAATAGCGAGATGATGCCGGAAATGATGCCGATGGACGCGCCCAAGGACACCACCGTGACGTGAATGGGCAGCCAGTGCGATTGCAGGGCCGGCACCACAGGTGCGGACTCCGCATATAGCTTGGTGGAGCCGTAAAACATCAGCGCCAGCACAGGGGTAAGGATCCACGGCCAGACCGTGCGCCATTCCTTGCGCTGCATGGCGATATTGCCCACCAAGAGCACGCCGAAGGACACCATCAACACGTACTCGTAAAGGTTGCCAAACGGGAAACGGCCCGTGGCCAGCCCGCGCAGCACGATGGCCGCGGCGTGCAGGGCAATGCCAACCCACATCAGTGAGCTGGTCATGCCGCCGAGCTTATCCAGCTTGCGTTCCTTCTCCGCGACTTCTTCCTCGCTCAAGGTTGCGGCCGCAGACGCCGCCTCAGCCTCGTAGTCGGTGCCTACATCCGTTGCGCCCGTGCCGGTTGCAGCGTCAGCACCGGTATCGCCGCCGCCAGCCCCGGCGGCGGGAGCAGCCGCGGCAGCCTCGGCCCCGGCGCCGACCAATACCTTGGACGCCTCCGAGCGGTTGACGCGACGCGCCTCGATGAGGCTACGTATGCGGCCGTAGTACAACAGCGACATAAGAAGCGCGACGCAGTACACCACGAATGCGGTCTGCACCGCGAGATCCGAGAAGTTCGACAGATTCTGATCGATCTGCAAGGGAGTCCACCTAGCCTTCACACGTGCGGGATGATGCTGATTACCTTACTCATGCACACAGCGGGATCCAACTATAGTTGGATCAATCATCAGTATAGAGTTTGTCTTCTTCCACCTCATCTGGATCCGGAAGCTCCAAGAGCGCGCGGTGCAGCTCGTGGAATTCCTCGGACCAGCCGGCGCGGTCGGTGCGGGCGAGACCACCCATCTCGATGGCGGTACCACCAGCGGAATCCGGCCGCAGGCGAATATAGACGCGGCGGCGCTTAATCATCAACGAGGCCACGAGGGATACCAGCATGACAAGTGCTGACACCAGCACCCACTTCTGGAATGGGTCATAGGAGACCTGGTAATTGGCAAACTCATTGGCGCCGTTGAAGGTGATCTTGGTGCCATCGTCAAGCGTGACGTCATCGCCCTGGCTCAGGTTCACGCGGTCGATCTTCTGCAGCTGCCCGGAGTGCACGAGGCTTGAATCCAGCGAAAAGAGCGACTGCGGGGTACCTGTATCGAGGCCGGCATCGCCGCGGTAAATATCGACCGCCAGCGCCGGATCATTCAGGCCCGGGTGGGAGGACTGCAAAAGCTTGCCGTTTTCACCGCTCCACTCGGCCGTCGGGGCGAAGAGGCCTTGGATGGCCAGCTGGTTTTGGCGGCGCTCGAAAAGATCCGGGTACATGCCCGCCGGCGGGTCAAAGCGCAGCACGCCCGAAGACAGGAAGAAGGTCGTGTCAGTGGGCTGGAATTGGATGGTCTGCGTGCGCTTTTCACCATCCGGCCACTCCACCGTCACCGTCGGCGCATAGCCATGCCCCTGCAGGTAGACGCGGTTTTGCGCCAGCCGCAGCGGGTGGTTGACCTTGAGCTCATAGTCCTTCCATTCGGAAGAATCCTTATAAATATCGTCGCCCTCTGCGTAAGAAACGTTGGAAGTAAACATCTCCGCCTGGCCATTGGGCAGGTACTTCGCGGTAAAGTCGTGCGCGGTCATGCAGAAGGGGTGGAGCCCGGTGCCATCGAAAAGCGGTCCTGCCCGGAAGGAGTCAAAGTTCGAGGTGGAAGTATTACAAAACTCCGTGGACTGCTCCAGCGAAGTATTGCCGCCCTGCGAACCGGACTCTGTAACCACGATGACCTGGCCCTCGTAGTTGACCAGGCGGCCGGCGGCCACGGTGACCAGGATCGCCACCAACGCGACGTGGAAAATGAGGTTGGCCAGCTCGCGGCCGTAGCCGCGCTCGGCGGAAAAGGCGTGCACCCCGGCGCGGTCCTCATCCGGGGTGTATTCGGCCACGCGCCACTTTTTCAGGCGCTTGTGGATCTCCGCGCTGAGTTCTTCCTCGCTCTTTCCCGAATGCCCCTCGGCGCTGAGCGGTAGGCGGTGCAGGTACTTCGGCGCGCGCGTGGGCTGCGTGCGCCACGCCTTGTAGTGATCGATGGAGCGCGGAATGATGCAGCCAATGAGCGAGACCGTCAACAGCAGAAAGATGGCTTGGAACCAGATGGAGGAAAAGACATCAAAAAGCTGCAGCTTATCGTAGATTTCCGCCACGGTGCCATTGGATTCGATGAACTCCTGCACGTTCTGCTCGTTCAGATCGCGCTGCGGCAAGAGGGAGCCGGGGATGGCGGCAAGCGCCAGCAGGAAAAGCAGGGCCAGCGCGGTGCGCATGCTGATAAGCCAGCGCCAGGCTTTGCGGATATATTTCACGTTTCTCCTAAATGAGGGTTGCGCCGTAGTCCACGGTCCATTTCTGGATATAGGAAATAAACTCGCCCCACAGGCCGGTAATCAGGGCAAGGCCTACGAGGATCATCGCCACGCCGCCGATAATCTGAATGGTGCGCGAGTGCTTGCGGGCCCACGAGATGGTGCGCATCGCCCGCGCGGACCCCAGCGCCACCAGCAGAAACGGCAGGCCAAGGCCCAGACAATAACCCACGATGAGCAAGGCGCCGCGGGCTGCGGTCACGCCTTCGGTGCCGGCGGAAATGGACACAATCGCCGCCAGCGTGGGTCCCAGGCACGGCGTCCAGCCCAGCGCGAAAACGCCGCCCAAAAGCGGCGCGCCCAGCCACGTGGTCCAGCGCTTCGGCGCCAGGCGGGTGTCTTTCTGCAGCGCCGGAATCGCACCTAGGAAAACCACGCCCATCAAGATGGTGACGCCGCCGCCCACGCGCATCAGCGTATCGGCGTTGAGCGTGAGCGCAGAAATTGCGCCAAAGACCGAGACCGTCGCCAGCACAAAGACCACGGTAAAGCCCAAGATGAACAGCGCTGCCGCCAGCACGACGGCCCATTGCCTGCGCTTGCCGACGCCCACCCCCAGCTTCTCGTCATAGCTCACCTCACCGCCAACCACGCTGGCGAGGTAGGAGATATAGCCGGGCACCAGCGGGATGACGCAGGGGCTGGCAAAGCTGACAAGACCCGCCAGAGCCGCGGCGAGGATGCCGAGGATCAACGGGCCGGAGGTGGCAGCCTCGGCAAACGAACCGCCGATATTTGCTGCGTAATCCATTTATTCCTTTTCTAACTTATCCACAACATCCATCACGTCATCGGTAGTGATGGACCGCAAGAAAACGGTAGCCGGACGGTGTTGCTTATCCAAGACGATCGTGGTCGGCACCACGGACGTAGGCACGCCGCCGAGCGCCGCGGCCGTCTTAAACGGCGGGTCATAGATGGAGGGGTACTCCAGGCCGTTATCGTCCAAGAAGTCATTGGATACCTGCGGGTTATAGTCGCGCACGTTGATGCCTAAGACCGTACCCAGGTCGCGTTTTTGCAGCTCTGCGTGCACCGCCTGCAGGTCATCGGCCTCAGCGCGGCACGGCGCGCACCACTGGCCCCAAGAATTCAAGACCACGACTTGGCCCTCGTAATCGTCCAAAGAAATGGTCTTATCCGTATCGCGGACATCGGCGCCGCTGAAGCTGCGCAGCGGTTTCCTATCGGCTTCCTCGTAGTGGATTTCCCGCTCCCCACTCGGGGAGATGAATTCAAACTCGCCGCCGGTAGCCACCGCGTTTTGTGCATTGTCGGCGTCCTGCGTACAGGCGGTCAAGGTCAGGGCGGTTATAGAAAGCGCGGCTGCCACAACGCGCGTTGCCGCACGGGTGCGTGTGCGTGCCATTAAATCTCCTGCGCCGGCGAGGAATAGAAGATATCGGTGACCTGGTTATCCTCAAAAAGCAGCGAGGTTACCGAGGCCAACGCGCACTCGCGGTTCCACGGCGCATGCGGCAGGCGCTGGCCCAGCACCGTGCGCTGCACCATCACGATGGGCAGCTGGTGGCTCACCAGCACGGCCTCGTGGCCTTCTGCCGCGGTATGCGCGCGGTCGACCGCACCGAGCATGCGCTCGGCGATGCCCTCATACGCCTCACCCCACGACGGCTCCAGCGGGTTAGTCAGCTTGGGCCAGTGCCGCGGGTTCCACAGCGCCGATCGCAGGCCCTTGGTGCGCAAGCCCTCGAATTGGTTGCCGGACTCAATGAGCGTCTTATCGACGTCCACATTTAACCCCGTCACCTGCGCAATCGGCCGCGCCGTTTCCTGCGCGCGCTGCAGCGGCGAGGCCGCCAAATAGGTCACATCATGATCGCGGAAGCTTTCCGCCGTCCGCGCGGCCATGGAATGCCCGCGCGAGGATAGGTGATAGCCCGGAATGCGCCCGTACAGAATCTTGCCCGGGTTGTGTACCTCGCCATGGCGCACGAGGTGAACGATGGTGCGTGTCATGTCTCTCCTTGTTGAGCAGGCCTAATTGTGCAGACCTAGTTGCGCAGACCTTGTTGCGCAGATCTTGTTGCGCAGATCTTATTGTGCGGGACGCGCTGCGGCCGCGGCCTTCGCGGCGGGCTTGAGGGCGGCATCGATGCGCTCAAAGTCGGCATCGCCAAGTGCATCAGAGACGAACCAAGTCTCGAACGCGCTCGGTGCCACGTAGATGCCGTTTTCAAGCAACGCGTGGAAGAACGGGGCAAAGCGGAAGTTCTCCGCGGACTGCATGTCCGCGAAGTTGCGGCCCTCGCCCTCTGCAAAGCGAATGGAGAACATGGATGCCGCGCGCTGAATGTGGTGCGCCACGCCCTCGGCCTCCAGCGCGGAAGAAATCATCGCGCCGAGCTGGTCGGCCTTTTCTTGCAGGCGGGGGTAGAGGGATTCATCGGCAAGCTGCAGCGACTTCAGGCCCGAGGCCATCGCCACCGGATTACCGGACAAGGTGCCCGCCTGGTAGACCGGACCATCCGGCGCCAGGTAGTCCATGACCTCGGCGCGACCGCCAAAGGCCGCAGCCGGCAAGCCACCGGAAACCACCTTGCCAAAGGTCACCAAGTCCGCCGCCACGCCATCGACGCCGTACCAACCCTTATACGAGGTGCGGAAGCCGGTCATGACCTCGTCGAGGATGAGCAGGGCGCCATCGGCATGCGCAATTTCCTTCAGCGCCGTGTTGAAGCCCTCATTCGGGGCCACGGTGCCCATATTGCCGGCAGAGGCCTCCGCAATGATACAGGCAATCTGGCCCTCGTTCTCTGCGAAGGCCTCGCGCACCGCATCCAGATCGTTATAAGGAACGACGATGGTGTCCTTCGCCGTCGCACCCGTAACGCCCGGCGAATCCGGCAGGCCGAACGTCGCCACGCCCGAGCCCGCCGATGCCAATAACGCATCCACGTGCCCGTGGTAGCAACCCTCAAACTTCAGCACCTTTGCGCGGCCGGTGTAACCGCGGGCCAAACGCACCGCCGACATGGTCGCCTCCGTACCGGAGTTAACCATGCGCACCTTATCGGCCGCAGTGCGCTTGACGATTTCCTCCGCCAGCAGCGCCTCACCCTCTGTCGGCGTGCCAAAACTCAGCCCGCCGGTGGCAGCCCGCTGCACGGCCTCGACGATTTCCGGGTGCGCGTTGCCGTGGATCATCGGGCCGTAGGAGCTTACGAGGTCGACGTACTCATTGCCGTCGACATCCCACAGGCGCGATCCCTCGCCCCGCTCAATCACGCGGGCCTGGCCGCCCACGGAGCCGAAAGCGCGCACCGGCGAGTTCACCCCGCCCGGGATCACTTTGGAGGAACGCTCGAACCACTGTTGCGACTGGGAAGTATTAGGCATGTCTGTCATTCTAGCGACTCGCGCGCCATACAAAAGTTTGACTGTGCATGTCGGTGGAATTCACAGCAACCCACTAAGCTTTCCCGCGTTTCCGTGATACGTCATAGAAACGGCGTTCCCGCTGAGATGGCACACTGGGGAGGTATGAAGATCGCATTTTTAGGAACCGGACGCATGGGCACCGAGCTTGCCCGCCACCTACTATCTGAGCACGAGCTGACGGTGTGGAACCGCACCGCTGAGCGCGCGCAACCGCTCGTGGACGAGGGCGCGGCGCGCGCCGATACCCCTGCCGCGGCCATCGAGGGCGCCGAGGTCATCATCACCTCCCTCTTCGGCCCCGACCAGATCCGCGAGGTGATCATCGAGCCGCAGCTTATCCCCGAGGGCATTACCTGGATCGACACCACGACGGTCTCGCCTGACGATGCCCGCGAGTTCGCCGCCGCCGTCGACTCCTACGTCCACTCCCCCGTCGTGGGCTCGCTGGGGCCGGCGCGCGAGGGCAACCTGGGCGTTTATGTCGGCACGCCCGACGATGACCGCCGCGAGGTCGCCCTCGGCCTTGCCGAGGCCTGGGCCGGCGAAGAGAAGCTGATTGGGGTGGAAACGGCGGCGACGGCGGCCATCGGCAAGCTGCTGGCCAACCTCGCCCTCGCCGTGACCGCCGAAGGCCTGCTCGAGGCCCTGCAGCTCGGCGAATCCGAGGGGCTCGATTCCGAGGTCATCCTGCAGATGCTCGACATCACCGGCCTGTCGTTCATGTCGAAGATGAAAGGCCCATTCATCACCGGCGAACGCAATACCGACCCCGGCGATTTCACCGTCGACGCCCTGGCCAAGGACGCCAAGCTCATGGAGAGCACCTCCGATAAGCCCCTGCCCGCCGTATCCGCTGCCATCGAGCGCTTCGCCGAGATGCAGGACATGGGCCACGGGAACCAGGACTTCTCATCCATCTTCGTTTTCCGCAATAAGGGCTAGTTATTCACATGTCGCGTCAACGAACCGCGGCCTTTTAGCGCTTTTCGGGCGAGTTATCCACAGGCTGCGCTCGCGCGCCGCGCTTTAGTTGCGCTATCACCTTAAGCTGCGGGGCATGACAGCACTTCAGGCATACCTCGCGGCCCTGGCGCCCGGCATCGACATCGTCGCCGGGTGCACAGGCATGTCCGCCCGCGAGCTGCGCGCGGCCGGTGCGCCGAATCGTACGGCGCGCACGCTGCTCACGCTTGCCGATGCCTTCTTCTCCCCCACCTCCTTTTCCCGGCAACAACGCCGCGCCGTGGCCGCCGCTCGCGAACGCGCCCACGCGCTGCCAACGCTCGAGGTCATCGAGCGCTACGCCACTCGCGCCAAGACCAAGCGCCAGGCATGGCAGCTGCGGGTGGAGCTCTGCCGCACCGCCGCGGATACCGATGAGATGGAAAAGCTCGCGCGCAAGAAGCTGCGCGAGATTAATCCGCCCACCCCGCCGCGCCCCGGCGTGCGCATTCGACGCCGCAAGGATGCGCCGTGGACGCTCGCGATTACCGGGCCCTCCGCCCTCATCGCTGACTTGGAGTCCAACCTGGACGAAAATGCACCCTTAGACTCCGTCGCGGGGCTTTTCTCCGGCTCCGCCGCCCCGCACCCCACGGTGACGACCAATGCGATCATCACGCTCGACGAGCTCGACCGCATCATCGATGGCGACGGCGAAGAAATCACCATCCAACTCACCAACGGCGCGCGGCTCACCGGCGCCGAATTGGTCGCGCGCACCCTTTCCGAGCGCGGCCTTATCACCCTCGTGCATCCCTTCGAGGGCGCGGTAAACCTCTACCGCACCGAGCGCATGGCCAACGAGAAACAGCGGCTCATGGCCGCCGCCGAAAATCCCGTCTGCCCGTGGCCGCGGTGCAACTATCCCGCGGATAAGTGCCAAATCCACCACCTGGAAGCCTGGCAGCGCGGCGGCGATACCAATATGGCCAACCTTGCAGCCTGCTGCCCGTACCACAACGGCGTCAACGACGACGACCCGAATGCACCGCCGCGCCGCGGTCGCCTCGCCCGCAGGCGCGGGCGGGTGGTGTGGCAACCACCCTGGGCCGACACCGTGCCCGAAGCCGTGCCCGACCCGAGCGCCGAAACCTAGTGCTCGCACCTAGCATAGGCCCCAGCACGGACTTCCGGCACTGCCCCATAGCGCTGGTTTCTAGCACCGGTTCCCAGCACTGGAACCTCGCGCCCAGGTCCCGCCACCATTCCCGGCCGAGGGACAGGCCCTCACACATGCCAATTATCTGCGCGCATGTCAGGTTTCCGCACGCGCGGAATCGGCCGCAAACGCCTGTTCAGGCAGCAGTAACCCTGCTGCCTGTTTAGGCATGCCCAAAACCGTCGCGCTCCAGCTCCGGACCGCGACACGGTTCAAGTACGGGACCGCCGGCGATTCTTAATCACCGGTAGCGCCAGCCACCGACTGCGTTAGCTACAACCGACGCCAGTTGCAGCCGGCGCTAGTTGCAGCCGAGACCAGGTTCTGATGCTAAATGCGGGTGCCAACCACGCGAGCTAGCTGCCAGCGATGCGGGCGGCAGCAGCGCGCGCATCCGCGATGACCGCAGGAACGCCCACGCCGCCGGCCCAAGCCCCCGTGACGTCGACACCTGGGGACTGGGACAAGGCATCGCGCACGGCTGCCACGGTGTCGAGGTGGGTGGCATCAAAGCGCGGCAGGCCGCCGAACCAGCGCTGGGTGAAGATTTCGGCAACGCCAGCCGCGCGGCCGTCGAAGCCGGTCAGGTGCTGCAGGTCATCGAGGGCGTAGTCCACGAGGTCGTCTTCCTCGGCGCGGACGATGGCGTCATCGCCGAACCGGCCGAACGAGGCACGCACCAGCGCCCCGCCGCGCTCTGCCAGGTGGGGCCATTTGCGCGATGACATCGTAAACGCCTTTGCGTGCACGTCATCTTGGTCGGTGGCGACGAGGATGCCGGAGTTTTGCGGCAGCGCGGTGCCGGAGGGATCGGTGTCAGACTCGAATTTGAGGCCCACGACTGCCGATGCCGCCAGCTTCACCCCCTTCAACCGCGTCGCCGCGTCCGGAGCCACCTTGGGCAGCAGCCGCGCGGCAGTCGGTGCCGGGGTAGCTACCAGCACGCGGTCGAAGGGCTCGGTATCGCCCGGCGCGCCGGTCAGGCGGAACTTATCGCCATCGCGCGTGATGCCAGAAATGAACGTGTCAACGAAAATCTTCGCATCGGATTTTTCCGCCAGGGTCTCGTAAACCTCGGCGTAGCCGCCGCGGAAGGTTTGGAAAACGGGCCCGGAACCGCTGGGGTTATCCGCACGGGCTTCCTCGAGGGAGCGCACGGCCGCAGAAAGGGTGACGGGGCCGAAGGCGGCGAGGGCATCGAGGGCATCGGCAAGCGTGGGGATGGTGGCGCGCAGGCCCAGGTCATCGGCGGTGCATGAGTACACTCCGCCCAGCAGCGCGGAAACCACGCGGTCCACTAGGTCGCCGCCGTATTGTTGACGCACCAACTCACCGACCGAAACGTCGCCGCCCACGGTCCACTCGAAGGGCTGCTCGTTATCGATGCGCCGCGCCGTCTCCTCCGAAACCAGGTGCGCAACCGGCTCGGAATGCGACGGAATGCCCATCACCCCGCCCTGCGGCAGGGCTTTGAGCTCCCCGCTGTAGACCAGCGAGCGCAAACCTGACGGGTCAACTAAACTGCCGGCAAGGCCGAGGGAGTGGAAGAACTCCACGGCATCGCGCCGCCGAGCGAGGAAGGCCTCGGCGCCCATGTCGGTGGGGCCGTCATTAAACGGCACGGAATACAGCTTGCCGCCGATGCGCCCGGCGGCCTCGAAAACCTCGACGTCGTGATCGCGCAGTTCGTAGGCGGCGGTAAGGCCGGCGAGACCGGCACCGATGATGGCAATACGCATTTAGCCCTCCTCGTGAATGATGGATACGGCGCGGGTAATGGCCTCCGCGTCGGTGGTGGGCAGCACCCCGTGCCCAAGGTTCCAGATATGGGTGTCGATATCGCCGCGCTGCTGGGCGCGCTCGACCTCGCCGCGGATGGTGCGCACGGCCTGGCGCACGGCATCGTCGCCGGCAAAAAGCAGCGCCGGGTCGAGGTTGCCCTGCAGCACGCGCGAGTTCACGCGCTGGGCGGCGTCGTCCATGGCAACGCGGTAGTCCACGCCCATGACCTCGGAGCCGGCTTCGGACATCGCCTGTAGCAGCTCGCCGGTGCCCACGCCGAAGTGGATACGCGGAATATCGACGCTGGCGAGGATTTCCTGCGAATACGGCAGCACGAACTCGCGGTAGTCGCGCTCGTTGAGGTAGCCGGCCCAGGAATCGAAAAGCTGCATGGCGTCGATGCCGGCATCGACCTGCACCCGCAGGAAGTTAATGATGGTGGGCACGAGCCGGCGCATGAGCATATGCCACGTCTCGGGCTCGGCGTGCATGAGCGCCTTGGTGCGCTCGTGGTTCTTGGACGGCCCGCCCTCGATGAGGTAGCTGGCCAGGGTAAATGGCGCACCGACGAAGCCGATAAGCGCTTGGGTTTCGGTCAGCTCGTCGAGGATGCCCGCAATGCCTTGGGCGACTTCAGGCACGTCAGCTTCCAGAATAGGCAGCTTGCCGATGTCCCCCTTCTCCCTCACCGCCTTCTCCATCACCGGCCCGCGGCCGGGCACGATGTCAACGTTGACGCCGGCGGCCTTGAGTGGGACCACGATATCGGAAAAGAGAATGGCAGCGTCCACGTCGTGGCGGCGCACCGGTTGCAGGGTGATTTCTGCCAGGAGTTCCGGCATGAAGCAAGAGTCCAGCATGCCGATGCCCTCGCGGGCGGCGCGGTACTCCGGCAGGGAGCGACCAGCTTGACGCATCAACCACACTGGCGGACGGGAGGGGGTGCGGCCGAGCGCGGCATCAATAATGGGGGCGCGGTTAAGTCGAGACATACTCTTCATTATGAATCAAAAGTTGGAGCAGGGGCTAATTTGCCGCGCCTTTGCCCTCGCGCGTCAATCGTACGATCAGCGCCCGTCAGCCCCGCCCGTGGAGGCTGCGGTGGGCAATGAACCGGTTGGACTGGGGTCGGAAGAGCAGAACCACCGCGATAAGCAGCGTCACGGCGATAAGCAGCAGGCCGAGCCCGCCGATACCAAGCGCCAAGGCTGCAATGTTGAAGAAAAGGGCAATCGCAATGACGAGGGAGATAATGCGGCGCGCCCACTTCGATCCGTTGGCGAGTTGGGCAGAAAAGAGCGCCAGAATGATCGCGCCGATGATATTAAATACCGAGACGAAAAGGCGGTTCGACCGCACATACTCGGCGATGCGCGAATCCGAAGGCTCCATCTGCTCGCCGCCTCCGCCGAAGATGCCGACCATGCCGCTGACCAGCATGATGACGGCGGCAACAACGAGTACCCAGTACGCCCACTGGAGCGGGCGCGGCCACACGGACAGGTCTTGATTCTGGGTGGTGTTCTGCACGGGGCGGTTATAATCGCGAGGCCCTGGGCGATGATTCTTGTCCGCAGAACCGCCGTTCTGGTCATCATCGCGCCGGCCGTGACCGGGGAACATGCTGGTCATCGGTTGTCCTTGTGGTCATCGCCAAGCGATTGCTGGGAGGACTTGTCCCTGCCGCCCTTCTCCTTGGCCTCCTGCTTTTCGCGTTTCTCGCGCTCCTTATCCCGTCGCGCCTGCTCGAGTTCCTTCTCCAGCTCGCGCATCTGCTCCAGCTCGCCGGTGTAGTCGAGGGTGTCGGGCTTAACGGAGAATATGAGCCCCAATACGGCGGCGACGCCGACCAAGATTTGCACCATGCCGTCGGCGGCAAAGAGCCAGTCGGGGACGTCAGCGCCCGCGGGCGTGACCATGAAGGTCAGCAGGATGCGGAAACCGAAGTAAATGGAAAAGGCAAACCAGATGCGGCGCGAGGTGCCCGCGCGTTTTGATGGCCCCGCCAGCGACTTCAGCAAAAAGAGCAGCAGCACCAACACGCCGACGGCAATGGCGGCCGACAGAGCCACCGATCCATAGGCGGCCATTTCGATAAAGGAATCCGATACTTCCTCGCCGTCTTCGCCACCCGAGGTGCTTTCGACCATCTGCTTGGCCTGCGCCATGAGCACATCGTGGTTGAGCAGGGTCAGCACCACGTTGAGGATCTGGTGGACGGTCTCGCCGGCGACGACGCCCAACCAGAGCCACAGCATGTAGACCACAGTCTCGGGGCGCTTGGCGCCGCCCTGCGAGCCCTTGCCGCGCTGGTCACGCGGGTCACCGGGCTGCGGCGGCCCAGGCTGCAGCTTAGGCCGCGATTCTCGTTGAGGCTCTCGCTGCTTATCGCGCTGTGGCCCCGGGCGGCCGGCCTGCGGCGACCCAGGCTGCGGCCCCGGATCGCCCGGCTCCGGCGAAGCGGGCTGCGGCGACGGACGAGAAGAAGGCTGTGTCACAAGAATCCTTTACTTGAGCAGGCGTGCGGCTTCGGTGGCGAAGTACGTCAGGATCTGATCGGCACCGGCACGCTTGAAGGCGGTGAGCGACTCGAGCATGATGGCCTCGCCATCGACCCAGCCGTTGGCGGCACCGGCCTTGATCATCGCGTACTCGCCAGAGACTTGGTACACGGCGACGGGTACCGAGGAAGTCTCCGCGATTGCGGACAAGACATCCAAATACGGCAAGCCCGGCTTGACCATGACGAAGTCGGCGCCCTCCTCGATATCGAGCTCGGCCTCCAGGAGGGATTCGCGGAAGTTGCGGGGGTCCTGCTGGTAGGTGCGGCGGTCGCCCTCTAGGGAGGAGCCGACGGCCTCGCGGAAGGGGCCGAAGAAGGCGGAGGCGTACTTCGCGGAGTAGGCCATGATGGAGACGTCGTCGCGCCCGGCCTCATCGAGGTCAGCGCGGATGGCGCCAACCTGGCCGTCCATCATGCCAGACGGCGAAATGATTTGCGCGCCGACTTCGGCCTGGGAGCGGGCCATCTTTTGGTAGAGCTGGACGGATTCATCGTTAAGCACGCGGCCCTGGTCATCGAGGACGCCGCAGTGCCCGTGCGAGGTGAACTCGTCAAGGCAGGTATCGGCCATGATGATGAGGTCATCGCCAAATTCCTCGCGCAGAGCGGCAATCCCGCGGTTCAAAATGCCGTCGGGATTCCAGGCCACGGAGCCGGTGGCGTCCTTGTCCTTTTCCAGCGGAACGCCGAACAGGTCCACGCAGGTAACGCCGGCCTCGAGGGCTTCCTCGGTCGCGCGGCGCAGCGAGTCAAACGTGTGCTGGTACACGCCGGGCATGGAGGAAATCTCATTCGGCTCATCGAGGCCGTCTGCGATAAACATCGGCAGAATTAAGTCCGATGGGCGCAGCGTGGTTTCGGCGACGAGGTTGCGCATCTGCGGCGTGGAGCGCAGGCGGCGGGGGCGGCGGGCAGGAAATGAGCTCATTGGGTACTCCTTAGAGCGAGACTAAAAACTTACGCCTTCTCGACCTTAGTAGTCTTCTTGCGCGCGCGACGCTTCTTGCGGGGCGCGGGCAGGTTACCGGCGGCGCGGAGGGCGGCGACGTGGCTGGCGAGGGCATCGACAAGCGCGGGCACGTCCGCAACATCTGGCACGACATCGACGCGCAGGCCCAGCTCTTCTGCTGCTGCGCTTGCCGATGGCCCGATGCACGCGATGATCGTCCGCTGGTGCGGCTTGCCGGCGATGCCCACCAGGTTGCGCACGGTGGAACCGGAGGTAAAGGCCACGGCGTCGAAGCCACCAGTCTTGATCATGTCGCGGATTTCTGCCGAGGGCGGGGCGGCGCGCACGGTGCGGTAGGCCACGACGTCGTCGACGTCCCACTGGAGGGCTTGGAGGCCATCGACAAGCGTATCGGCGGCGATATCGGTGCGCGGTAGGAGCACGCGGCTCACGGCGTCGATGTCCTCGACGTAATTGGGAAAGACATCGAGCAGCCCCTCGGCGTTTTGCTTCTTCTTGTGCGGCAAAAGCTCCGGCACCATGCCCTTGGCGCGGATGGCATCGGCGGTCTTGGTGCCCACGGCGGCAAGATGCACGCCGGCAAAATCGCGCGCGTCCAGGCCGAGCTGGGAAATCTTATCCCACACGGCGGTCACGGCGTTGACGGAGGTAAAGACGATCCACTTGTAGCGGCCCTCGACGATGCCCTTGATGGCGCGGTCCATCTGCGCCGGGTTGCGCGGCGGCTCGATGGAAATCGTCGGCACGTTCTGCGGGATGGCGCCGTAGCCGGCCAGGCGCGCGGACATGGGCCCGGCCTGTTCCTTGGTGCGCGGCACCAGCACGCGCCAGCCGTAGAGCGGGCGGTTTTCCCACCACGAGTACTTGGTGCGGTCATCGATGCTGCGGCCGAGCGTGACCACCAACGGGCCGGACAAATCCGCGTCCAGCTTGGCGATGGTCCCCAGCGTCGTCTCGTACGTGCGCTGCAGGCGCGTGGTGCCGTGGACGGTCACGAAAGCCTCGGTTTCTGCCGGCATGCCGCGCTGCTGCAGCTCGGTGGAAATCTCCGCCAAATCTTCCTTGGTGGCCTGCAAGACGATGGGCTGGGTGGCATTGGCGAGCGCGTCCCAGTCGGCGCCATCGGTGACATCGGCTTCGGTGTACGTCGATCCGAGCGCCAGCCCGGCAAAGGACGGCACAGTTGAGGGCAGGGACATGCCCGGCACGACCTGGAATTCCAGGCCGGCGGAGGCCACGGCGTTGATCTCGGTCTTGATGGATTCGCGGTTGAGCGGGTTGCCGGTCACGAGGCGGATGACGTCCTCGCCATCGGCCTCCGCAAGGCACTCACGCAGCTGGCTTACGATGTCCTCGCCCGGTGTATAGAGCACCGCGGCGGTCGGTGCCGGCGGGCGGGGCGGCTTGCGGCGCGCGCCCTTGGCCTTGGCATCTGCGCACATCTGCGCGTATTCCTCTTCCGCGGCGTCCAGCAGCTCTTGCGGGACGGGCAGCGCGGTGGCGACGGCATCGCGCACGCCCTGCATGACCTGCGGATCGGCCACGGCGATAGCGTTATTGGCCAGAACTTCGCGGGCGCGGACGGTCAGCAGGTCTGGGTTTCCCGGACCAGCGCCCACGAAGACGATCTTGCCCAACTGGGTGTCTGACACAGCATTGCTCATAAAGTTCTTTTCTAGATCTGGGCCCGCGGCACCGCACACGGACATGATCGCCTGCAGTGTTTCTCCCCGCGCCGTCGGTGGGTATCAAGGTCATAACGGCCAAAATCCCAGGCGCGACGTCCTGGGATGCCCTTAAAGGGGGCCGGGTATCATTGCAAAAAATGATCTATGGTATCTACACCTTAAATTATTAGCGCTTAAAGTAGAAATTACTGACCTAGCAGGTCGGCCGCGCCTTGGGCGAAAAGCTCATCAGAGACCCGCGTGCCCAACTCCGCCGCTTCCGCTGCGTCCGTCGCAGCGCCGGAGGCGGTGGCGGTCAATTGGCGGGAACCATCCAGCGCAAAGACGCCGCCGCGCACCGTGAGTTGATCGCCGTTCCAGCGGGACGTAGCGGCCACGGGCGCGGTGCAGCCCGCCTCGAGGCGGGCGAGAACGGCGCGCTCGGCAAGGGCGGCGGAGGTGGCTTGATCATCAACAATGGCGTCCAGTGCCGCGGCCGCCTCGGTGCCGGCGGCGGCCTCGATGGCCAGTGCACCCTGGGCTGGGGCGGGCATGAATAATTCTGGATCGAAGATATCGCTCGCCCGATCCTCGTAGCCGCCGCGCAGCAAGCCGGCATAGGCCAGCACCACGGCATCAAGCTCGCCGTCGGTCACCTTGGACATGCGGGTATCGATATTGCCGCGCAGCGGGCGGATCTCCAGGTCCGGGCGCAGGGCGGTCAGCTGGGAGATGCGGCGCGGCGCCGAGGTTCCCACCCGCGCACCCTCTGGCAGCTGCATCAGGGTCATCCCATCGCGGGCGACCAGCACCTCGCGGCTGTCCTGGCGCTGCGGGATGACCAAGCGGAAGCGATCATCCTCGGCCGTGGGCAGGTCCTTGAAAGAGTGCACGGCGATATCGCATTCGCCGCGGTACAGCGCCTCGCGCAGCGCCTGGGTGAATACGCCCACGCCGATGCGCTCGACCGGGGCCATATTCGTATCGCCGGCGGTGGTGACGATGTGGAGTTCGGAATCGAATCCGGCATCGATAAGCCAATCGCGGACGTGTCCTGCCTGGGTGGTGGCGAGCTTGGAGCCACGGGTACCAATCTGGAACATTTACGCCTCCTTATTCAGCGTGGGCAATTCATTGACGGCCACGGCAACGCCGGAGCCTTCCAGCTGCAGGCCAAAGAGTTCCTGCAGGGCATTTTCGCTGCTAAAACTGCTATCCGATGCCGCCAGCTTCTTCGCCCGCACCGTCGGTTCATGCAGCAGCTTGTCGGCGACGCGCTTGAGGGCGCCTTGGACATCGGCAAGCTGCTTGCCCTCTAGCTCTGGGTGCTTTTGCTGCAGGCGAGCCGCCTCGCACTCCACGAGGTCCGCCGCGCGGCGGTGCAGGGCGCTGACAGCCGGTGCCACATCGCGCACGCGCTGGGCGGAGGTATAGGCGGCGAGCTCCTCATCCACGATGGCGCGGGCCTGCTCGTGCGGGTCCGTGCCAGCCGCGACATCGGTGGCGGCCGCAGACAGGGACTTGCTGAGGCGCTCGATATTCACCAAGTCCACGTCATCAATTTTCGTTGCCTCGTCATCGATATCGCGTGGAAGGGAGAGGTCAATGAGCATCAGCGGGTGCGCAGGTGGTATGTCGGCCGCGGTAATGGTAAAGCCCTCGGCGCCGGTGGCGGAGATGGCAAGGTCGACATCGGCAAGCGCGGTGGCGCGGTCCTGAAAGTCCACCACTCGGGTGCGCACGCCGGCCTCCTCAGCGTGGCCGGCGAGGCGCTCGGCGCGCTCGCGGGTGCGGTTGGCAATCACCAGCTCGCCGATGCCCAGCCGGCCGGCGTGGGTGGCCGCAAGCGAGGCCATCGCCCCGGCGCCGAGTACGAGCGCGGACTTGCCCTGCAGATCCTCCGTATTCAGGCGCTGCAGCGCCTGGTCAAAGGCGAAAGTCACCATCGAGACGCCGGCCTTATCGATCTCCGTTTCCGAGTGCACGCGCTTGCCGGCACGCAGCGCGGACTGCGCCAAGGCGTGGATGCGCGGGCCAACCGTGCCCTGCTCGGAGGCGGACTGGTAGGCAGAACGCACCTGACCGATGATCTGTTGCTCGCCCACCACCATCGAATCCAGGCCGGAGGTAACGGACATGAGGTGTTCCGCGGCGGCATCGGCATAGCGCACGTAAAGGTAATTGCGCAGCTCTTCCTCATCGACGTGGGAGACTTCCTGCAGCACCCGGATGACGTCCTGCACGCCGGTGTGGAAGGAATTGGTCACCGTATAGACCTCGAGGCGGTTACACGTGGAAATGATCATCGCCTCAGTAAGGGACTCGGTGTCAACCAACCGCCCGCAAGCGGAATGCTGCACCACATCGTCCATACTCAATTTTTCCAGCAACGCCACGGGTGCCGATTGGTGGGACATTCCCACAACGAGCACGCTCATGCTCCACACTCCTCAACCTTTTGATTGACCGCAATGGTTCCAAAGACTACCCCGCGTGGGCGCGGAACCCGAATCGTCAGCGCAGCTCCGCAGCCAACTCTTCGTTATCGACTTCCCAGCAGGCGAATTCTTCTCCGTCTATCACTACAACGGGAACGCGGTCACCGAATTCCATCTCGAGCTCGCGGCTATCTTCCACGTTGCGCACTTCCAGCTGGGCACCGGCCTCCTGGATAACGGGGGTAATCTGCTCTTTTACCCGTTTACAGGAACCGCAGGTGGGGCGCACCATGAGCTCGACTAGATGCTGGGACATAGGGGCGGGATTCTCCTCATAAGGACGCAGACGGGGGAAACGTTTACTATGGACATGTTAGTCCACCCCGCGTTTGCGAAAGCTGTTTATTCCACTCGTGTCCGCTTTACCTCCCCCCGGATTCCCCGAATCTCCCCGCGACTTTTTGGCCAATTGGACGGCCTCGCGCGGCAATCTGCGCAACTTCTTAGAAAACCAGGCGCTGGCCCCCTTGGGCGAGGAAGAACAGCGCGCCGCAGGTGAGGCGGCCGCTGCCGCCGCTTTAGAGGAATTCGGGCTCGAGCTCGAGGACTTCGCCTCCGGCATAGCCTCCGTCTCCGGTTCCTATGACGCCGCAGGCTCCCAACGCATCACGGCCCAGGATCCGGACGTCCCCGTCGATGTCGGCGCCGCCGCTTTTTTCGACGTGGACAATACCCTCGTTCAGGGTTCCTCCTTGGTGGAATTCGGCTTTGGGCTCGCCCGCCGGCGCTATATCCGCATTTCTGAGATACTCCCGGTTGCCTGGAAGCAGCTTAAATTCCGCCTTTCTGGCACGGAGAATGCAAAAGACGTTGCCGAGGGCCGCGCGCAGGCCTTGGAGTTTGTCAAAGGCCGCAGCGTGGACGAGCTCATTGACCTGTGCGAGGAAATCGTCGAAGCCTCACTCGCCCGCCGCGCGTACCCCGGCACCACGCAGCTCGCTGAAATGCACCTGGCTGCCGGCCAGCAAGTGTGGCTGGTGACCGCTACCCCAGTCCAGCTCGCCCAGGTCTTGGCGCGCCGCTTTGGCTTTACCGGTGCCCTCGGCACCGTCGCGGAGGTAGAAGACGGCAAGTTCACCGGCCGCTTGGTGGGCGATATCCTCCACGGCCCAGGTAAGAAGCACGCCGTAGCCGCCCTCGCTACCATCGAGGGCCTCGATTTGGACCGGTGCACCGCCTACTCCGACTCCGCCAATGACATGCCCATGCTCACCATGGTGGGCACCCCCGTGGCCATCAACCCAGACCGCAAGCTGCGCAATATCGCAGAAGAGCGCGGTTGGATCGTCCGCGATTACCGTTCCATCCGCCGCGCCATCCGCACCTACGGCCTTCCAGCGCTTGTCACGGCTGCCTTCTCCTATGGCGGCTGGCGCTATTTCCGGAAGTAGCAATACAGCCAGCACTGCCGTCTCACAACGGGCGCTCAGCACATTACTTTCTCAAGCCCCTCGGTGTGGCTACTGCTACCCCATCGCCGCGACGTTGAACACCAGAACAACCGCACTAAGAGCCGTCATCCCGAGACAATTTACCCAGAACTCCTTACCTACGAAGTTCGCCTTGATATGAGCGATGATGGCGAAAATAAAGTAACCAAGTACGCCGACTGAGACAGTGGCTGTAATCGACGGGTTATTCAAAACGGCTCCGACGATCAAGCCAAGCGCGGCCAGCGCCTTAATTCCGATAAGCGCCCACCACCAGTCTTGAGGAAAATTGACCCCTCTAAGGCAGCGACTAATGAACTTGGGTGGCTTCACAGAAAGCACGGCATCGCCGATCAAAACGATGGCTAAAAGATACGTACCAAAGACAGCTAAGAACCCCACTCGGGAACCTCCCTTGAATCAGATGCTAAGCACATGAAGCATCGCATGACCCAACTTTTGTGGGTTGAATTGATTCTACAGCTCAAAACAAGCAAACGTATGTGGAGATGTGCAGCGGAGTAACGACCGAGAATCCAAGCTCGGCCCGAAAACCAGAAATCCTCCGCCGCCGCGCTAAGGCACGGTGCGGAGGATTCGTGGGCTGTTGGGTTTACTTACCCAACTTACGACGCTGCACGCGGGTGCGGCGCAGCATCTTGCGGTGCTTCTTCTTGGACATGCGCTTGCGGCGCTTCTTGATGACAGAACCCATAACAGGCGTCCTCACTTTCTTTTAGTACGTACTGTGAACCTGCCGGCGCCTGAAACGACAAAGGTGCACTCTTTGCCACCTTGGCCGCACATATGCGGGCCATCACGGCGTGCCGACACGAATGCATCCCATCTTACCTAGTCCCCAGCGCGTCTCCAAAAGTGGCCCCGGCGGCGACCCGCGGAAACGGCGCGCAGCATATCGCTGCGCGCCGCAAAAGGGTGAAGCGCGCTGCACAAGGGTGATGTGCGGTAATCGGACGACACACGGGAAACGAGACAGCGCCCACCACCGCTGACCAAGAGTGGCCAACAGAAGTGGGCGCTGCCTTAAAGGCGCGAGCACCTACGCTCCGTAAACGGATGCCTCGAGGTACTCGTTAACGGCAGACTCGTGAACGCGGAAAGAGCGTCCGACGCGCACGGCCGGCATTTCGCCTGCGTGAACCAAACGGTAGACAGTCATCTTGGAGACGCGCATGATTTCGGCGACCTCCGCGATCGTCAGAAAGGTTCCTTTTTCTTCATTTGCCATAATTATCTAACCCTTCAGCTCGTTACGCGCTGTAGGCTTCCCCTCCCACAGGACTTCACGCACGTGCTCGTTCCAGCCTATCGTGAAACATGTGACTAATGCGACCCAAGTGCCAAATTTTTTCACAGCAGTTGTTCAGTTCACCGCCAAAAGCGCTGCGTAACAACCACCCCATGGCTCCCGTACGGCCCCTGAGTGGTGAGAGGTACCTACACCCCCACCACGGGGAACGGGGCCGCATTAGGTGGGCTCTTAGCCCAGCTCCTTAGCCTTATCGGAGCAGGCTTGGGCGGCGCGGTAGAACGCACCGCGCAGGCCGGACTCTTCCAGCTCGCGCACGGCCGCGGCGGTGGTGCCGCCTGGCGAGGTCACGCCCGCACGCAGCTGCGTTGCCGAGCGGCCGGAGTTGGCCAACATATCGCCGGAGCCGGCAGCTGCCTGGGCGGCGAGCTTTTCGGCGATATCGCGGGGAAGGCCGAGCTGCACGCCGGCATCGACAAGCGCCTCTGCCACAAGGAAGAAGTAGGCCGGCGAGGAACCAGCCAGGGCTGTCGCGGCGTCGATGTTCTTCTCCGGAATGACCGCGACCTCACCCACGGCCTCGAGCAGCTCCGTCACGCCCTGCATCTGGGCCTCAGTGACGTGCTCGCCGGCGGCGCAGGTGCACATGCCGCGGCGCACCAGCATCGGCGTATTGGGCATAACGCGCACAACCGGCACGCCGTCGCCCGCAGCAGCCTGCAGGGCCTCCAGCGTCAGCCCTGCGGCCATAGAGACCACCACGGCGTCCTTAGCTGGGTTAATCTCGCCCAGCAGGTCCAGGATGGCATAAGGCTTGACGGAGGCGAAGATATAATCCGCGCCGTCCACCGCCTCAGCGTTATCCGTCGTGACGTTGACGCCGTAGTTGCTCTTGAGCTCTTCACCGCGAGAGGCCGTGCGGTTGGTCACCGTGATATCGGAAGCATTGAAGCCCGATTCCACAAGACCCGAGGTCAAAGCCTCACCGATTTGTCCTCCACCTAAAATTGCAATCTTTGTCATAGTCTCCACAATGCCAAAAATAACGCCACCCGGCTACCTCCACGAAGGAGGCAGCCGGGTGGTTCTCAGCAATTCGCTGGTTTAGAGCATGACCAAAAGCAGTGGTCCGAACGTCAATATGAGGCCGGTAATGCCTGCAAGGAACATGGAGAACCCATCGCGGGCCGTGCGCAGCGCATGCGTAACGCCAGCCATAATTGCGGTCACGCCGAGTGCCAAGATAGATACGACGACGCGCGGGAAGTTATCCCAGAGCACTTCAAAGCCCTTGAAGATGACGATGGCCAAGACGATGCCCACGACCACCATGATGAGGATGGACATGGGGTTGAGCTTCTCGTGCTCTTCGGTGACTTCCTCGTCCCGCACCTGAGACAGCTCGCCGGTATCGTCAGACTTCTTCGCAGCCGCCGCAGGCTTCTGCTCAGGCGCGCCGGCCTTGGCGCCCGCTGCGATGGCTGCAGCAGCGCCTGCCCCGGCAGCGCCAGCAGCGCTAGCTTTTTCCTTGGCTTCCTTGGCGCCGGATTCAGCGGTATCAGCGGCGTCCTTGCGCTTGTCTTGCGAGGCCTGCGACTTCCCGATGCGCTGCATTACCGCCGTGTCATCCGCGGATGGCTGATGGGACTTCTTCTCGCCGTCCTTTGCGCTCGCCTTGTCCTCCGGCACCGACTGCGCAGGCTTCTTTGCCTCCTGCGCGTTTGCCTTCTGCGCCGGGGCAGGCTTGGCCGTCGGCTGGGAGGCAGACCCCGCCGCAGGCTTGGGAGAAGCGGTCGGCTCACTCGGCTTTCCGTTCTTCTTCGGCGAAGGGGACGCGGTGGGGGTACCAGCGGAAGGCTTCTCTGCGGCCGGCTTAGGAGCGGCGGATGGGGACTGAGATTGCTTGCTTTGCGCAGGCTTGCCGATGCCCGCCTGTCCCGCAGCTGGCTTGCCTGCAACAGACTTGGCATCGCCGGACTTGGTCTCGGCGGACTTGGCGCCAGCAGGCTTAGCCCCGGCAGGCTTGGAACCAGCTGGTTTGGAGCTGGTCGGCTTCGTCGTGGCGTTTTTCTCAGCGGACTGTTCGTCCTTGGACTTCGGCGCGCGGATGACAGGGGCGTCATCGTCGATGGATACGTTGGTGTGCTTCGCCTCAGGCGGGGTGGACTTTACCTTCTTCAGGCTGCCGGTGAGCTCGGCAACGGTTACGCCGCCCTCATCGAGGCTCCGCCGACGACGGCGAGAGGTCTTCTCGTCTTTATCCGTGCGGTCCTTCTTATTGCGAGCCAGCAGCTCGGCCACGGTCAACTGTTTTTCGTCAGCCATGATCTCTTCCTATTCCAATCCCTTGTCGGTCCGGCGCAAAATAACACCTTCGCGCAGCGCCCATGGGCAGATTTCCAACTTCTCGATTCCCAGAGCTCGCATGCTTGCCTCGGCAACCAAAGCGCCGGCGACGATTTGGTGCGATCGGTTCGAACTTACACCCTCGAGGTCCGCTCTGTCTGCTGCAGTCATGCGCGTGATGAATGAAATCAACTGGCGCAGGCCCGGCGCGGTCAATGTGCGCTTGACGTATGGCCCTGCAGACGAGGGTGCCGCGCCGGTAAGGCGCGAGAGGGTACGGAAGGTTTTCGAGGTACCCACGGCCAGGCCGGCAGGACCCATCGCCTTCATCTGTGTGACGGCATCCTCGAGCTCCGCATCGATGAAATCGCGCAGCGCACTGACCTTCTTTTTCTCCGGCGGATCGGTATCGAACCAGTTGTGGGTCAGCCGCCCTGCGCCCAGATCGAGCGAGAAAGCCAGGTCAGGGTGTTCATCGGTACCGGTGGATAGCTCTAGGGAGCCACCGCCGATGTCCAAGTTGGTGATGCGCCCGGCGGACCAGCCGTACCAGCGGCGGGCAGCGAGGAAGGTAAGCTGTGCTTCCTCCACGCCCGAGAGGATCTGCAGGCGCACGCCGGTCTGCTTTTCCACCTCATCGAGTACCTCTTCAGAGTTAGGGGCAGAGCGGACCGCGGAGGTCGCGAAGGCGATGAATTCGGAGCACCCGAGTTTGTCACCCAGCTCACTTGCCTCACCCACGGCGGAAACGAGCTTTTTCAGGCCCTTTTCGTGGATGTTTCCCTTCTTATCCAGCTGTTCTACCAGCCGGAGTGGGGTCTTCCAATCGCTCATCGGAGTAGGCCGTCCCCCCATTGCGGCATCGACCGCAACGAGGTGGACGGTATTACTTCCGACGTCTAATACACCTAATCGCACACCCATAGCGTAGTAGGTCTACCGTGGTTAGGTGTGAATCGCCCAAAATCTGACACCGTTTACCTAGGTTTTCCCGCGAGCTCGCCAGCGGCGGCATCCATTAAAGCCGGGCACGAAGAGGCTCCAGATTTTCCGCGAGAGTGGTTCGAATTTACCAACCCAAACGACCCTTACCACGTCTTTTCCATCGATCTCACGTGGGTGGAATCGCACTACAGCTGCCAATTTGGCACGTCGGCGTGCCGGGGCATCGATAAGAGCCAGCCCGATGTGGGCTGCTGCGTGCACGGTGCATATATGGCCGATGAACAAGACCGCGACCAGCTTTACGATGCCGTCTCTCGCATGCCCGCGCGCTACTGGCAGCTGCGCCCAGCGGGGGTAGATGAGTTCCTGGCGCAAGAAAACACCGATGAGCTAGAGCCCTGGTTGGAATGGGACGAGCTCGATGGCGAGGACGGCGAACCGGAACCGGCGCTGAAAACGCCCATCGTGGATGGCGCCTGCATCTTTGCCAACCGCGCCGGCTGGGAAACGGGCACGGGCTGCGCACTGCACCAATGGGCCGTAGATAGCGGCGAGGAGCTCACCGTGGTCAAGCCGGAGGTGTGCTGGCAGCTGCCGCTGCGGCGCTACGAGGATTATGAAGAACGTCCCGATGGGCAGGAAATTTTGCGCACCACCATCGGCGAATATGACCGCCGTGGCTGGGGCAATGGCGGCGAAGACTTTGATTGGTACTGCTCTACCGATGGCGCCTGCCACGCCAATCCGTTGCCGATGTGGCAATCGCACGAGGACGAGCTCGTCGCGCTCATGGGGCGCGAAAGCTACGATATTTTGGCTCAACAATGCTGTGCCCGCGCAGAAGCCGCTGAGCACGGCGTAAAGCTTACCCAGCACCCAGCCAGCATCAAGGCCGGCTGGTACTAAAGCGCTGACCGGCGTTAGAGCTCGAATTTATAGCCCAGTCCGCGCACCGTTACCAGGTGCTTCGGGCGGGAGGGGTGCTCCTCAATCTTGGTGCGCAGGCGCTTGATGTGCACGTCGAGCGTCTTGGTATCGCCCACGTAATCCGCACCCCAGATGCGGTCAATGAGCTGGCCGCGGGTCAGCACGCGCCCGGCGTTGCGCAGGAGGTATTCCAGCAGGTCAAACTCCTTGAGCGGCATGGCCACCGGCTCGTCCGCCACGGTGACGATGTGACGCTCCACATCCATCTTCACGCGGCCGCCGGATAAGATCTGCTGGTCTTCTACCTCGGCGCCCTCCGCGGCGTCCGCGTGGGAGGACTGATCGTTGCCGCGGCGCAGCACGGCGCGGATGCGGGCGATAAGCTCGCGGGAGGAATACGGTTTGGTGACGTAATCGTCCGCGCCCAGCTCGAGTCCCACGACCTTATCGATTTCCGCATCGCGCGCGGTGACCATAATGACCGGCACGGAGGAGGTGGCGCGCAACTGCTTGCACACGTCGGTGCCGGACATGCCGGGCAGCATGAGGTCAAGCAGCACGATGTCGATGTCATTGTCGGCGAATTTCTCCAGCGCGGATGGGCCATCGAGGGCGATAATCGGCTCGAAGCCTTCCTTGCGGAGTAAGAATGCCAGCGGATCGGCCAGCGACTCTTCATCTTCCACGATGAGAATGGTGGTCATTGTGCTTTATCCTTTCGACGTGCTGCTACGCGTGCTACCGCACGCTGAAGCCCAGGAGCCGCCGCATCGACGGAATCCTTGTCTTCATTATCCTGCAAGTCAGCCTCGTGCGCTGGCTTCTCTTCCTTATATATGGGTAACTCGATGGTAAAAGTAGAGCCCGTGCCAGGCCGCGACCACAGCTTGATATTGCCCCCGTGGTTGGCCACCACGTGTTTGACAATTGCTAATCCTAGGCCAGTGCCTCCAGTCTGCCGCGACCGGGCTTGGTCAACGCGGAAAAAGCGCTCGAAGACGCGCTTTTGATCCTCCGGCGGGATGCCGATGCCACGATCTGTCACCCGGATCAGCACGACGTCCTCTCCCACTACTTTCTGCGAGACGGAGACCGGCAATTCCTCCGGCGAATAATTAATCGCGTTGGAAATGAGGTTGGATAACGCGGTTACGAGGAGGGAACGGTCGCCCATGACCTGCACGCCTTCGGACGGCCCTTGGGTCAACCTAATGGAACGCGCGTCTGCGGCGAGCTGGTTGCGCGAAATCGCCTCGTCAATGAGATCGTCTATAAAAAGCGGTTCCATCTCCGGCAGCGCTTCGGCGCCCTGCAGCTTGGACAGGGAAATCAGCTCGCTGACCATATCCGCCATGCGGTTGGCCTCTTTTTGCACCTTGGTACCGAAGTACTTCACGTGCTCCGGGTCCTCGGGGTCTTGCAGTAGGGCCTCTGCCAGCAACGCGATGCCACCCACCGGGGTTTTCAGCTCGTGGGAGACATTAGCCACGAAGTCACGGCGCGCGGATTCCATGCGCACGTTTTCGCTCTCATCGGTGCCGTAGATGATGATGAAGCGGCCATCGTTCAGCGTCAGCGGCTTGATAACGGCCCTCACCTGCGTGACGCGGTGCCCGGTGCGACGCTTGGGGATGGCCAAGTCCACGGTGCGGGTTTCCTTATCCTCAAAGACCTGCTCCGCTGTCTTCCAGATTTCCGGATTGACGGCGCGATCGTGGACCACGGACATCTCGTGCGCCGCGGGATTGGACAGAATGATTTCCTGGTTCCTATCGAGCACCGTCAGCGCCGTGGGAGAGCCCTGAACCGCAAGATGTAGGCCTTGGCTCACGGTGGTGACCTGATTTGCCTGGGCATCGCTGGCGCGCTGGCGGCGTGCCATGCGCTCGCGCACCCGCGAAATTAACGGCAGCGCCACCGCGCAGACGAGCACGCCCGCGAGAAAGACAAAAATTAATTCCACGTCATTAAGCCTAATCATTAGAAAGTCCCCAGGGAGTACCTCCCCGGGGACTTATATGCAGCAGTGGGTTACTTGCCACCCTGCGCGGCAACGGCAGCGGCCCCGGCCTCGGCGGCCTCTGGATCCAGGTAGGTGCCGCCTTCGTTGACCACGGAGCCATCCTCCGCAATCTCGTAAACCAGCGGGATGCCGGTCGGGATATTCAGGCCTGCGATGTCATCATCGGAAATGCCATCGAGGTGCTTGACCAACGCGCGCAGGGAGTTGCCGTGCGCTGCGATCATGACGGATTCGCCCTTCTTGGCACGTGGCAGGATCTCTTCCTCGAAGTAAGGCACGAAGCGCTCGACAACGTCCTTCAGGCACTCCGTCTGCGGGACCTTGTCCAGGTCCGCGTAGCGGGGGTCGTTGGCCTGGGAGTACTCGGCGTCATCGGCAAGCTCGGGCGGGCGCGTGTCATAGGAACGGCGCCATGCCATGAACTGGTCCTCGCCGTATTCTTCCTTGGTCTCAGCCTTGTTCAGGCCCTGCAGCGCACCGTAGTGGCGCTCGTTGAGGCGCCAGTCACGGATGACCGGGATCCAGTGGCGGTCAGCCGCGTCCAGCGCGATATTGGCGGTGCGGATGGCGCGGCGCAGCAACGAGGTGTACAGCACGTTAGGCAGGATGCCCTCTTGCGCGAGCAGCTCGCCGCCGCGCTTGGCCTCTGCCTCGCCCTTTTCTGTCAGATCAACATCGACCCAACCGGTAAATTGGTTGGATTCATTCCAGGTGGATTGGCCGTGGCGAAGAAGAATCAGTTTTCCGTTAGTCATGCCTCCAGCATGCCACGAAACCGCCCGGCGCGTCAGTGAAGCTAGTCTCCCATCGCCCGGCGTTGGTGGCAGTCGGGCACGGGAATCTGCTGGGCTTCGGCATAAATCTCCGTCAGCTCGCGGGCCGTGTTGGTCCAGCTAAAGCGCGCGGCGTGCGCGACGGCGGCCTCGCCCATGGCGATGCGTCGGGGGTCATCATCAAGCAGCTGGGTCAAGTAATCCGCCCACTCCTTCGGCTCGTGGGATGGCACCAGCAGCCCGGTCTCGCCATCGACGACGGCGATGGGCAGCCCGCCCACGGCCGCGGCGACGACCGGCGTACCAGAGGCCTGGGCCTCGAGCGCCACCAAGCCAAAGGACTCGTTGTAGCTGGGCACCGCCACGATATCCGCGGCGCGGTACACCCCCACCAGCTCCTCGGGCGGGCGGAGGCCTAAAAAGCGCACGCGCTTTTGGACGCCCAACTCCCGCGCCAATTCCCTATACGCCTCCGGCGAGGCATTGGCCCCGGATGGCCCGCCGCAGATCAGCACCCGAAAATCGCGGGTGGGCTCGCGGTGGCACAACTCGGCGGCGGTGCGGATAAGGACTTCGGGCCCCTTGAATTTCTGTAGCCGCCCCACAAAGGCTACGACCTTGGTATGCAACGGGATGCCCAGCTCGCGGCGGGAACGCTCAGTGTTGCGGTCGGTGCCTGGGGTGAAAAGGCCCACGTCGGCGCCTGGGGAGACTACGCGGATGATGTCGCGGTCAGCATCGTAATGCTCGGCTAGGTCGCGGGCTTCCTGATCGGTATTGACCACGAGGAGGTCTGCGTTATCCACCAATTGCTGCTCGCAGATGCGCCGCGCCTCCGATTCCACGGTGTCCTCTGCGGTGCGGTAGGCGTTTTTCACCGCGGCCAAGGTATGGGCGGTGTGGACTAAGGGGATTCCCCAGAGATCGCGCAGCAACCACCCCACCTGGCCAGAAAGCCAGTAGTGGGAGTGAATAAGGTCATATTTTTTGCCCTGCCACTTGGCAAATTGCACCACGCCGCCGGAAAAGGCCGCGAGCTGCGTGGGTAAATCTTCTTTTTCTAGCCCCTCAAAGGGGCCTGCCACAATGCTGATCACCCGCAGGTTGGGGGCCACTTCCACGATTTCTTTGTGGCTCGGGCGGGTAGCGCGGGTATAGACATCGACCTCGACGCCAAGCTGGGCTAATTGGCAGGCAATATTTAAAACGTAGACATTCATTCCGCCGGCATCCCCGGAGCCAGGCTGCTCAATGGGGGAGGTATGCATAGAAATCATGGCGATGCGCATGGTGACCCATCTTAGCGGCGCTATACTAGCCCCTGCCAATAACCTACGCTACCGAAAGGTCACGCATTGTCCGCTTATGAATCAAAGGCATGGCTCCAGTATTACCCGGAGTGGACGCCGCATAGCCTCGACTATGGCAACACCACCCTGTTAGACCTGTATGACAACAACCTCAAGGTCAATGGCGATAAGTCAGCCACGTATTTCTTTGGACGCAGCCAAAACTATTCCGAGCTGGACCGCCAAGTGCGCGCCGCCGCAGCCGGCTTGAAGGCCTTCGGCGTGCGCCCCGGTGACCGCGTAGCCATCGTTGCCCCTAATAGCCCGCAGTACATTGCGGCCTTTTATGCCATCTTGAAGCTCGGCGCCCAGGTTGTGCTGCACAACCCGCTTTATACCGCCCACGAGCTCGAGGGCCTCTTCCAGGATCACGGCGCGCGCATCGCCATCGCTTGGGACAAGGCCGCCCCCACCCTGGAGAAGCTGCGGGCTACCACCAACCTGGAAACGGTCGTGTCCATCAACATGATCAACGCCATGCCCACCCTGCAGCGCGCCGCACTGCGCCTGCCGCTTCCCCCGCTCAAGGCCAAGCGCGAGCAGCTTTCCGCCCCAGCGCCGAATACCGTGCCGTGGGAGGCGCTGATTGGCGATGCCATCGGTGGCAACGGCAGCGATATTAAGACGCCGGAGGACATTGATAAGGACACCGTCGCGCTGGTGATGTACACCTCCGGTACGACCGGTGCGCCCAAGGGCGCGATGCTCTCGCACGGCAACCTCGTATCCAACCTGCTGCAGGGCAAGGCGTGGGTCCCGGGCCTGGGTGATAAGCCAGAGCGCATGCTCGCCGCCCTACCCTTCTTCCACGCGTATGGCCTGACCATGAACGTCACCTTGGCACAGCTTATCGGCGGCGAATTGGTCATCCTCCCCGTGCCGCAGATCCCGCTCATCATGCAGCTGATGAAGAAGCACACCCCGACCTGGGTCCCGGGCGTTCCTACCTTGTACGAGCGCATCGTCAAAGCCGCCGAGGAGCAAGAAGTACCCATCAAGGGCGTGCGCGCGGCCTTCTCTGGCGCATCCACCCTGCCTTCTGAAACCGTCAATAAGTGGGAAAACGCCACCGGCGGCTTACTCGTGGAAGGCTACGGGCTTACCGAGTGCTCCCCCATTATCGTGGGCAACCCCATGAGCACCGACCGCCGCCCCGGCTACGTGGGCATTCCCTTCCCGGATACCGAGGTGCGCATCGCCAACCCCGATAACCTGGATGAGACCCAGCCAGACGGCGTCGAGGGCGAGGTGCTGGCCCGCGGCCCGCAGATTTTCAAGGGCTACCTCAACAACCAAGAAGCCACCGATGCCGCCTTCCACGGTGACTGGTTCCGCACCGGTGACATGGGCATCATGGAAGAAGACGGCTTCATCCGCCTGGTCAGCCGCATCAAGGAAATCATCATCACCGGCGGCTTCAACGTCTACCCGGGCGAGGTCGAAGAAATCCTGCGCGAGCACCCCAGCGTCGACGACGCCGCTGTCGTGGGCCGCCCGCGCGAGGACGGCTCCGAAGACGTCGTGGCCTGCCTCGATCTTGCCGATGGCGCCGCGCTCGACCCCGAAGGCCTCAAGGAGTACTGCCGCGAGCGCCTGACCCGCTACAAGGTCCCGCGCACCTTCTACCACTTCGAAGAACTGGCCAAGGACCAAATGGGCAAGATCCGCCGCCGTGAGGTACAAGAAGACCTCATCAACCGCCTCGAAGCGGAGAAGAACTCCTAAAACACCTAGAGTTCCCACCACCATGCTGCGCACCATCGATACCCCCATCGGCCCGCTGCTGCTCACCGCGGATGCAGACGGGCTGTCCCGCGTTGACTTCGTCGCGATCCAGTTGGGTCGCGACGGAACCAGCAAGGGACACCGCGAAACCAATAAGGTTCGCGGCGAGGTGAGCGGCGGAGTACACGGGGGCATCGACAAGCGCGGTGCAGACATCCTAGATGCGGCGCAAGAGCAGCTCGCGGAGTATTTCGCTGGGCGCCGCCGTGAGTTTGACCTGCCGCTCAACCCGGTGCCGACGACCGAATTCCGCGCGCAAATTCACGCGCAACTCGACTCCATTGGCTACGGCGAGGTCTCAAGCTATGGCGAGCTCGCCGCCGCCGTGGGGCACCCCGCCGCTACCCGGGCGGTCGGCACCGCCTGCGGTGCCAATCCCCTGCCAATTATTCGGCCCTGCCACCGCGTGCTGCGCAGCGATGGAACGCTCGGCGGCTATGCCGGTGGCCTGGATATCAAGCGTTTTTTGCTGACACTCGAAGAAAACTAGAGGATTTCCTCACGTTCTGGGTATACTCGCCCTTTGTAATATTTTTCTTTAGCAAACGAAAGGGCAGCGCGTGTCCGCATACGAATCCCGGGCCTGGATTAAGCACTACAGCGACTGGACCCCCGCCACGCTTGATTACGGCGATAAAACCATCGTTGACTACTACGTCAATAACCTGCGCATCAATGCGAATAAGTCCGCGACCTACTTCTTCGGCAATACGCAGAACTACGCGGAGCTAGACGCCCAGGTGCGCGCCGCCGCCGCGGGCCTTAAGGCCTTTGGCATCCGGCCTGGCGATAGGGTCGCCATCGTCTTGCCCAACTGCCCCCAACACGTGGTGGCGTTTTATGCCATCCAGCTGCTGGGGGCCACCGCGGTGGAGCACAATCCCCTCTACACCGCCCACGAACTCGAGGGACTTTTCCAAGACCACGGCGCGCGCGTGGCCATCGCCTGGGATAAAACCGCTGCCACCTTGGAAAAGCTTCGCGCCACTACCCCGCTAGAGACCATCGTGTCCGTCAACATGATCGACGCGATGCCACCGCTCAAGCGCCTCGCGCTCCGGATTCCCCTGCCGCCGCTGGCCGCCAAGCGCGAGCAGCTAACCGGCGCGGCCCCGAATACCGTGGCCTGGTCCACGCTTATCGGTTCTGCCATCGGCGGCGACGGCAAGGACCTCGAGATTGCCAAGGTCACGCAGGACGATATCGCGCTTATCCTCTACACCTCCGGCACCACAGGCAAGCCCAAGGGCGCGCTGCTTTCGCACGGCAACCTCATCTCCAACTGCGTGCAGGGCGAGGCCTGGCTGACGAATATGGACGCCACCGAGCAGCGCTTCCTCGCTGCCTTGCCGCTCTTCCACGCCTACGGCATGACCACGCTGTGCGTACTCAGCATCTACTTCGGCGCTGAGCTCATCTTGGTTCCATCCCCGCAGATGCCGCTCATCATGGACATCGTTAAGAAGCACACCCCCACCTGGCTACCGGGCGTGCCCACGTTATACGAGAAGATCATGGACGCCGCCGAGGAAAAAGGCGTGGATCTTACCGGCATCAGCAACGCCTTCTCCGGCGCCGCTACCCTGCCGGTTGACGTGATGGAGCGCTGGGAATCCATGACCGGCGGCCGCCTCGTGGAGGGCTTCGGCATGACCGAGACCTCCCCCGTGCTTATTGGTAACCCCATGAACGGCAACCGCCGCCCGGGCTATGTGGGCCTGCCCTTTCCCGATACCGAGGTGCGCATTGGCAACCCGGATAACCTCGATGAAACCCAGCCAGATGGCGAGCCGGGCGAGATGCTGGCTCGCGGGCCGCAGATTTTCCAGGGCTATTTCAATAACGAAAAGGCCACCGAGGAGTCCTTCCACAACGGCTGGTTCCGCACCGGCGATATGGCCACCATGGATGAGGACGGCTGGGTCAAGCTGGTTAGCCGCATCAAGGAAATCATCATCACCGGCGGCTTTAACGTCTACCCGGCCGAAGTCGAAGAGGTGGTGCGCAAGCACCCAGATGTCAAGGAGGTCGCCGTGGTGGGCCGCCCGCGCAAGGATGGCTCCGAGGACGTCGTCGCCTGTCTCATCCTGCGCGATGGCGCCGTCTTGGACCCAGAAGGCCTCAAATCCTTCTGCCGCGAGCGCCTGACCCGCTACAAGGTTCCGCGCACCTTCTACCACTTTGAGGAGCTGGCTTCGGACCAGCTGGGCAAGGTCCGCCGCCGCATGGTGCAGCAGGATCTCCTCGATCTCCTCAAACAGAAGGCTTAGTATTAACCATCATGTCAGACCTCGAGTACGACGCCACGCTGACGGATTTCCTCGCCACCGCCGTAGCCAACTTCCCCCACCGTCCCGCCACCTTTTTCGCGGGCGAGACCCTGAGCTACGCGGAGCTGGATACCCGTATCGCCGCTGCCGCCGGCGCCCTGCGGGAGATGGGAATCCGCCCCGGCGACCGGGTAGCGCTGGTCTTGCCCAACTCCCCGCAGCACCTCATTGCCTTTTTCGCGGTGCTGCGCCTAGGCGCGGTCGTAGTCGAACACAACCCTCAGTACACCGCCCACGAGTTGGCCCCGCTCTTTGCCCACCACGGCGCCCGCATCGCCCTGGTCTGGGATGAGGTCGCTGCCGTGGTCGATGGCCTGGCCAGCACGGTGATCCCCGTGTCCTTGGAGGAGCCCTTTCCCCTCTCCGGTGCCCCGGTTCCGCACCGCCAGGCCGCGCTTGCCGATGCCGCCCTCATCCTCTACACCTCCGGCACCACCGGCCAGCCCAAGGGCGTGGTGCTCACGCACGGCAACCTCGCCGCGAACTGTATCCAATTGGAAGCCCAGGCCGATCTGCGCCCGGGCCACGAGCGTTTCCTCGCCACGCTGCCGATGTTCCACTCTTATGGATTGACCATGAGCGTCTTGCTCGCGGTGCGCTGTGCCGCCGAGATCATCCTGCTGCCCGCCCCGCGCCCAGCGGCCGTGGTCAGCGCCTTGGCACAGCGCCGCCCGACGTGGATGCCGGGTGTGCCCACCATTTATGAGCGCGCCATGGGCGAGCTGGCGGCAGAATCTGCCTCCGGGGCGGCCGCCGAACAGGCCGCCGAGCAGGCCACAGACCTGGGCGGGGTGCGCTACGCCATTTCCGGCGCGGCATCGCTGCCCGCGCGCATCATCGAGCCCTGGCAAGACCGCACCGGCGGCATGCTCGTCGAGGGCTACGGGCTTACCGAGGCCTCCCCCGTGCTGACCATTAACCCGCTTGGTGAGGGTCGGCGCGTGGGGACCATCGGCAAGCCGCTTGCCGATACCGACTTGCGCATCGGGGATCCCGCTGACCTTGACCGCAGCCAACCCGATGGCACGCCCGGTGAGATCCTTGCCCGCGGGCCCCAGGTTTTTGCGGGCTACCTCAATAATCCCGCCGCCACGCAGGAGGCATTCCACGGCGATTGGCTGCGCACCGGCGATATGGGGGTGCGCGAAGCCGATGGCCATTTCCGGCTGGTGGGCAGGATTAAAGAGGTCATCATCACCGGTGGCTTTAACGTCTTTCCCAGCGAGGTGGAACATGCATTGTTGAGCCACCCCGCGATAAGCCAAGCCGCGGTGGCCGGCGTCCCGCGCGCCGATGGTTCCGAGGATGTCGCCGCCTGCCTGGTGCTCCACCCCGGCGCCACCTTCGACGCGGAAGCGCTGCGCGAGCACTGCCGCGGCCTCTTGGCGCGCTATAAGGTCCCGCGCCATTTCGTGGTGCAAGAAGAATTGCCCACCGATCAGCTGGGCAAGCTGCGCCGGCGCCAGGTGCAGGAAATCTTGGTAGCGGAAGTGTCCTCCCGCTAATCCTCGGCAGCGGTGGTGTCCCGGCGCGGGCTACGTCCCGGTGGGAGCTACTCCCCGATGAGGGGCTACTGCCCGCCGCGGGCGGCATCGGCAAAGATGCGCCCCGAGCGCTCTTCTAGTTTCTTCTTCGCCCGAACCTGCTGCTGCGCCGCGAATTCGGAGCGCGGCGGGGCTTGAATATAGCGCTCTGCGTGCAATCCAAGTTGCAGCTCCTTGGCACGCAGGACCTCCGCATCGATCTTGATGCCCAAGATCAGCATCGTATTGGACAGCCAAACGGTCATGAATACCGCCATGACCGTACCGAATGCCCCGTAAATGCTCACCCCGGCCAGGTACTTGATGTAGAGGGAAAATGCGCCCCACACCACCAGATTCGTCACTAGCGCTACCACCGAGCCCAAGGTGATCCAGCGAAAACGGCTGGGCCGAACGTTCGGCGCAAAGTGGTACCACACGGCAATAAGCGCCAGCGCCACCACGACAGTTATGGGAAAGCGCAGCCAATTCCACACCGGCATAAAAATGCCGCCGAAAAAGTCCACGGTTCCGTGCAACCCTAGGCGGAGTGCCACGGGTTCGATGACGCTGTCCACGACGGTATCGCGCAATAAATTGGCGCACAGCACCACCACCGCGCCGATGACGAGGACCACGGTAATGGCCCACATCAACGCCCATGTGCGGATGGTACCGCGTCCCTCCACCCGGCCGTAGACAGTATTGGCGGTGCGCGAGAAGGCACGCACATACGCCGAAGCGGCGAAGAGTGAAATCAGGACGGAGACCACCAACGCAAACGTGCCCTCCCGCGTGGAACCGATAATGGAGCTGACGATATTTCCGGCCTCCTCCGCCATGGAACGGGGCACGTACGTATCGATGAACTGCGCGGTCAGCGCCTCCACTTCGCCCTGGCGCGAGGAAAAGATCAGCGTGGCAATGGAATATGCCGCCAGGACGGTGGGCGCGAAGGCCATAAGGGTGAAGTAGGTCATCGCCGCGGCGCGGTCCATTAAGGCATCGTGGAAGAAATCAGCCCACACGCGTCGCATTACTAGGCCCCAGCTGTCCTTGCGCAGGCGATTGCCGCGCGCCCAAGGATCGACATCGGCGGCGGAGCTTTCCACGGTGACCAGGGTGGCAACGGTGCTTGGCACGATTTTTTGCTGCTGGGCAGTCTGCTTCCGGGCTTGCTTGCTGCCGGTTGCGGGGGCATCGTCCAAGGCACTCATAGTTACGCAGCGTATGCGGCCTAAGAATCTATTCTGTGAAGTGACACTCGCAGCGATTAGGCTGGGGAGTATGACTGAACAGAACCAAGAAAAGATTAACGTCAAGTCCTTCGAGCTCGACCACCGCCTCGTCAGCGCGCCTTATATCCGCGTGGCTGACCGCACCGATTTGGGCGGCGGCGTCGAGATTATCAAGTATGACCTGCGCTTCTGCCAGCCCAATAAGGAGCACTTGGACACGGAGGCGCTGCACTCCGTGGAGCACATGATGGCCAACTTTATGCGCAACTACACCGATAAGCTCATCGGCTTTGCCCCTATGGGCTGCCGCACCGGCTTCTACGCCATCACCAACGGCATGGAGCAGGATGAATTGCTGCGCGCCGTTGAGGGTGCGCTGAACGATATCCTCACCGCCACCGAGGTTCCCGCCGCCAACGAAGAGCAGTGCGGTTGGGGCGCGCACCACAGCTTGAAGGGCGCGCAGGATGCGGCCCGCAAGTTCTTGGACGCCAAGCCGGAGTGGCTCGAGGTCATGGCTGCCTAGGAGCCCGCAAGCAACACTTCCGTCCAAAACAACCGCGTTTCGCCACAAATGAGGGCGATTTTTAGAAGAACGCGGTTGTTTTGGACGTTTTTATGTGAGCGCAGGCCTAAAACCCGCGCGAACCTAGTGTCTGCGGCCCCGTCGCGCCGAGAGGCGCGGCCTAGTCCTCGTCCATGGATACGCCCAGCCACACCGGCTCGGGCACGAGCTCAACGCCAAATGCTTCGCGCACGCCATCGCGGATCGTGCGGGCCAGCGCGACGATGTCGGCGGCGCTCGCGTTTCCGCGATTGGTCAGCGCCAGGGTGTGCTTGGTGGATAGCGTTGCCGGCCCGGAGCCGGGGTAGCCCTTCGTGAACCCGGCGTTATCAATAAGCCAAGCGGCCGATAGCTTCTCGCGCGGAAACGATTCGCCCTGTGCTGGAGTGGTGGCGGGGTGGCGGGGCATGCGGTCGGCGGGGGCATCGCCAAGCGTGGCGCGCACCTTGTCCTGGATGGCGTCAGCGATGCTGGATTCGACCACGGGGTTGGTGAAGAAGGAGCCGGCGGACCAGGTGTCGTGGTCGGCAGCATCGAGCACCATGCCCTTGCCGCGGCGCAGAGCGAGGACCTCCTCGCGGACTTGGGCGACGGGGCGGCGCTCACCGGGGTTATCGGTAAGCTGGCCAAAGCGCAGTGGGCGCGACAGCCCATCGGTGGTCAATTGCAATTCGACCTCGAGCACCACCGCGCGGCCGGTGAATTTCAGGTTGGAATAGCGGTAGGCCAGATCAAGATCGGAGACGGGAACCCACTCATCGGCATCGGTACGCAGGTTATACAGGCGCACGCGGGTCAAGACCTCAGAAATCTCGGCGCCATAGGCACCCACGTTTTGCACGGGCACCGCGCCCACCGTGCCAGGGATTCCGGAAAGGCACTCGATGCCTCCCAGGGACTGCGCCACGGATTCCGCCACGACCTCGTCCCATACCGCACCTGCCTGGGCGCGCACGAGGCCGGTCTCGGTATCCATGTCCACCGCAGCAAAGTCGAGGACAACGGCGACTACGTCAACCTCGCCATCAGAAACCAGCAGGTTGGAACCGCCGCCGACCACGATGAAAGGAACTTTTTCTTTCGCGAGGTACCGCAGTGCCGCAACCGCTGCTTCAGGCCGCGAACAACGCAACGTGACCCGTGGCTTTCCCCCCACGCGCAAGGTGGTGAGATCGGCAAAGCTCGCCGTGGGATCCACGTCTACGCCGTCGATTGCTGTGAGTTGTTGCGTCAAAAATTTATCAAGCACGTATACCAAGGTAGTCTGTTAAGCATGTCAACTCGTAGTGAAAACACCGTAACCATCAATCAGCCTATCGACATGGTTCACAAGGCGCTGCTTACCCAGGGATACTGGGAGTACATCGTGGAAAACCTTTCCCCGGAGGCAGGCCAGGTTCACGATTTCTCCGATAACGTAGCAACGCTCTACGAGGTTCTGCCGACCACCCTCTTGCCAGAGGCAGTGCGCGCCATGGTCTCGCAGGATCTCAAGGTCAAGCGCGTGGTCACCGTGGGCGAGCTCAACGGCCAGGCCGCTGACGTCAACTACACCGCAGACGTCAAGGGCACCCCGGTGGACTTCAAGGGCGATATTTCCCTGGCCGGCGAGGGCGAGATGACCAAGCTGACCTACACCAACGAGATCTCCGTCAAGATCCCGATGATGGGCGCAGCCATCGAGCCAAAGGTGGGCGAATCCCTGGCAGAGCTCTTTGATAACGAGGGCAAGCTGACCGAACAGTGGATTTCTGAAAACTCCTAAGGCACTCACAGCCCTTAGGATTCCTTCACGCCCATGGCCGACCACGCTCATAACCTGCGCGCCAGCGCAGCAGCGGGTCGGCCTTTTGGCGTTATTACCCGCGGCACCACCAATTACAACCGGCTCAGGCGCTGCGATAGGTGGATGGTGGCCCACCCGGAAATCTCGGCGTTGCTGCGCCACGTGCGCACCCCGCTCGCGCTCGACGTGGGCTATGGCGCCTCCCATACCACCACCGTGGAGTGGGCGCGATGGCTGCGCCGCATCAACCCCCGCGTGGATGTGCGCGGGCTGGAAATCCACCCGGACAGGGTGCTGCCGCCGCGCGATGGCGTGCGCTTTGAGCTGGGCGGATTTGAGCTTGCGGGCTACCAGCCGCAGGTGGTACGCGCCTTTAACGTGCTGCGCCAATACGATGTGGACCAGGTTGCGGAGGCCTGGCAGACGGTGTGTTCCCGCCTGGCGCCTGGCGGGTTCTTCGTGGAGGGCACCTGTGATGAGTTGGGCCGGCGCGCGGCGTGGATCCTGCTCGATCAGCATGGTCCGAAGACGCTGACGCTCGCGTGGGATCCCTTCGATGTGGCCCGCCCCTCCGATGTGGCCGAGCGCCTGCCCAAGGTGCTCATCCACCGCAATGTGCCCGGCGAGCCCATCCACGAGCTCCTGCAGGCCGCCGATAGGGCCTGGGATCGCGCCGCCGGGTGGGCCCCGCACGGCCCACGGGTGCGGTGGCGCATGGCGCATGCCTTGCTTGCCGATGCCCCCTTTAACCTCCAGCCTCCCCGCCGCCGGCTGCGCGATAATACGCTCACTGTGAGCTGGGAGAGCATCGCGCCCCGCTAATATCCAGCACACATTGCCACCGGCCGTCTCATGCGCCACACTGGTAGTCATGGCTGCAAAGAAATCGGGCGGATCGCTCGCTTGGAAAATTGTCGTAGGCGTCCTCGTAGCGCTGCTTATTATCATCCTCATCGCCGAGTTTGGCCTGCGCTGGTTCATTAGTAATCAGATGACCGAGGAGTTTAAAAACAGCGCCAAAGAAGAAGGCATCGAGGCAACGGAAGATCCCTCGGTAAGCTTTGGCGGCAGCCCCCTCCTCTTTGGACTTATGCGCGGCTCGATTTCCCAGATGGATATGACCACGCCGTCGACCCTGCAGATCGAAGGATCGCAGATCAAGGGGCAGCCCGCCACCGAAATCCACGTGGAGGATATGTCGACGGATACCGATAATCCAGTAGCCGGCTCCCTCCGCGCCACCACCACCGTCCCGGATGACTATCTGCTGGCTAGCTTCCAAAAAGGAATCTCAGACCAATCCGGCAGCGACACCGTTGGGAATATGGTGGTCACTGAAATTACCGCGAATGACCAGAGCGACGAGCTGGAAGTGAAATTCGGCGGCGGTTTGGCTAGCCTTTCGCTCAAGCCCATTGCCCGCGACGGCAAGCTGGAGATCAATGCCACCGAGGCCGCTATCTTTGGTCTCTCGCTGCCTGAGCAAGCAACCAGTTCCATTTCAGAGGCGCTGCAGGAAGGCATGTCCGATGATCTCATAGCCAAGGACTTGCAGGTCGAATCCGTGGATGTGGGCGATGGCAAGGTCACTCTCACCTTTACGGGCACCGATGTCCCGTTGAAGGATTTGGGACACTTCTCAGACGAAAACGGCGAACAGAAGAAGGCCGCCTAGGTAGCGGGAAATTCTACGACGGGCAGTGAGCTGGAAAGCTCGCTGCCTTTTTCTATGACAAGTTTGTGAAATCCCGCCTGGGCGGCGGCGGTTTCCGCGAGGGACCGCGCCGGTTCCGCCTCCGGCAGGATGAGGCCCACGCGGGCAGGGTCCGGGCAGGCCTCGCGGATGGCTACGAGCTCGGAGAGGATAGGGGTGGCAACGGCAAGCGTGGCGTCAATGCTGACCCACACCTCGTCCGCGCCGGACTGGATGGCCAGGCGGGCCTCAGAGGCCTTGATGAGGGTATGGTGCCGGCCGGTGGGATAGCCCGCCACGGCGGTAATACCCGCCGGATCGGCTGCAGCCGCCACCGTCACGTGGTGCGGCGAGACCAGCACATGCTGCCCAGCGGCCTGCTCCCTGACCTCAGCGGCGGAAGCGTGCAGGAGATTTTTCATGCTTAGTAGCTGTAGTCGCCGTTGATGATGGCCTTGAGCTGCGGGCGCACGTCAAACCAGTAGATACCGGTGATGACCGTGCCAATCCACGCCAGGAATTCCAGGCCAGTAGCCATCGCCACCGCCGAGCCCGCAAGCAGGCCTACCCATACCCATTTACCCTTGCGGTCGCCGGCCCGAAACGCGTCCTCGCGCGTTGATGCCGCCAGGATTGCGCCGATGATGGCGGTAATGGTTAGGACCTGGAAGAAGTAGATGGGAAACTTATAGGCAATTTCAAGTAAGAGGTACATGCAGATTAATTCGTGGGTTCGTCGGTATCGATAACTTCGCCATCGATAATATTATCGTCCGTGCCCGCAGCAGCGGAATTACCATTCTTGGACGCGTTCTTCTTCTCGTTCACGCGCTCCTGGGCATAGTCATACGCTTCCTTCACGCCCTCGCGGGTTTCCTGGTACGCATCCGCGAACTTGTCCTTGGCAGCAAAGAAAGCCTCCGAGTCGCGGGTTTCTTCCGCGGCCTTCTTAATGGACGCGCCCCACTGCTTAGCGGTGTTAGTAGCCTTATCCAGCATGCCGTCCTTGTCCCCCTGTGGGGCCTGCGCACCTGTGCCCTGCGCACCCTGGTTCTCGCGCTCTTCCTGCAGGCGGCCACCGAAGTCTTTGGCGGTATTTAGCGCGGACGCACCGGCTTCCTTCAGGGAATCAAAAAGCTTCTTCTTCTCAGTCATGAAATCCTCCGTGTGACGTATTATTCCGGCGCATTAGGCGCCGAAAATGAGATGATTAACAGCATATATGGCCAATCCTGCCAGGGAACCGACGATCGTGCCGTTAAGGCGAATAAATTGCAGATCCTTGCCCACCATCAGCTCGATATTCTGCGAAGCCTCCTGCGCATCCCAGCGCTTGATGGTCTCCGGGATGATCGCGATGATCTCCGGGGCGAATTTCTCCACCGCGTAGCGCGCGGCCTTGTCCACGAGGTCATTGGCCTGGGCCAAGAACTCGGAATCCTCGAGCAATCGGTGCGCCAATTCCTTCACCTTGGCCGTCATCTTCTGCCGCAGGAATGACTCCGGGTCATTGAACTGATCAATGAGCGTGGTAGAAATCGTGCGCCACATCGCTGCCGGCGCCTGCTGCACTTGGTCAGAGGCCAGCATCTCTTGCTTGATGTTCTCAATGCGCTCGCGCATATCCGCATCCCATTGCAGGTCCGCAGCCAGCTTGGACAGGTTGCGGCGAATGGCCAGGCGGGCCTCGTGATTGCCATCGCGGCGGACCTCGTCGGCGAAATTAACGAGCTCGCTATAGACCTTGTCCCCCACCATCTCGCGGGCAAAGCGCGGCGCCCACCCAGGCATGCGCTCATCGATGGCCGTGACCACCGTCGATTCCATGCCAAGAATCTTCTTGTGCGCCCAATCAATGAGGTCATCCTCCAGCGGGCGCGCCTTGCCGTCCGCGATATAGCCCTCCAACAACCGGCCCAATGGCGGCCCCCACTCCGGCTCCGCCAGGCGGTCCATGACCTGGGTGCGGATGAACTGCTCCGCCTCGGCTGGGTCGAGGTCCTCCACCACACTGGCGGCGCGCTCACCAATCCATTCGGAGACCTCCTCCGCCTTGCCGGGTTCTGCCCCCTGGCGCGCCAGCCACAGCGGCAGCTCCGCATCCCGCACCTTGGCGCTCAGCGCATCCGCGGTGAGGAAGTTCTCCTCCACAAAGTCACTCAACGCATCGCCCACGCGGTCCTTATTATTCGGAATCAGCGCCGTGTGCGGGATGGGCAGGCCCATCGGCCGGCGGAACAATGCCGTCACCGCGAACCAGTCCGCCAGGCCACCGACCATGCCAGCCTCCGCCGCCGCACGCACGTAGCCGACCCACACCGGCGCCGCGCTTTCCGATGCCTGCCACCACGAGCACCCCAAAAAGATCACCGCCGCCAGCAAAAGCAGCGACAGCGCAATCGCCTTCCACCGCCGCAGGTCCGCCCGGCGCGCCTCCTGGTTGCCGGCCTGTGGCACACCGGTGCCTGACGATGCCGGCCCCCTAGCCGTATCGAGCTCTGCGTCCGAGCGGTGCGTCATGTGTTCTCCTTGGGGATTAGATGAAATTTCGTGGTGGACAGCGAATCCTTTGCTCAACATTAGTGCGTGGGGCTGCCACGATGAATCTACCGTGATTCCCCAACCAACTGGGCCCAAGCTTTTAGATAATAAGTTGTCTGCCCAATGTCGGGACGCCACGTAGAATGACATCAACTGAGTTTGAAAGGTAAATTCTCTATGATCAAACGCAGCAAACTTGAGCTGACGTGGTACAACAAAGGTAAAGCTCTCATTCCGCTGGACGAAGGAAAGTACGGTTATGCATGGGTTGAGCCTACTGATCCCCGGTATTGCCAAACACGGCCTCTAGTCTTTGATAAGCACTTCACGGCCCAACAGGAAAACAAGGATGACAGTACTACCTACTCTGAAAGGGCAGACTTTCTGCCTCAAGACGATAACTTGCTCATTCTTGGTGAGTCTGGCGACGTTCTTGAAGCATTAACCCGTAGTCCCGAAATATCGGACAAATACATAGGGCAAGTCAAATGTATCTACATCGACCCTCCTTTTAACACTGCACAATCCTTTGCCAGCTACGAAGACAACCTAGAGCACTCCGTATGGCTGACAATGATGCGCGACCGCCTGCTCAACATGCGCACTTTACTCAGTGATAATGGCTTAATATGGGTACACCTTGACGACGTAGAAAACCACCGTATGAAACTTTTACTGGATGAAATATTCGGAGTAGAAAATTTTGTAGCGGAATTTATTTGGCAGAAGCGTACGTCTAAGTCGAATGATGCAGACATTTCCATTTCCCACGACACCATCATCTGTTTCGCTAAGGATCGCGGCAAAATTCGGAAAACTTTGAATAAAATCCCCTTAAAAGCTGAGTTTAAAAATTTGGATGACGATCCAAGAGGGCCGTGGAAAACGGCTCCGTTTGCAGCACCAGGCCACCGCCCAAATATGGAGTACCCGATTACGCTTCCTTCTGGCCGAGTAATCACACCGCCAGTAGGACGTTGCTGGCCGCGACCGCTTGAAGGATACGAAGCGCTTCTTAAGGATGGGCGAATTTGGTTTGGTCCTAAAGGAGATGCTGCCCCCCAGATCAAACGGTTCCAATCCGAAATTGACTCAGTAGTAGTACCCGATACCTTTTGGAAAGCAGATGAGTTGGGCTCGACTACCACTGCCAAACGGGAGATTCAAGCCCTTTTCCCAGGAACCGACCCCTTTTCCACCCCTAAGCCGGAGCGTTTGTTGGAACGCATTATCCACATAGCCACCGACCCCGGCGATATTGTATTGGACTGCTTTGCCGGCTCAGGCACAACAGCAGCGGTAGCTCAGAAAATGGGCCGGCGCTGGGTAACCTGCGAATTGGTGGAAGATACCTTCCACCGGTTTACCAAACCCCGCTTAGAAAAAGTCATCAACAATGAAGACTACGGCGGAATCACGCTCACCAAGGGAAAACGCGTGGATGCAACCAAAACAGGTCTACCTGAGCGCCTTAACCCAGAAGATGCCCAGAAACTTACTTCTTTGCTCAATAAGGCGCTACAGGACGAACCTGAACTTAAAATAAATCCAGCCATCAAGGCAGTAAAAAATCTCGTCAAGACCAAAAAGTCCAAAGACACGGTGAACTGGCGCGGAGGCGGAGGATTCACCATCGCTCACCTAGCACCCGAGTGCTTTGACTACGACCCAGAACTGAGACTGACCTTCCTCACTGAAGCCGCAGAAGGTGAAACACTCGTTCGTTGTATTGCCGCCAACCTCGGCTTTTATATCAGCTCCGGGGACTCCTACTTCGACGGGCATTACAACCGAAAGCGACTCGCCGTAGTAGAAGGCCTCGTAGACAAAGCCAAGGTAGATGAAGCCTTATCGCATCTACCAGAAGGATGCAGCGTAGACATCGCTGCCACGATGGTCGACGAAGACGTGCGCGACTATCTCTCCTCATTCGAAAACGGCTCACGCATTATCCACATACCATTCGGAGTCTTCCCAAACGCACCGTCAAATCCCGATGAAGACGAAAAAGTAGAAATCGTTGAACCCATCTCCATTGCTGATTCACGAGAGGACCGTTAACAATGTCTCTAAACGTAACCGTTGATAACAATCTAATTGCTGAAATCGCGAGTGATTTCAATCTGCGTGAGCCCAACCGCGAAGCGCTCAAGGCCGCTGTAACACGGCTTGAATCCGGTGATTTCGATCCGCAGCAACCACAGATTCTTAACCTTGCCACTGGTGCTGGCAAGACCTATGTCATGGCTGCTCTAATTGAGTATTTGCGTCACCAAGGCCACAACAACGTCATGGTGATTACTCCAAGCACCGTTGTCCAAAACAAGACGGTGGATGATTTCAATCTGGGTAGCAAACGCTACCTGGGAGGCTTTCGAGTACCTCCTCACGTAATTACTCCTAATGATGTGCATCATCTACGCACGGATGCCGGTCAGCTTTCTTTGGGGCAAGCGACCCCATCTGATGTGTATATCTTCAATGTCCAGCAGCTCTATCCGCCTAAAGAGGGCGGTAAGAACGTAGCAACTGGAGTCGAAGATGCACGCCGAAAGACTTGGAAATTCCAAGAGACCTCCGGCGTGCTAGGCGAGCATCTTGCAGAGATTGATGATCTTGTGGTCATTATCGATGAGGTGCATCTGTTCGGTACCTCCGCCAAAATATATCAGTCAGCTTTTAAGGCGTTACTGCCTGCAGCAACCTTTGGCCTAACCGCTTCAGCCTCCAAGAACGATGACATCGTTTTCGAATATCCGCTTTACAAGGCTCTCGCCGATGGCTATGTGAAACAACCGGTTCTTGTTTACCGAAATGGCGGCTACGCCAGTGATGCCCAAGGAGAGCAGCGGCAACTCCAAGATGCTCTCTCACTCCTCAGGCGCAAGGAAGAAGCCTACTCAGAATGGAGACTCGCTCATCCAGACGGTAAGCAGACTAAACCCTTGCTTTTTGTGGTTTGCCAAAACGTAGAGCATGCGACCACTATTGCGACTCGATTGCGAGAGCCAGACTACTTTGACTCCACAGAAGCCGTCCTACAAGTCGATAGCCAGCACACCGATGCAGCTACCGAAGCTAAGCTGCGCTACCTTGACGCTGACTACTCACCGGTGCGATGCATTGTCAGTGTTAACAAGCTCCGCGAAGGATGGGATACAAAACGAATTGCGGTGATGTGTACCTTGCGTGCGATGGGCTCTGAAGTCCTCACCCAGCAGGTCATGGGACGCGGTCTCCGGCTACCTTTTGGGTCGATTACCGACGAAGCTGCCATTGATGAACTCGAGATTCTTAGCCACCAGTCTTTTGTGGACTTATTAAACAAAGAAGACGTCTTACGAGAGTTCGGTCTTGATGGGGCTATCGAAGGTGGAGTTGATACCTCTAAGCTCATCGCCGGTGGTAATAACAACGGTCATGATTCCTCCCGCGGAAACACCTCATTGTCTGGGTCTCACACTCTCACCGTCAGCGCCGTAAACCCAGACACAGATCATGATGAGGTAGCGGAAGACAAGACTGGCACCACGAGTTCAGAACCGGCGTCTAGCAGGAGTTCGAGCGGTGCTGTGGGACGCCAACGTGGCGTTTCTGCACGCAGCGTAGGTGATGATGAGACCATTGTCCTGGGCGGTGAGAACCAGCCTCCGCTGACCAATGAATACGTCACCATCAACGAAGATTTTAAGAATGTGGTGTATAGCTTCCCCACATCTTCGTTGAAGAAAACCGTCAAGCCTTTCATGCTTGATGATTATCCCTTGGCAGACGTGAAAGAATACGCTGCAAAAGTCAAAGACACTATGGCTGTCCTCGAACGCAGAAAAATCATGACGGATGCCGATTCCCAGACCGTGGAGGCTAAATCCATGGAACGCGTTAAAGTCCAGTCCTACCGCCAATCCGAGACGCAAGTCATCAGCGAGCTGGTCCAACGAGTATCGAAGATGGGAATTTTCCACAACGTCGGCCGCAATCAACGCTACCTCAAAGAACAGGTTATCCCGTATTTCATGAAGCACAGCGACATCGAGGCTTGGACTGAAAATGCGAAACAGTCTGCTGCAGATCAACTAGCTGCCTATGTGCGGAGTATTTACGAAGACTTCAAGCGAACCCCCACCTTAGAGCGCGCTATTGCAGCCAAGCCCCTTCCAGCTCAGCGCTCGATTCCAGTACCAAAGATTCATGAGCGGTTAAAAATTGAGGGATCGACCAGTGCTTCAAGAGCAGGCTATGACCGGAAAAACTTTTATGGTCCATGGAATCGGGGACTATTCAACGCTGCGCAGTTTGACTCATTCAACGCGGAGTACCGTCTAGCCTGTCTGCTCGATCTCGATCCGGATGTGGTTTGGTGGACAAGGCTCTATACCAACGACGGTGCCTGCGTGGCCTACACAGTCAATCAGAACTACTACCCAGACTTTGTCGTTCTTGATACCGATGGAGTGTATTGGATCATCGAGGCCAAAGCTGACAACGAACGAGGTGACGAAACAGTAGAGAATAAGAAAGCAGCAATGGAAGACACTCTACGCAAGCTGTACATGGTCGACGACTTTGAAGATCAGACTTGGGAGTACGTCTTAGCTTTCGAGAGTGAAATCAAGAGCGCACAATCTTTCGACGACTTAAGACCATAAATACCACAAGAGTTCTAGGCCGAGCTCGGACCACGCCTCCCCAGAACTGTGTGAGCAACGGGCGTGCTGGGGAGGCATCGGCAAGCGCATGGCTCCTCCCCTACTGCCCGCTTAAAGCACAAGCAACCCCCGCCTCCTGCATGATTCAAATGCTGTGGAGGCGGGGGTTGTGTGGAGTCAGTACAGAAACTGAGGCGTTGCCTGAACTAGGCGTACGCCTTAGTTAACTCGGCCGGTTTCCTTGCGGTACTGGCGGTAGTACCGGCGTCCGAAATGAATGGTAGCGGCGGCGCTGATGGCCACCACAACTAGGGAGATGACGCCGATGGCGATGGTCAGGCCGTAGTTGCCCTCACCTGCGGTGCCCAGCGGGGTGTCCCACACGCCGAGGCCCCAGATGAGGATGCCGGCTGCCGGCAGGCAAGACAGGATCAAACCCATGCCGATCCACGTGGAGGTGCGGAGAAGGGAAGAGTGAGGAGCTGCGAAGGATACTGGGTCGTAGCCTTCGATGTAGTTGTCCTGAATCTTGCCGGAGAACTCCGGATACGTTTCGCTCTGGTAGTCAGCAACTACGTGGGTGTTATCGCTCATGGCGGAGTCTTTCTGTCTTTCTCTCGTTCCTAGTATTCCTACGGAATAACTCTAGCTTAGTCGTCCTTGCCACGGAAAGCAGCACGTGCACGTTCGCGGGTAACGGCAGACACTGCGGTCAGTGGGACGCCAGCCGGGCAAACATCGGCGCACTCACCGTAGAGGGAGCAGTGGCCGAAGTTGGATTCCAAGTCAGCAACCATGTTGCGGGCACGGCTGCCGCGCTCTTCCTTACCCAGCGGCATCATGGACAGGTGCACCAGCTTGGCACCGGTGAACAGGTGTGCCGCACCGTTCGGGCAGGCAGCAACGCAGGCACCGCAACCGATGCAGGCAGCGTGGTCCAGCGAGTACTCGGCGGTCTCGTGGTTGATGTGCATGGTATCGGCATCCGGGGCGGTGCCGGCGTCCATGGAAACGTAACCGCCCTGCTCCATCACGTGGTCCAGTGCGGAGCGGTCAACCACCATGTCCTTGATGACGGGGTACGCAGCGGAGCGGAAGGGCTCGAGCTGAATGGTATCGCCATCGTTGAAGTTGAACAGGCGCTGCTGGCAGGCAGGGGTGTTCTGGCCCGGGCCGTGTGGGCGACCGTTGACGGTCAAACCACAGGTACCGCAGATGCCCTCGCGGCAGTCAGAGGCGAAAGCGAACGGCTCTTCGCCGCGCTCAACATAGCCTTCGTTGACGTGGTCCAATAGCTCCAGAATGGACATCTGCTCGGAGGCATCATCCACCTGGACGGTTTCGAATTTACCTTCCTGGGTGGGTCCGGCTTGACGCCAGATCTCAAGTGTCAATTTCATTACTTGTAGTTCCTTGTCATCAGCGGGATCGAGTCAAAGTACAGGGGTTCTGCGTGGCGGATGAACTCGTTCTTGTTTGCGCCCGGCTCCCAGGCGGAAACGAAGCACCAGTTTTCATCGTCACGCTCGGCTTCGCCTTCTTCAGAAAGGTGATCTTCGCGGAAGTGAGCGCCGCAGGACTCATCGCGGTCGAGGGCGTCGATGCACATGAGCTCACCCAGGTCCAGGTAATCGGCAACGCGCAGGCCGTATTCCAGGACTTGGTTCATGTCATTCGCCTCACCAGGGATGCGGACGTTCTTCCAGAAGTCATCGCGCAGCGCGCGGATCTTCTCGATGGTGTCCTTCAGGTCATCGACGTTACGGGACACACCGCAGCCGAAGTACAGCAGGTCACCCAGCTGGCGGTGGTAGTGGGACGGACCGTGCGGGTCGTCGCCGTGGACCTGCATCAGCTTGTCGATGCGCTCCTGGGACTTCTGCACGGCTTCTTGTGCCTCAGCGGAGTCCTCGGCCAGCTTGTCCTCGTTGAGGTGGTCAGCCAAGTAGTTCGGGATGGTAAACGGCAGGGTGAACCAGCCGTCAACGGAAGCCGAAAGCAGGGAGTTCGCGCCCAGGCGGTTAGCACCGTGGTAGGTCCAGGAGCACTCACCGGCGGCGAAGAGACCGTCAATAGAGGTCATCTCGTTGAAATCGGTCCACAGGCCACCCATGGTGAAGTGGCAGGTAGGAGCGATGCGCATGGGGGTCTCGTACGCGGACTCACCAATGGCCTCTTCATACATCTGAATGAGGTTGGAGTAACGCTCGCGGATCTTATCCTTACCCAGACGCTCGATGGCGTCACGGAAGTCAAGGTAGACGGAGTTCTTCAGCGGTCCAACGCCCAGACCCTTGTTGATCTGCTGGGAAATTGCACGGGAAGCAACGTCACGGGGAACCAAGTTACCGAAGGCCGGGTAGCGGCGCTCCAAGAAGTAGTCGCGCTCTTCCTCCGGAATGGTGTTGGGGTCGCGGTCATCGCCCTCTTCCTTGGGGGACCAGATGCGGCCATCGTTGCGCAGGGACTCCGACATCAAAATGGTCTTGGACTGCCAATCGGAGTTGACCGGCAGGCCCGTCGGGTGGAACTGCACGAACGCCGGGGAAGCCAGGTAAGCGCCCTTGTCATAAGCGCGCATCATGGCGCTGGCGTTGGAGTTCTTTGCCAGGGTGGACATGTGGTAGACGTTGCCGTAACCACCGGTACCCAGGATGACGGCGTGGCCGGTGAAGGCCTTGAGCTCACCGGTAATCAGGTTGCGGGTGACGATGCCGCCCGCGCGCTTCTTGCCGTTGTCATCATAGGTGATGATGTCCTGCATATCGTTGTGGGCAAATAGCTCCACATTGCCCAAGCCGATCTGGCGGTACAGTGCCGAGGTCGTGGACAGCTGCAGCTGCTGACCTGTTTGTCCACGGGTGTAGTAGGTACGGGAAACCTGCACACCACCGAAGGAACGGGTAGCCAGAGTGCCGCCGTATTCGCGGGCGAACGGGGCGCCGATGGCGTTCATGTGGTCGATAACGCGAACGGACTCGTTGGCCAGGCGCCAGCAGTCGGACTCGCGGCAGCGGTAGTCGCCGCCCTTCACGGTGTCCTTGGTGTGGCGGTAAGCGGAGTCGTTATCCACCTTCTTGGCGCGGGAGGCGTTGACACCACCCTGCGCAGCAATGGAGTGCGCGCGGCGCGGGGAGTCGTGGTAGGTAAAAACCTTGACGCCGTAGCCCAATTCACCAAGGGCTGCCGCAGCGGCACCCGCGGACAAGCCGGTACCTACGACGAGGACCTCGAACTTGCGGCGGTTCAGTGGGGAGACCAGGTTCATGTGGTCAACGTGGTGAGCCCACATATCCTTCATCGGCACGCCGTGCGGTTCCTGGGATTCCAGGATATTACCAGCGGAGACGCCCTCAACGATGGACTTTGGGTGCGAGAAGTTGGGGTGTTCACGCTTGAGTTCAGTAGTAGTCATGGGTTCCTATCTCCTTTAGCTGACCAAGCCCAGGGCAACGGACAAAGGCATAACGATGTTGCCGATGCATACAACGGCCGGAATGATGTAGGCCAAGACCAAGAAGGTCTGACGCCATTTTGCACCGGTGATACCCAGGTCAGATGCGGCAAGGCGGATGCCGTGGGTCAGGTGCAGGAAGAGGCAGCACATTGCCAGCACGTAGAAGATGGTGACCGGCCAACGGCTAAAGGTTTCGATCATATTGGCCTTGACAGAGCCTTCAACGAAGCCCTCTGGGGCCATCGGCTGTACGCCCATGGTGAGGTCCAGCAGGTGGAAGATGATGAAGAGCAGCAGCACGACACCGGTTACCAGCATGGACTTGGTGGCGAAGGAATCCAGGCCACCCATCAGGTTGGTGCGCTTGAACTTGCCGCGGGATGCCTTGGAGCGGGAAGCCAAGGTAAAGGCACCGTAGATGTGGGCAAGGATTGCCACGATCAGCACGATGCGGATGATCCACAGGGCAGAGCCATGCGGCAACAGCGGTTCACCCATAGAGCGCAGGAACTCGCCGTACTCATCCAGGGCGGGCTCACCGTTGTGTGCCGGCATGTACAGCTTCAGGTTGCCGGCCATGTGGCCGACGACGAAAAGCGCAAAGAGCAAACCGGTAACGGCCATGATGAGCTTCAGTACCCACGATGGCGTTCCGGGCTGCTGACGAATTGGTTCATTAGTGATGTGGCCGTGAGCGATTGCCTCACGGTCCGGATTTCTTAAAGTCATGACACCTCCATAGTCGTACTTACCTTAACTGGGCTTAACCGCTGGTTACTAGTTATTTTCGAGCGGCCAATTGCTCCTGGTTCGCAAGCGCGACTAGGCGGTGAGATCTTTTAGGTAAGGGTATCCTGAGAACAAGAATGCGAAAACGCTGTTACCTTGGGTACCTTCATTTCCGCAATGCAGATGTTTCATATTTGTAGCTTAAATTGTGAGCTTCGCCACTCCATGTTGCGCAAGTGATTAACCCACCCCTTTATGTGTCAAACTTTCGCATGAAACCCCACAAACAGCGTGTCCAGGTAGCGAAGAGTCTTCACAAAATTTTCGCCATAAAGATGCACAGCCGCGCTCGCTACTAGTAACCTTTGGCGCATGAGTAAGACGTATGTGGGATCTCGCCTTCGCCAGCTTCGCCGCGAACGCGATCTCAGCCAAGCCTCCCTAGCTGGCACCCTCGGCCTTTCCGCTAGTTACGTCAACCAGATTGAACACGACGTCCGCCCGCTGACGGTGCCGGTGCTGCTGCGCATTACCGAGGTCTTTGGCGTCGACGCCACGTTTTTCTCCCGCGATGATGATTCCCGCCTCCTCGCAGAGATCCAGGACGTCATCCAAGACAAGGAGCTATGCCCCTCCCCAGTGGAACTGCAGGAGCTATCGGAGCTGGTGTATAACCACCCCACCGTTGCCCGCACGCTTGTCGATGTACACCGCCGCTACCGCAATGTGCGCGATAAGCTGTCGCTGGCTACGGATACGAGGAGGACATCGGAAAGCGCCGCTGCCCTATCCATGCCACACGATGAGGTGCGGGACTTCTTTTATGCCCGGCAGAATTACTTGGACGGGCTGGACCATCACGCAGAGGAGCTTGCCGGTGACCTCGGCGTTTCCGGGTTCGGCATTCGCGATACCGAAAAAGCGCTGGCAAACCGGCTGCGCGAGAAACACGGCGTAGAAATCGAGCTGACGGCGCAGATGGATGGCACGCTGCACCGCTTTGACCGCGAGAGCGGGCAGTTCACGCTCGCCTCGCGCCTGAGCGAGGGCCAACGCGCCTTCCGCATGGCCGCCGAGCTCGGGCTGCTCGAGGCCCAAGACCAGATCTCAGCGCTCGTGGCCGATGAACCCTTTACCTCTGATTCCTCCCGCAGCCTGGCCAAACGAGGCCTAGCCAGCTACTTCGCCGCCGCCACGCTCATGCCCTATGCCATGATGCACAGCGAGGCCGAGCGCGCCGGCTATGACGTGGAATACCTGTGCCAGGTCTTCGGCGTGGGATACGAGACGGTCGCCTCCCGGCTCTCCACCCTGCAGCGCGATAACCTGCGCGGCGTTCCGTTTACCTTCGTGCGCGTGGATCGCGCCGGCAATATGTCCAAGCGGCAATCCGCCACCGGCGTGCACTTTTCCAATAACGGCGGCACCTGCCCGCTGTGGAATGTCTACGAGACCTTCACCCGTCCAGGTGTCATCTCGCGCCAGCTCGCGCAAATGCCCGATGGCCGCAACTACCTGTGGATTTCCCGCGCCGTGCAGCACCACCAAGGACGCTACGGCGATACTAATAAGCTCTTCGCCATTGGCTTAGGCTGCGAGGCCCGCCACGCCGATCGCACGGTTTATGCGGAGGGCCTCGATCTCACCAATCTCCACGCCGCCACCCCCATCGGGCCAGGGTGTCGCACCTGCGCCCGGGAAAACTGCTCGCAGCGCGCTTTCCCGCCCATCAACGAGGCAATCAATATCGATATCCACCGCTCGGCGGTCGCGCCTTACTAGCTGGGCTTTTATCCGCACACAGCGAAACGGCACCGCGGTCCTCCTTTCTGGAGAACGCTGCGGTGCCGTTATGCGGTATAGGGGACGCTTGTTTAGAGGTTGATCATGTGGCCGCTGATGCCCTCGGCGGCTTCCTTCATGGCCTCAGACAAGGTCGGGTGGGTGTGTACGTTGCGGCCGATTTCCTCAGTGGTCAGGTCGAAACGCTGCGCCAAGGTCAGCTCAGGCAGGAGCTCCGACACGTTGGAGCCCACCATGTGCCCGCCGATGAGCTCGCCGAACTCGCCGTCAGCAATAAGCTTGACAAAGCCGGCGGTCTCATTCAGGCCGGCGGCCTTACCGTTTGCAGAGAACGGGAAGGTAGCAACCTTGATGTCCTTATCCGGGAACTTCTCCTTGGCTGTCTCTTCGGTGTAACCGAAGGATGCAACCTGCGGGTTGCAGAAGGTAGCGCGCGGCATGTTGTTGTAGTCACCCAAAAGCTGGGTTTCTGCATCAGCAATGGTTTCTGCCGCTACAACGCCCTGCGCCTCTGCCACGTGTGCCAGCTGCAGCTTCGCGGTGACGTCACCGATGGCGTAAATGTGGTCAACGTTGGTGCGCATCCGGTCATCGATGTCGATGGCACCGCGCTCAGTCAGCTCAACGCCGGTGTTCTCAAGGCCAAAGCCCTCAACGCGCGGGGCGAAGCCGATGGAGATCATGGCGCGGTCCACGGTCAAGGTGTCCTGCTTGGAGCCATCCTTGGATTCCACCTCAACGGTGACATCGTCGCCGTTGTCCTTCACAGAGGTGGTCTTGTAACCGGTCAGGAGCTTAACGCCAAGCTTCTTGTACTGCTTGGCAATCTCCTTGGATACGTCCTTGTCCTCGTTCGGCAGGACGCGGTCCATAAACTCCACGATGGTGACGTCCACACCGTAGTTGGCCAGCACGTAAGCAAACTCCATGCCGATGGCGCCGGCGCCCACGATGACCATGGACTTCGGTGCTTCCTCGTTCAGGATCTGCTCTTCATAGGAAACGATATTGCCGCCCAGCTCAACGCCAGGCAGGGACTTGACCACGGAACCGGTGGCGATGATGCAGTCATCGAAGGTAACGGTCTTACCTTCGTCATCGCCCTCAGTAATCTCAATGGTCTTATCGTCCTTGAAGGAACCCAGACCGTTGATCTCGGTGATCTTGTTCTTCTTCATCAAGTAGTGAACGCCCTTGACGATGCCCGAAGAAACCTTGCGGGAACGCTTGTGGGCTACACCGAAATCAAAGGAAACATCGCCGGAGATGCCAAAAGCCTTCGCCTCGTGGTTGAAGGTGTGGGCAACCTCTGCATTCTTCAGCAGCGACTTGGAGGGAATACAGCCTACGTTGAGGCAGACTCCGCCCCAGTACTGCTTTTCAATAACAGCGACTTTCTTTCCAAGCTGAGCTGCGCGGATGGCGGCAACGTAGCCGCCAGGGCCCGCACCGAGTACTACTACGTCATAATGTTCGTTAGTCACGCCCTACAGGATACGTAACTTTGTCCTCAATGTCGCGTAATTGCTCACAGTTGGGGGCACCCCACCCCAGGGCGCGGCGAGGATAAGGAAAGGGCCGTGCAAGGGGGCATCGGCAAGCAGCAGATGCACCCCCGCAGGGCCCTGAGCAACCGTGGGCTTAAATCAAGCCCAAGGATGCAAGCAGCTTGGAATATGCATCCATTGCCGAGTGGACGAATGGCCCAATGAATTCGTTGAAGGACACGAGGGCGGAATCGAAAACGTTCATTGCTGTTCTTTCTCTTGATGGGGGCGCGAGTACACAAACGCACTGCTTAGCTTTTCACACAAAAAGCACTAACGCAGCCGCTACTGATGTCATACAGAAAGCAACCGCGTCACGCCGTGCTTCACTGGAAAATTATGACACAGGAACCTCAGTTATCACAGCGTTACTTATCATTGATAGCGAAAAAGGCAATAAAGGTATGCCTACCCCCGCTACTCCCCCACATCAGTGAAAGTCTTTACCGGCAAGCATTTATTGGGCACTATTAATGGTTAGGTCTACATGTAGGAATACTGAATATACTTCCCTCAACATGCCGATTTTTCGCGGCCGAAGTATAGTTATCGAGTCCACTCCCCACTGGAAAGAAGCACCATGAAGCGTCTTAATTCTATCCTCGCGGCAGCTGCGGTTTGCACGGGCTTAGCTTATGCTCCCGTGGCGGGCGCAGCCGAGCTCACCCCGCAGCAGGTGGCGGGCGAAGCCGCACAGTCCACGATTTCCCCGCTGGAACCTACCCCGGAGATCGAGGGTAAGTCTTGGTACAAGAAGTACAAGGACGACGCGCGCGTTGAAGCGCTCGAGGCAACCTCGCCGGCAATGAATGACCGGAAGATTCCGCTAGCCGTCATCCGCGCCAAAAGCGAAAACCGCCCAACCATCTACCTGCTCAATGGCGCAGGCGGAGCAGAACAAGACATGGATTGGCTGAAGCTTTCTGATGCCGTTGATTTCTACCACGAAAAGGACGTCAACGTCGTAGTCCCGCAGGCCGGTGCATTCTCCTACTACACCGACTGGATCTCTGAGCCGAATTCAGAATTCCTGCAGGGACCACAAAAGTGGGAAACCTTCCTGACCAAGGAACTGCCGGGTGCAATTGAAAAGCACATCAACGCGGATAACCACCGCGCCATTGCCGGCATGTCCATGTCCGCTACCTCTTCCCTGCTGCTGGCACAGCACAACCAAGGCTTCTACGATGCAGTGGGCTCATACGCCGGTTGTGCAGCTACCGCTTACCCGCTGGAGCGCCAGGCCGTAGAGCTGACCGTCAACCGCGGCGGCGGCAGCGTGGACCAGATGTGGGGCCCGTACGGCTCCGAGACCAACCGTTACAACGACGCCATGATGAACGCCGATAAGCTGCACGGTACCGAGCTCTACATTTCTTCCGGTTCCGGCTTGGCAAGTGAACAGGACACCTATAGCTACCTGCGCTCTATGGGTCTGGACCAAGAAGAAGCAGTACGCGGTTCCTCCACCCTGCAGGTTGAGGGCGGCGGCATCGAAGCTGGAGTGAACTACTGCACCCACAACTTCAAGGCCAAGCTTGACCAGGCCGGAGTGCCAGCCACCTACAACTTCCGCAATACCGGAACCCACTCGTGGCCGCACTGGAAAGAGGATCTGAAGGATTCTTGGCCAGTTTTCGAGCGGGCATTCAATAGCTAAATTTCGGCTGCGCGTGACGGGCGGTAGGATCGCAATATTATGACATTGCTTCCTACCGCCTTTTCGCGTGCGCATACTGATCCTTATACCGGCGTGGACTTCAACCTTGGGTTTGAAGTCACCCACTACACGCTGGACTTGAACTACCGCGTGGAGCCTAACCTGCTGCAGGGTGAGGCCATTTTAAACGTGCGCGCGGTGGAAGAGCTGACCTCCTTCACTTTGGACCTCGGCGGGGCGATGGTGGCGCGGCGCGTGACCGCCAAGCACGCCCCGCGGGTGGCTAAATTCCGCCAATCTTCCGGGAAGCTGCGCCTGCGTTTTGCGTCCGAAATTCCCGCCGGTACCGAGTTTGAGCTGCATATTCGCTACGGCGGCAGCCCGCGCCCCATCCGCACCACGTGGGGAGAAATTGGCTGGGAGGAAACCGAATCCGGCTCGTTGGTGGCCAGCCAGCCCAATGGCGCGCCCAGCTGGTTCCCATGCGATGACACACCTTCAGAAAAGGCGACGTATGACATCATCATCACCGCTGATAGCCCCTTTACCGTCGTTTCCAATGGCGAATTGGTCTCCCGCAAGGCCGGCGGTTCCACCACCCGGTGGCACTACCGCACTCGCCACCCCATGGCCACATACCTGGCAACGGTACAGGTAGGCGAGTTCTCTTCTTATTCGCTGGGGGCTGATACCCAGGCGTGGGCGCCGGCGTTCTTGCGCGAGCGCGTACGCGAAGAGTTTTCCCGGCAGCAGGAGATGGTGGATTTCTTCTCCTCTATTTACGGGCCTTATCCCTTCCCCACCTATCAGGTCGTCATTACCGAGGATGAGCTGGAGATTCCCCTCGAGGCCCAAGGCCTGTCCATCTTTGGTTCCAACCATGTGAAGGGTGATCACGCCTTCGAGCGGCTCATCGCACACGAGCTGTCCCACCAATGGTTTGGCAATTCCGTTGGCCTTTCTGAGTGGAAGGATATTTGGCTCAATGAGGGTTTTGCCTGCTACAGCGAGTGGTTGTGGGGCGAGCATAAGGGAGGCGCGTCCGCGCGCGAGGCTGCGCGCTCGCATTACCAAGTCCTGACGCGCAAGCGCCAAGACATCAAGGTTTCTGATCCAGGCGCGCGCGATATGTTCGATGACCGCGTGTATAAGCGCGGCGCCCTCGCGGTACACGCCATTCACCGGCTGCTTGGCGATGCCTTCTTCCCCACCCTCTCCTTTTACCTCACCCAGCACCAGCACTCCGTGGTTCAGCCCTCCGATCTCCTCTCCGCCTTCCGTGAGGCCGCGCCGGACGCCGCTCTTTTCGATGCCACCGTTGCCGCATGGCTCGATGAAACAGCGTTGCCTAAGTTTCCGGATTAGTGGTTTTGGTTGCGTTTTAGGTGCGTTTTGGGCGTGTTTGGTTGTAGCTGAACCCGTTTGAGTGGGGAATGTACAGTCTATTGACCATTTCCTTTCTTGCTGTTGCGCTGGCGTTTTATTGGATTAAAATAGAACATGAAAGCGAAACAGGAAGGAGGGAACCATGGAAACTGCAAAGCACACGGAAATCAATTCAGCCATTTCAGATGTGGCTGCGGGGCTTACGCGCCTGCGCAACCTTATGCAGAATCCGGACGATCTCTCCTTCGAGTTGCTCCACCCCAACTTCGAACATTTAGAGCGAGCGCTGGGCAATAAATCCACCATCGATGCCGCCTTTGCCTTCATTGCAGAGCGCGATGATGCCGGCAGGCGGGTCGGCTCCTCTAAGGCCAAGGACTACTTAGTCGCTCGCCTTGGCCTCACGGAATCCGAAGCCGCTGCCCGCCTGCGCAATGGCAAGAACCTCTTTGCTCCCATCGAGGATCCTGAACCTACTCCCCCGCCAGCAGACGACGAGGCGGACGCGGTGGCGCAAAAGAAAGCCGAGGAGGAAGCGCGCCGCCGCGCCGATCGTGAGCGCCGGGCGGAAGAACAACGCCGCAAGAAGCTCTTCGAGGAAGACCCCATCCCGGAGCGCGTCCTCAACCTCATCGAACGGGAACTGCGCAACCTCAATAAGTTCGCGGTTCCTGGGCCGCGAGAGCTGCGCAATAAGGCTCTAGAGGAAGCCAAGCGCCGCTCCTATGAGTCCCTGCGCGATTGGCTACGTCAGGCCATCCGCAAGGCGAATAAGCATGCCGTCGATCCCTCCGGGAAGCGCGATCCACACGCGGCCACGCGCAAGCGCCGCTTCAGCATTTCTCACCAAGATGCAGACGGTGGCGTGCACATCTCCGGCTACCTTGATGCCTCCGCCGCTGCGGTCTTGGCTAGTGCCTTCGCCCCTGCCAAGAATAAGGGCAGCGAGAGCCTGAGCCCCGAAGACGATACGCGTACCTATGCCCAGCGCATGGCGGATCAATTGACCGCGGCTCTAGGTAGCTACTTGTCCGCAGGGCAAAAGAAATCGGACGGCCTCGGCTCCTTCTTTGTGGCCACTACCCTTGAAGAGCTACAAGCGATGAACAGCGACACCCGCTTCACCACGAGCGTGGGAATCGACCTATCCCCGCTCGATCTCCTCCGCCTGGGCGCTGCTCAGCACGACTTTTTCTGCGCCGTCGATGACAAAGGCTTCCCGCTCGAGCTCGGGCGCACCAAGCGCACCGCGTCGCTGTGGCAAAAGCTGGCGCTTGCCGCCAGTGAAATCGTGTGCACCCACCCGGACTGCAACCGGCCGTGGCAAGACTGCGATGTCCACCACCTGCAGGCATGGTCCCACGGGGGAGCTACAGACCTCCGGAACCTCACCCTGCTCTGCCGTCGGCACCACGTGGACAATAACGATAACCGCGATGGCCACAATGGCATGGGGCATGCGGAAAGAGACCCGGAAACGGGACGCGTGGGCTACCGCTCAGCGCATACCGGCGGGCTTTCGCCCTCGGTGGAGCTCAATAACTCCCCCGCTGCAGAGCAAGCCCCGGCGCGCAAGCTCGCCGACCCACCTGCTCAGCCTCATGAACCGGTGGATTCACCACCCGGTTCCCCGGCCGAATCGCCACAAGCTTCAGGGACGGACTCACCATCTTCTCCGCCGCCTCCCGGTGCAGCGTGAGCTGCCCTACTATCCACCCGCGACCGTGCCTTCAGGCCGTACGATCATGCCGTACGGCCTAGAAGTGCGTGTACAAGCGTTTTGGGGCTGTCCACGCGCAGCGCTTATGCGGACTGCCCTACACTGGAGACTCATGCACACCATGCTCGTTACTGGCGGCGCCGGCTTCATCGGCGCCAATTTCGTGCGCCTCATGGCCAAGGTGCGCCCAGATACCCGCATCACAGTCTTGGATAAGCTGACCTACGCCGGCAACCGGGATAACCTTGCGGGGCTCGATGTGGAATTAGTGGAGGGCGATATCGCGGACGCTACGGTGGTGAATCCGCTCGTCGCCAAGGCGGATATCGTCGTGCACTTCGCCGCCGAATCCCATAATGATAATTCCCTGCGGGATCCGTCCCCGTTTATCCACACCAATGTGGTGGGCACCTATACCCTTCTAGAGGCGTGCCGGACAAACGATGTCCGCTTTCACCACGTTTCTACCGATGAGGTATTCGGGGACTTAGAAGTTGGGGCGGATACCAAGTTCACGGAGGATACCGCATACGCGCCCTCCAGCCCTTATTCGGCTACCAAGGCGAGCTCCGATCACCTCGTGCGGGCATGGGTCCGATCCTTTGGCCTGCGCGCCACCATTTCCAATTGCTCAAATAATTACGGGCCATACCAACACATCGAAAAGTTCATCCCGCGCCAAATCACCAATATCCTCTCCGGGCATACCCCCAAGCTCTACGGCACGGGCGAGCAGGTTCGAGACTGGATCCACGTCGACGATCACAACGCGGCGGTGCTAAAAATCATCGAGGAAGGGCGGATAGGCGAAACGTATAATATCGGCGCTGACCAGCCGGACATCGATAATAAGCGCATCATCGAGATAATCTGCGAACTCATGGGCCACACCCAGGAAGGTCGAGCCCTGTACGAGCACGTGGCGGACCGGCCCGGCCATGACCAACGCTATGCCATGGATGCCTCCAAGCTGCGCCGCGAATTGGATTGGCATCCCCGCTATACCGATATCCGGGCGGGACTGGAAGATGCCATCGCCTGGTATCGCGATAACGAAACGTGGTGGCGCTCCCAAAAGGAATCTGTAGAAGCCCGCTATAAAGAGCAAGGACAGTAATTATGCAGGTACACAACACCGCCATTAAAGGCCTACTCATCATTGAGCTAGACGTGCACGGGGATAACCGCGGCTGGTTCAAGGAAAACTGGCAGCGCGAAAAACTTAGCGAGGCCGCGCCAGATCTGGCTTCGTTCCAGCCGGTGCAAAATAATATTTCTTATAACCGCACTGGTGCCACGCGAGGGCTACACGCCGAGCCCTGGGACAAGCTCGTCTCCGTCGCGCACGGCAAGATCTTTGGCGCGTGGTGCGATCTGCGGGAAGGATCCGAAACTTTCGGGGAAATCGTCACCCATGAAGTGGGGCCGGAGACCGCCGTATTTGTACCGCGCGGGGTTGCCAATGGCTTTCAAGCGCTCGAGGAAACTTCCTACTCCTACCTGGTTAACGAGCACTGGTCCCCCGATGCTCGCTATACCGGAATCAACCTCGACGCCGTGGAGTGGCCCCTCGAACCACGCGAGGTATCAGAAAAGGATAAGCGCCTGCCGGCGCTTGCAGATGTAGAGCCCATGCCTCCCCGCACAATCCTCGTTACCGGTGCGAATGGTCAGCTCGGCAGGGCGCTGAAGCGGGTTCTCAAGAATGCCGAGTTCTGCACCCATACGGAGTTCGACATCACCAATCCCCCGCAGCGCCAGTGGAAGCAATACGAGGCCATCATCAACTGCGCCGCCTACAACGACGTCAATGGCGCCGAGGACGATCGCGCCGCCGCCTGGGCCGTCAACGCCGAAGCCCCGGCGAAGCTCGCCCGCATCGCTGCCGAAAACCAGCTGGCCTTCGTGCACGTATCCAGCGACTACATCTTCGATGGATCCAAGGAGCTGCATACCGAAGACGAGATCCCCTCGCCCCTTTCCGCCTACGGAGCGTCGAAGGCCGCTGGCGAAACCGCCGCGCAAACCGCACCGCAGCATTATGTTGTGCGCACCTCGTGGGTATTTGGCGATGGCCCGAACTTCATCGCCACCATGCGCCGCCTCGCCGAAGCGGATAAGGAGCCGAAGGTCATCCATGACCAGCGCGGGCGCCCCACCTTTGCCGAGGATTTGGCGAAGGGCATCGCGCATCTCTTGTGCACCCGCCCCGAGTACGGGATTTATAATATCTCCAACTCCGGCGATACCGTCGGGCGCGATGAAATGGCGATGTCCGTATTCATCGGCTTAGGCCACGACCCATCAGAGGTCACGCCGGTAAGCACCGAACAGTATCGGGAAATCGCCGGACCCGAGGCACCACGGCCCAAAGAATCGACGCTTGCCCTAGATAAAATCGAAGCCACGGGCTTTTCCCCGCAGAATTGGCGGGCCGCCCTCGCCTTGTACCTCGCGCTGTACCCTAGCGTACCTGGCGAGCCCAGCAAGGCCAGCGAGGAGTAGCGATGAAAGGCATAATCCTTGCCGGCGGATCCGGTACGCGGCTTTATCCCATCACTAAGGGCATCTCTAAGCAGCTCATGCCCATCTATGACAAACCGATGATCTACTACCCGTTGACCACGCTCATCCAAGCGGGCATTCGGGAGATCCTCATCATCACCACCCCAGAGGACGCTGGGGCGTTTCAACGGCTCTTCGGGGATGGTTCCCAACTCGGGTTGATGATCGATTACGCCGTCCAGCCCCGCCCAGAAGGATTGGCGCAGGCCTTTTTGATTGGGGAGGATTTCATTGGTGATGATAGCGTTGCGCTGGTCCTCGGCGATAATATCTTCCACGGCTTTGGCGGGGAGCTAAGCCAGTGCCGCAATCCAGAAGGCGGCATCATCTTTGCCTATGAGGTATCGGATCCACAGCGCTACGGAGTCGTGGAATTCGACCAGGCCGGTCAAGCACTGAGCATCGAAGAAAAGCCGGAGGAACCGCGGTCTAATCACGCCGTCGTCGGGCTGTATTTCTACGATAATTCTGTCATCGATATCGCTAAGTCCATTACGCCTAGCGATCGCGGGGAGCTCGAGATTACCTCCATTAACGAGGCCTACCTGCGCCGCGGCGCGCTGAGCGTGCAGCGCCTCCACCGCGGTAGTGTTTGGCTGGATACCGGCACCGTCGATTCCATGAGCGAGGCCGCCGCCTATGTAGAGGTGATGCAAAAAAGGACGGGCATCGTCATCGGTTCCCCCGAAGTGGCAGCCTATGAAGCCGGATTCATCTCCCAGGCGGAGCTGGAAGCGCTAGCCCAGCCCCTCCTCAAATCCGGCTACGGGGAGTACTTGCGCGATTATTAGTAGCCGCGCTCGATGTACTCGTCGATGCGCGCCGCTTCCGCACCCACCGTCGTGGCATCGCCGTGGCCCGGCAAGACCTTCGTGTCATCCGGCAGGTTGAAGACGACGTTGCGCAGGGATTCGATGATGACATCGAAGTCCGAGTACTTGCGCCCCGTCGCGCCAGGGCCGCCGTTGAACAGGGTATCGCCAGACAGCAGCGTGCCATCGACGTAGAGGACGACGCAGCCCGGCGAGTGGCCCGGGGTGTGGTAGACGGTGATCTTCTCGCCGTTGATGTCGAACTGACCGTTATCGGCTAGGTCGATGTAGTGGGCATCGCCATTCGCCTCTCGCCAGAGCATGTCATCGTCCGGGTGCATGTAGACATCCGTGTCAAAGCGCTTCGCCGCCTCTGGCGCGAGTTCGCAGTGATCGTTGTGGCCATGGGTCAAGATGATGCCCTCGACCTTGCGATCGCCCACCAGCTCCGCCACGGCATCGAGATCGTGGGAGGGGTCGACGATGTAGACGCTGGAGGCATCGCCAAGTACGTAGACGTTATTGTCCACGTCCCATTCGCCGCCATCCAGGCGGAACTTGCCAGAAGTTACCGTGCTGTCAATCTGCATTAAAATTCCACCACCGAACGCAGTACCTTGCCGTCCTTCATAGTTTGGAAGGCAGACTCGACATCGTCAAGCGCGATGCGCTCAGAAACGAACTTATCCAGCGGGAAGTTGCCGGCCTTGTGCAGGGCAACGTATGCGGGGAAATCGCGCTCCGGCAAGCAATCGCCGTACCAAGCCGGCTTGATGGAACCGCCGCGGCCGTAAAGATCGATGGCCGGGATGTCCACATGATCGGTCAGGTTAGGCACGCCCACCATCACCATGCGGCCGGCGTGATCGCGGGAGTAGAAGGCCTGGCGCCACGTCGGCTGGATGCCCACCGCGTCAATGGAAACGTCCGTGCCGAAGCCGCCGGTGATATCGCGCACCGCATCGATGACCTCCTGCTCCGACATGCCCTTCGAGCAAATGGTGTCGGTGGCGCCGAACTCGCGCGCGGTCTCCAGCTTGGACTCGTCGATGTCTACGGCGATGATCTTCGCCGCGCCCGCCAGCTTCGCACCGGCAATCGCCGCCACGCCGACGCCGCCGCAGCCGAAGATGGCTACGGACTCGCCCAGCTGGATATCGCCGGTATTAACGGATGCGCCGAGGCCGGCCATGATGCCGCAGCCCAGTAGGCCGGCAGCTGCGGGGTCCATGTCATCGACCTTAGTGCACTGGCCCTCGTGGACCAGGGTTTTCTCTGCGAAGGAACCGATGCCCAGCGCAGGGGTGAGCTCGGTGCCGTCCTCCAAGGTCATGGCCTTGGAAGCGTTGTGGGTATTAAAGCAGTACTTGGGCTCGCCCTTCTTGCAAGCGCGGCACTCGCCGCACACTGCGCGCCAGTTCAGGACGACGAAATCGCCCTCCTCCACGTGGGTGACCGCAGAACCTACGGTCTCCACCACGCCTGCCGCCTCGTGGCCCAGCAGGAAGGGGAAGGCATCCTCGATGTCACCATCGCGGTAGGCCAAGTCGGTGTGGCATACACCGCAGGCCTGTACCCGCACGATGACGTCATTGGGGCCGGGATCGGGAACAACGATATTTACGGTCTCAACTTCCGCGCCCTTAGAGCGGGCAATAACAGCTTTTACAGTCATGTCCACAACCATACCTACATTTTCAATATGGCCGCGGTAATGAAAATGGTTGCTAGGAAGCGGCAATGACGTTGGCCGCGTGCTCGTGGCCGCGCTGGTTCATGTGAATAGGCAGGTTGCCGGGACCCGCCGTAAAGTCCACGAGACCTGCCCACATACGGTCATTCGCATTAGCGCACATGCCGTTATTGCGGGTCGAGGGCTTCATATCCAAGAATTGCACGCCGGTGCGCGCCGCCAAATCAACCTGCATCCACTGCGCCTTATTCTCGTAGTCCTGGGCCATGGGCAGGAAGGTCGAATCCAGCGGCGTCGGACCAACGTGAATGAGGCAATAGTGCGACCCCGAACCGATGGTGGGGTAGCCCACGATCTGGATGCGGGCATTCGGCGCGGCGCGCTTAATCCGCTCAACCTGCGGGGCGGTGCGATCCGTAAATTCCTGACGGATCTGCGTCATGTTCAAATCAGGGTGGTTATAGGTGTCATTAAAACCGGTGGTAATCAGCACGCGCGCCGTATCCGGGGTCAGCGCGCCAGATCCGATGGCGGCATCCACCTGCTGCCAGATCTGCGGGCCGTTGGACATCGACACCGCACCAGCGCAGGAGAAATCGCGCACCGGCAGGCCAATCTTGGCACCGGTGCGCTTCGCATAGTTGAAGGAAGTGGGGCAGTTCTCCCCGATCACCCGGGAGGGATTGAAGCGGTCCGCCAAGTATTCCCCGCCATTCGGATCCGCCATGACCGAGTCACCGAAGGAGACGAGATTGCGTTCTGCCGCGCTAGCCTGCGGCGCGGCCACCGCACCTACCACCGCGATCGCGGAAGCTACGACCGAAAATGCTTTGAGTTTTATGGATTTCATCGAGAGACCTTTTCTTCACACGTCGTCACTTAAGTGTATATTAGTCACTCTAGTAACATTTTTCGAGTTAAAAGCAACACGATCTTTTCTTCTGACGATATCGTTTGTAGTTATATTTTCGTTATCTTCTCTTTTCGGAGCTTTCTCTTCCATGAAATTGACTGATGTTCCCTTACACGCCTCCGCGCTCAGCCAGTTCTTCCCTGCCCTCTTCAAGTCGGGGCTTATCACCCGGCAAGGCGGGCTTGGCGGGCAGCTCAAGCTCCTGCCCAACCTCGCGCGTTACCGCTTCACCACGGCGCGCGAAATTGAGCAGGCCTATTTAACCTGCCCAGATCGCCTCGCGCTTATCGATGACGACGGCACCCTCACCTACCGCCAGCTGCGATCCCACGCGCAGAATTTCGCCCGCTACCTGCAGTCCTTGCAGCTGCCGGAGATCCGGCTCGGCGTCATGGCCCGCAACGGCCGCGGCATCATCATTCCCTTGGGAGCCAAGGGTTACGCCGGCGCCGGGATCTACCTGCTCAATGTCGGTTCTTCCCCAGAGCAGCTCGCCGGCTGCATCGAAGAAAATGGCATTAACGTCCTCGTCATCGATGATGAATTTATCGATCGCGTCGACCCCAACCTCGATATCCCGGTCATCATTGCCCACGATACGGGAGCAAGCGATCTGCCCACGCTCGATAAGATCGTGAAAAATCCCCTGGATATCGAGCTGCCCGCCTTTCCCAAGCACGGCCCCATCGTGCTGATGTCCTCCGGCACGACCGGCATCCCCAAAGGCATCGTCCGTCCCGAGCCGACCTTGCCGGTTGTCCTCGCCTCCATCGTGGGCAATATCCCGTGGCGCGCCGATCAGCGCGTGCAGATGACGGCCTCCATCTTCCACACCTGGGGGTGGGCCTGCATCAATATCGCTCTGGGGCTGCGCAATACCATCGTTACCCGCCGCGTTTTTGAACCGGAGCAGGTGCTTGATGATGTCCAACGCTACCGCCTCGACGGCATGCTCTCCTCCCCCATCTTTTTCAAGCGCTTGGTGGATCACGATCCCGAGGGTTCCTTCGATACCTCCAGCCTGAACTTCATCGCCTCTGCCGGCAATGCCCTTACCCCGCAGGTGGTCAAGGACACCAACGCGCGCTTCGGTCCCATCCTCTGCAATGTTTATGGTTCCACGGAGCTGGCGCTTGCCTCAACGGCCACGATGGAACAGGTCGCAGAAAACCCCGACGTGGTGGGCAAGGTGGCCAATGGCACCAAGCTGCGCATCCTCGATAAGGAGGGCCACCCCGTTCCCCGCGGCGAGGTGGGTGAAATCTACCTCACCAATTCCACCGCCATGACCGGCTATACCAACCCCAAGCTCAAGCTCAATCGGGTCGATGGGCTGCTGTCGATCGGCGATCTTGGGTACATCGACAAGCAGGGCTTCCTCCACGTCGTGGGCCGGGCCGATGACATGATCATCGTGGGCGGCGAGAATGTTCATCCCCAGTCCGTGACCGAGGTGCTCGAGGCCATGCCCGGCATCGATGAGGTGCACGCGGGTGGCGTGGAGGATAGCGAGACCTTCAGCCGCATCGCCGTCTGGGCGGTGCCTACTGCCGATGCCGCCGGCCGCGAACTGACTGCCGATGCCATCCGCGCCTGGGTGCACGATAAGCTCGCCGAGCACTCCGTGCCCCGCGACGTGCACTTCCTATCCAAGCTGCCGCGCAATGCCACCGGCAAGGTGGTTCCGCGCCTGCTTAAGCACGGCGACTAAGTTTTTCAATGCCCCACCACATCGGTGGGGTAAAGAGCACGGCAATAAGCCAATAAATCAACCAGAAGCTGCCGTTTAGCCCTACCACCGCGATGCTAACTATAAGGATCGCAGCCGTCACTGCACTGGCATATACGGATTTTCTTACATTATTATCGGACTGATTCCCAGACTCGGTTTTCGACTTCCCGCTGAGTTTCCGATCAACCGCGCGTATGATGTCGCCGCCAAAGACCAGCGAAAATGCGATATAAAAAGCTGCGAAACCGTGCATGAATCCCGCTTCGCCGTCAGTATGCAGAGTGAAAAATGAGAAAATTAACAAGACTATGTCAATAATTGGCGTAGCGATAAAGAATGCCAGTCCAATTCTTGGGGCCTTGACGATGTAGCGGAGAACACCACCCAGAATAAGGCACGCCCAAAAGAGGATTTCTGCTGCGACGGTAGCAATAAGCAATGTATCGTCCGCTCTCTCATCGAGGCCATATAGCCTGCTTCTATTGAAGGAGAGTTTACATTAAAGAAGAGAACCCGCACATATAAAAATGGAGCCGCCTGCGAGAATCGAACTCGCGACCTTTTCATTACGAGTGAAATGCTCTACCGACTGAGCTAAGGCGGCGCGCTGTATAAGCAGCACTGGCGATTCTATCGCAGGGGTGGCGCGGAAAAGAAATCGGGGCTCAGGGTCGGTTTTTGGCGGGCCGGCGCTAAAGACCGGCCCTAGAGGCAGGCCCGCCGCATCCTGCCCACCAAGCCGTCGAAGGCAATCTGCGTGCCCACGTTCTGGGTCAGCTGCTCGCGGCAATAAGAAATGGCGGACTGGCACTCCAAGAGGCCCTCTTCGCTCACCCGCTGCGCCAGCTCGCCAGATAGCCCCGCGAAATCCGGGTGGGTCATCTCCACCTGCGCGCCCACCTTTCTCATCAGCGCGTCGCGGTAGATTCCGGAGAGATCGACGAGTACCAGGTCGAGATTATCGATAACCCGTCGCTTCGCCCGCTTCTTGTGCTGTTCTTGCAAATCCTTGATAGCGGAGCGGGCATCACGCTGCGCCTTCGCCGCGCCCTTGCCCTTTGCGCCCACGCCAAAGGTATTTTCCAGCTTGGCAAGCTCCGCTTCTTCTTCCTCCTTGTGCGATTCCTTCGCATCCGCATCCACCAGCTTGAGGAGCGAGGTCACCGCCTGGAAGCCTTGGGATTCGTGGAAGATGTCCTCTGCTAGGTTGATGGCCACCGCCCGGCGTTTTTGCACCGTAGGATCTGCCACCAAGTGGCGCGCCCTGCCCACGTGGCGCAGGGAAGTCACGGCGGCGAGGCGGGCATCGTGATCCGAGGCGCCTTCGCTCACCAACTGCGCAACGATATTTTCCACCGACGGCGAGGGGATGTACAGGTGCCGGCAGCGCGAGCGGAGGGTCTGGGAGAAGTCCTCGGGGGCATCGGAAGGCGCGCACATGATGATCACGGTGCGCTCCGGCGGCTCCTCCACCGTCTTCAGCAGCGCGTTGGCGCCATTATTGTTCAGGCGATCCGCGTTATTGAAGATCACGACGCGCCACGGGGCGACCGTGGGCAAGCTCGCGGCGCGTCCGATGACCTCGCGCACCGTATCCACCGGGATGATGACCTCCTGCGGGTCCACCAAGACCAGGTCCGTGTGCTGCTTAGTCTCCAGCACGGCGCGGCAGGCCTCGCATTTTCCGCAGCCCGGCTCCTCCGGATCCGCGCACATGAGCGCGGCCGCGAAATCGATTGCGGCCAAGGAGCGCCCGGAACCGGGCGGGCCGGTAAAGAGCCAGGAGTGGCTCATCGCCCGCGGATCTGCCCCCGGCATCCCCCGCGCCGCCCGCGCGGCACCCAAGATAGTGCGGGCCACACCTGGGGTATCTGCCAATCGTTGCGCAACGCTTCCCGTATTCACTCGCTCTAGCCTACTGGTCTTACTACAGTAAGTAGTTATGAACAGACTATTGCGTGGCGCTCGTTGGCTTATGGGAACCCAATGGCCGGTATACGCTGCCTTGGTCTTGGGCGCCAATATCATCGGCGCCATCGCGATCATGACCTTCATCCTCTATTTCCTGCCCATGCCGGAAATCGAAGACTTTGCCGCCGAGCTGCCCAACCTGAAGGGAGTGGCGGCGGTCTACCTCATCTTTGCGGTCATCATCGGCATCGCCGCTACCCTGCTGCTCTTCCGCCCCGTGCTGGACTGGCAGCGCAATCCCGATGCACACGATCCGAATATGGTGCGCACCCTCGTACTGCGCATCCCTGTTTACCAATCCCTGGTAGCGGCCGCAGTCTGGCTCATCGGCATCATCTTGACCGTGGCTATCTCCAGCGGGCAATCCGGGCGCCTCGGGCTCGTCGTGGGTGTCTCCACCACCCTGGCGGGCCTGGTGGTCATCATCTTGACCTACCTACAGGCCGAGCGCCTCGTGCGACCCGTCGCAGCCCAGGCCGTCGCCCGCCGCTTCGAAGATTCCACCGTCGAACCGCCCATCAAATACCGCCTGTTTTCCACCTGGCTGATGACCTCCGGCGTGCCGCTGCTCGGCATCGTGCTGGTGCTGTTGGGGCAGCACACCGGGCTCTTCTCTGGCGATGCCAGCGAGATCATCCCGGCCATCGTGGCGCTGGCGCTCACCGCGCTGGCCACCGGGTTTATCGGCACCAGCTTTGCCATCATGAGCGTGGTCGATCCCATCGTGGAGCTGCAGGATGCGATTAACCGCGTGCGCCGCGGCGAAGCCGATGCCGAGGTCGATATTTACGATGGATCCGAGCTCGGCGTCCTCCAAGCCGGTTTCAATGAGATGATGCGCGGGCTGCGCGAGCGCCAGCGCGTCCGCGATATCTTCGGGCGCTACGTGGGCACCGAGGTGGCCCAGCGCGCCCTTGATGAGCGCCCAGAATTGGGCGGCGAGGACCGCAAGGTCGCGGTGCTGTTTATCGATGTCATCGGTTCCACCACCTTCGCTGTCAACCACTCCCCAGAGGAAGTGGTCACGGAGCTCAATAAATTCTTCGAGCACGTCGTAACGGTGGTGCACCGCAATAAGGGCATCATTAATAAGTTTCAGGGCGATGCCGCCCTCGCCGTTTTTGGCGCACCGCTCAATGTGTACGACTCGACCTCGATGGCCCTGCAGGCCGCCCGCGAGCTGCGCGGGGAATTGCGCGGGCTCGAGCTGCAGGCCGGCATCGGCGTCGCCTCCGGCCACGTGGTGGCAGGCCACATCGGCGGCGCGGATCGCTTCGAGTACACCGTCATTGGCGATGCCGTCAACGAGGCCGCCCGCCTGACCGAAATGGCTAAGGACACCCCCGGCCAGGTCCTGACCAACGCCGCCACCCTAAAGACGGCCAACGAGGCCGAGCAGGCCCGCTGGACCGTCATGAAATCCATTGAGCTGCGCGGGCGCCGCCGCATGACCCAGCTGGCCCGCCCCATTCGCGCCAGCCTGGCAGAACGGTGCGAAATCTAGTGGCCAGAACCCGCCTCATCGTGCCCGATGCTGCGCGCGGAATGGCGCTTTTAGGCATCGCGATAGCGAATATGACCACCGCGTGGATCATCACTGAGAACCGGCCGGGCGCGTATTTCGGCGGCATCCTCGATGACAGCGTGCTCGATAAAATCGCCGTCGTCTTCGGCGCTTTCTTCGTGCACAATCGCGGCCTGCCCATGTTTTCTACCCTGCTGGGCTTCGGCGTGGGGCTTATTGCGATGAGCCTGTGGCGGCGGGGATTTCCGCTGGGGGAGGCAAGGAGGGTCATCGCCAAGCGCTATGGCTTCCTCGCGCTGCTAGGCGCGGTGCACATGGTGCTGCTGTTTTGGGGCGATATCATGTTTGTCTATGGCATAGCGGGCATAGTCATTGCGCTGCTGCTCACGCTGCATAATTCTACGCTGCGCAAGATTTCTCATATCGCGCTCGGGGTGCTGACGGTGCTCGGCATCGCCGCGTTTATTTTCTCCGCGGTTGACGGCGGGCTCGATATCCCCGTCGATGCCATTGGCACGGTAAATTCCTACGGTGACCTGCTGCTGAGCCAGCTTCTCACCCTAGGCGCGCAGATAATCTCCGCCCCGCTCATCGTGCTGATGTATCTGCCGGTCATGCTGGTGGGCTTTGTGTGGGCGCGCGAGGGCGTGCTTGCCGATGTCCCCTCTCACCGCCCCCAACTCCTGCGCTGGGTGGCCATCGCCGCCGCCGTAACGCTGGTCATTGGCACGCTGTGGTCCTTGGGTACCCTCGGGGTTATCGATCAGCGCTGGGCAAGCGCGGCCAGTAGCGCCAATTCCTTCCTCGGCGTGCTGACCGGGCCGGGAATCCTCGCCGGGCTCGCCCTTATCTTGCAACCCGTGCAAGAGCGCCTAGCCGCCGGCGCTTCCGTGCCTGCGCTCTTGTGGCCCTTCGTCGCGCTGGGTAAGCGATCCATGAGCGGTTACGTGGGCCAGTCGATACTATTTTTCCTGCTCGTGCACCCCTTCACGCTGGACTTCGGCCACGAGCTTGGTGCCTTTGGACAAGCCGGGCTCGCCTGCGGCGTGTGGCTGGTGACCGTAATCGGCGCCTGCGTGCTCGAAGCGCTGGGCCTGCGCGGGCCCTTCGAAGTGGTGCACCGCCGGCTATCTTATGGCCCGAGCATGCAGCCGGAGCGGAGCGTACCCAGTCAGGACCTTACCTAGTCAGGGCATCGACTAGCAGGAAGTGCCCCAAGGCAAAAGCGCCGGCCTCCGCTGCGCCCACCGCCCGGGCCGCCTTCGTGGGCTTGGCCTGTTTCTTGTTTTTCTTCAGTATCCGCGTCTTCTGCTGAGACTCAGCAAAAGACAGCCGCGCCCGCAGCGCCGTCAGGCCTTCCGCCGCAACCAAGAGGTTCGCGCCGTGGCTCAAGCCCTTCGTCGCATCGGTGCGCAGGCACGGATCGCCCGCCAGCGCCGAGGTCGTGAGCACCGCCGCGCCGCCGACCGCTACCGCGGTCCGGGTGGGCTGCTTGCGCGCAGCGACGATCGCCGCTACCCAAGCGATGGCGCGCAGGCCCCACCCGCGGGCATCGTTGCGCGCGCCGTGCCGATAAAGCACCCACGAATAAGCCGCGTGGCTAGCGCTAACGCCAGCTACCCCGAGGAGGGAGGGGCGGTGCAAGCGGCGCGACTTTTCCGCCTGCCCCACCGCGCCGGCCAACAGGGCGGGGCTCAGGGTGGGGTCCTGCGCCTCCGCGGCCAATAGCGGCAAAAGCGGCGCGCTCGTGACGGCGTGGGCCTTCTTCCAGCCAAAAAGGCGGGACCACACCGTGGACTCGCCTAGCGTTAGGTACGCAAAACGCCGCCAGCCCCGCGGCGTGCGCCGGGCTGGGTCGGTGACATCAGCAAAAGTTTCGGACACCGCGCGGGTCAAGGCCGCGGTGCCTTCCTCGGTGCGCGCAAGAAAATCATTCATGCCCGCCACCTTACTTATCTCAGTACTTATTTCTTGCGCGAGCCGGCCTTCACCACGTTCTTCGTGCCGGGCGAAGGCTTCGAGCTGGATTTCTTAGCTGCCTTCTTAGTGGCCTTTTTGCTCGACTTTTTGGTCGCCTTCTTGGTGGCCTTTTTCGTCGATTTCTTCGTCGACTTCTTTGTGCTCTTCTTAAAAGACTTTTTCGTTGATTTCTTCTTCGTCTCCCCAGAGGCCTCTTTGGCACGGCGCTCGGAAAGGAGCTCATTGGCGCGGGCATCGGTAAGCTGCTCCGGATCGTCACCGCGGCGCAGGGACGCATTGGTGGTGCCGTCCGTGACGTACAGGCCGAAGCGGCCATCCTTAACGGTCATGGGCTTGCCCGAGACGTCATTATCGCCCAGCTGCTTCAGCGGCGGCTGTGCGGCCGCGCGGCCACGGCGCTTCGGCTCCGCATAAATGCGGCGGGCCTCTTCCAAGGTGATGCTAAAGATCTGCTCTTCCTTAGCCAGGGAGCGCGAATCCGTGCCCTTCTTCAGGTACGGGCCGTAGCGGCCGTTTTGGGCGGTGATCATCTCCCCGTCGTCCACGCCCACCTCGCGCGGCAAAGACAGCAGCTCAAGGGCCTGTTCCAGCGTGACGGTCAGCGGCTCCATCGAGCTAAACAGCGAAGCTGTGCCCGGCTTCAGCTTCTCATCAATGTAGTCATTGATGCGCTTTTCCTTCTGCTTCGCTGCGGTCTTGGTCTCCCAATTCTTGGCGCGCTTGCCTTCCTCGGCGCGCTGCTTATCCTCTTCGGCGCGCTCCTTCGCGACGATCTCCAAGGCCTCCGCCTCGGCCTTTTCCCGCTCATCATCGCGGACGACCTCGGTGACATAGGGGCCAAAGCGGCCTTCCTTCGCCACCACCATGCGGCCGTTTTCAGGGTTTTCGCCCAGCTGGCGTCCGCCCTGCGAGGTGGCGAAGAGCTTTTCCGCCAGCTGCTCGTTCAACCCGTCCGGGGTCACGGTCTCCGAAAGGTTGGCGCGCTGGTATTCCACGCTGCCGTCCTCGTTGGTGCCGATCGCGCGCTCGATATAGGGCCCGTAGCGGCCGACGCGCACAAAGACCTCGCGGCCCTCCGAATCGGTATAGAGCTTCAACGAGTTGACCTTGCGGGCATCGATGGCCTCGAGGTTGACATCGATAAGCGATTTCAGCCCGCCATGCCGCGCGATGGATGCCGCCTTGTGCTCGTTGGCCTCAGCGTTGCCAAAGTAAAAGCCGTTCAGCCAGTCCGTGCCATCCTCCGTGCCGGTGGCAATGGAGTCCAGCTCATCTTCCATGGAGGAGGTGAAGTCATAGTCCACCAGCTCGGTGAAGTTTTCCTCCAAAAGGCCCACCACAGCGAAGGCTACCCAGGAAGGAACCAGGGCGTTGCCGCGCGAGACCACGTAACCGCGGTCCTGGATGGTCTTGATGATCGAGGCATACGTCGAAGGACGGCCGATACCCAAGTCTTCCATCTTTTTCACCAGGCTGGCTTCTGTATAGCGCGCCGGCGGGTTGGTGGAGTGGCCCTCTGCCGATACCTCTTCGGCCTTCAGATCGCGGCCCTCCTCCAAGTGTGGCAGGCGGTTTTCGCTCTTTTTGCTCGTATCCTCGTCGGCGCCGTAAGCCTTCAAGAAACCCGGGAAGGTAATGGTGCGGCCGGTTGCGGAGAACTCGACGTCATAGGCGCCATTATCCGTCGTCGCGGTGCCAGCCACGGCCACCTTCATGGAGGTGCCCTTGGCATCGGCCATCTGCGAGGCCACTGTGCGCTTCCAAATCAGGTCATAGAGCTTAAATTCCTCCGCATCCAGCTGGCTAGACAGCTGGCCCGGGGTGGCAAAGGACTCACCGGCGGGGCGGATCGCCTCGTGCGCCTCCTGCGAGTTTTTGACGCGACGGTCATAGACGCGCGGGGAATCCGAGACGTATTCTTCGCCATAAATGCTGGTAGCGGAGCTACGCGCGGCGTTCAAGCCCTGCTTGGACAGCGAAGAGGAGTCCGTACGCATATACGTAATGTGGCCGTTTTCGTAGAGGCGCTGCGCAATGCGCATCGTGCGCTCCGAGGTAAAGTGCAGGCGCCGGCCCGCCTCCTGCTGCAGCGTCGAGGTCATAAACGGCGCATAAGGCTTGCGGGTATAAGGCTTGTGCTCAACCCCGGCTACGGTCATGCCCGCGCCCTGCAGGGCCTTTTCCAAGGCCTCCGCCTGCGCCTGGGTGATGACGATGACGTCCTTTGTCTTCACGTTTCCGCGATCGTCGAAGTCGCGGCCCACAGCCACGCGCTTGCCATTGACCGCGGTCAGGCGCGCGTCAAAGGCCGACGGCCCCTCGCCGCTGCCGGTGCCCGCGTCCAAGGTGGCGAGCAAATCCCAGTAATCGGCGGAGATAAACGCCATGCGCTCGCGCTCGCGCTCGACGATGACCCGCGTGGCCACCGACTGCACGCGCCCAGCCGAAAGGCGCGGCATGACCTTCTTCCACAGCACCGGCGAGACTTCGTAGCCGTAGAGGCGGTCGAGGATGCGGCGGGTTTCTTGGGCATCGATAAGGTCATAGTCCAAGTCGCGGGTGTTTTCCGCCGCCTCCAAGATGGCGGACTTGGTGATCTCATTAAAGACCATGCGGCGCACCGGCACCTTGGGCTTTAAAACCTCCAATAGGTGCCAAGCAATGGCCTCGCCCTCGCGGTCCGGGTCTGTTGCCAGCAAGAGGTTATCGCACTGCTTCAGCTTGGATTTGAGGTCAGCGACCTTTTTCTTCTTATCCGGGCTAACGACGTAGAGCGGGGCGAAGTCATCTTCCGGGTTAACACCCAAGCGGGCCCAAGATTCTTTCTTGAACTTCGCCGGCACGTCGGCAGCGCCCCGCGGGAGATCGCGGATATGGCCCACGGAGGCCTCCACGATGTAGTTATCTCCCAGGTACGGCTGGATCTTTTTCGCCTTAGTTGCCGACTCCACAATCACTAAAGTTTTGCCCGGCTCGGCCGCTTCTGCCACTTCGACTTCATCCCTTTCGATGATGCGAACATTAAAATTTGTGCGCTTTCAGCAATCGCCCCTAGCGTACACAGGTGGTTTATACCGTTCTTCGCACCATATACTTGGTACTACCAAAAGGCTTAGTAGGGGGCGCTTCGCACCCCCACCGAACCGGTCTATACTGACCTTTTTAGAAAGTCCAGCAGCTGTGAAAGCATTGTTAGGGACGATAGCACACCCACAACACACCCCGTGGAGGATTAGATGGTTGACACAGTAACGATGTGGATTGAAGCCATCATGGGCACGGAGTGGGTTTATCCCATCGTGGGCCTGCTCATTTTCGGGGACTGTTTCTTTCCAGTGCTCCCCTCTGAAATCCCGCTGAATATGGTCGGCGCTTGGGCCGGTTCGCAGGGATTTCCGCACCTGCCCACCATGTTCTTTGTGGCGCTCGTAGCCGCCATGCTGGGTGATAACCTGTGCTTTTTGCTGGGAACGCGGTTTATGCCGCTGCTTAACCGCATCCAAAAAGGAACGAAGGCCTACGAGGCCCTCACCTGGGTAAAACGCAATGTGCGCCGCGGCGGTGGAGCGGCCATTATCATTGCCCGCTTCATCCCCTCAGCCAGGCTCTTTATGACCATTTTGCTGGGGTCAATGCGCTTTCCCTGGCCGGTCTTCCTCTTCTTCGACACCATTGGCGTAATGCTCTGGATATTCCAGGCCTTGGCCATTGGCTATGTGGGCGGCATGGCGTTCTCCGATACCCCACTGTTTGCGATGGTTATCAGCATTATCGCCGCCGTATTCATCGGCTTGGGGCTGCAAAAGGCCCAAAACAGCATCATAGAGTGGTGGGACACCCGCCGCGGCTACGCCGAAACGCCCTACGGCGCTTAAAAACCCTAGAGAATTTTAGAGAATGGAAACGGCCTGCGCCTGGTCGCCCTTCGGGCCGGATCCAACCTCGAAGCTGACCTTCTGGTTTTCTTCCAAGGTGCGGAAGCCGCTGCCCTGAATTTCGGAGTAGTGCACGAAGATGTCTCCGCCGCCGTCCTCGCGCTCAATGAAGCCGTATCCCTTTTCGGAGTTAAACCACTTAACGGTTCCTTGTGTCATGGTGAACTAAGTTCCTTTTCTTAAAGAGGTAGCGCGGAATGCCGCGCCGGTAGTTATTCGGTAAATGGGTCCTCGAGCAGTACCGTGAAGTATAAAACCGCACCAAGACGACATTGGCCTGTCAACAGTGTGACACGTTCCACGCCAAAGCGATAGATTTAACTCACAAGGGGGTAAAAATTGTCTCACCCGGCTGGTGATAACCCCATTGGTGAAGAGCTCCTAGAACTCATCCAGCGGCGCCTTTCTGAGTCCACCCTGACGTTTCACACCACGCTCCCGGCAAAACGGGCGCGCTACGCCGACTGGCCAGAGTGGGTGCTGCCGGGGCTGAAGGAGAAGGTGGTAGATGGGGGCATCGGCAAGCTCTATGCCCACCAGGCCGAGCTCGCCGAATGCGCGTGGCAGGGCCGCGACGCCGTGATTTCTACCGGCACCTCCTCCGGCAAATCCTTGGGCTACCAGCTTCCCATCCTCACCCGGCTGGCAGAGGATCAGACCGCGTGCGCTCTCTACCTCACCCCCACCAAGGCCCTGGGATCGGATCAGCTGCAGTCCGCGCTCGAGCTGTGCCGCGGGATTCCGGAGCTTAAAAACGTGGTGCCCGCGCCCTATGACGGCGATACGCCCCAGGAGTCGCGGGCGGGCGTGCGCGATCATTCGCGCCTGGTGTTTTCCAATCCCGATATGGTGCACATGTCCATGCTGGCCGCGCACGCGCGGTGGGCGCGGGTGCTGCGCCACCTGGAGTTCGTCGTCATCGATGAATGCCACTCCTACCGGGGCGTATTCGGCGCCAATGTGGCTCTGGTTCTGCGCCGCTTGCTCCGCCTGTGCCGGCATTATGGATCGCGGCCCACCGTCATTTATGCCTCCGCAACGATGAATGACCCGGCCCGGCATGCCGAGCGCCTGACCGGCCGCCCGGCGCACGCTATTACTGAGGATTCCGCCCCCACCGGCGCGCGCACGGTCGCGCTCTGGGAACCTGGGTATCTGGAGGGCGCGGAGGGCGAGCACGGCGCCCCCGTGCGGCGCGCGGCCACCACCGAGGCCGCCGAGATGATGGCGACCTTCATCGCGGAAGGCGCCCGGACCATGACCTTTGTGCGCTCCCGCCGCTCCGCCGAGGTCGTGGCGATGGTAGCCGCCGAGACCCTTTCCGGCAGCTTGGGTCGGCCGGATTTCGCGCAGCGCATCGCCGCCTACCGCGCCGGCTACCTGGCCGAGGACCGCCGCCGCCTGGAGCAGGCGCTTGACGATGCCTCCCTTTTAGGCGTCGCCACCACCTCCGCCCTCGAGCTGGGCATCGACGTCGGCGGGCTCGATGCCGTGGTCACCGCCGGATTTCCTGGCACGGTGGCCAGTTTTTGGCAGCAGGCCGGGCGCGCGGGCCGGCGCGGGCAAGGCTCGCTCGTGGTGCTCGTCGCCCGCGATGAACCCATGGATACTTTCCTGGTGCACCACCCCGATGCGCTCTTGGGCAAGCCGGTGGAAGCGAGCGTGTTCAACCCCACGAATCCCTATATCCTCTTTGGCCATATCTACTGCGCGGCGGTGGAAAAACCGCTCGATGATGCCACCATTGCTAAGTGGGGTGCCAGCGAGGTCATCCACCAGCTTGCGGAGCAGGGACTCGTCCGCCGCCGCGAGCGCGGGTGGTTTGCCGTGCCCATTCCTGCCTCTAGCGCGGAAGAGCTTTCGCCAGAAACCGCCCACTCGGCGGTATCGCTGCGCGGTGGGGCGGGCGAGGAGGTCATGATCGTGGATGCCTCAGATGGCCGGCTCTTGGGCACCATCGATGCAGCGCGCGCGACCAGCCAGGTCCACCCCGGCGCGGTCTACCTGCACCAGGGCGAAAGTTTTGTCATCGAGGAGCTCCTCCTATCCGATTATGTGGCGCTTGCCCGCCCGGAGACCCCCGAGTATTCGACCACCCCGCGCTCCACGACGGATATTCGCATCGTGCGCGAGGCCGATAACCTGGTCAATTACTCCCCAGGCCTGTGGGTGGCGGACGTGGAGGTCGAGGTCACCGACCGCGTCACCGGCTATCAGGTGCGGCTTGCCGATGGCACCATCGGCGACGATATCCCCCTCGATCTCCCCGAACAGCGGCTGACCACCCGCGCCGTGGCCTATACCATCGACCCGCTGGCGCTTTCTGCGATGGGCATTACCGCCGCCGATATCCCCGGCACCCTGCATGCGGCCGAACATGCCGCCATTGGCCTGCTGCCGCTTATCGCCACCTGCGACCGCTGGGATATCGGCGGCGTATCCACCGCCCTGCACGCGGATACACAGCTTCCCACCATCTTTGTTTACGACGGCCACCCCGGCGGCGCCGGGTTTGCCGAAGAAGGCTTCCGCCGCTTCCCCGAGTGGATCGCGGCCACCTTTGAGGCGGTGCGCTCCTGCCCCTGCGAGGCCGGGTGCCCATCGTGCGTGCAATCGCCCAAGTGCGGCAATGGCAATAACCCGCTGAGCAAGGACGGTGCCATCAAGCTGCTCGGCGCGCTCGTCACCATGACGCAGGAGGCCGCGGTTTAGACCGGGCCCGCCTTGGCCGTGGCGCTCTGGCCGCGCACCGCGGCAACGGCGATGATATCGGGTACATTTTCTGTGCATTCCTCGAGGCTCGCGCCGTTATCCCGCGCGGTGCTTTCTGCGGCCGCACATGCATCCTTGCCGGTGGCTAAGGCCCACGCGCCGGCCACGGCGGCAAGGTCCGCGGCCACTTGCGCTTCATGGCGCGCGGTCACACGGGATCCCACCGCCGCGATGACCAGCAATAAGCTGATAATGGCGACGATGATTCCGGTGGCTGCGATGGTGGCGTATCCATCCTCGCCGTGGAGCCTGCTAGTCATTGCCGGCCACCTCGGCGGGAAAGACCGCTTCCGCGCTCATAGTGCCAATGGGAGCATCGACGCTTACCGATGCCCTGATAAGCCCCGCACTTTCCTGCACGCTCACCCGGGCATCCTCGCGCGCCGGTTGGTACTCGACGCCAATGGCGTGCGACCTAGCCGCCGCGCCCGCCATATCCACCGCCGCGATATAGGACGCCATCGTCGCAATCGCACCGATGATGCCCGCCGCCACGAGGACGAGGGAGCTTAATGCCAGGGCGGCCTCGATGGTCACGGAACCATCGTCATCGACTACCGTGCGCATGATTCCTCCTTTCTTGTGTTCTAGTGCGCCCGGCTAGCTTGGAGTATTCGATAGCGCATCGGTGATAATTCCCTCGATGGCATCGACCACACCGCCGCCGTTGATAACCATGTACAGCACGCCGGCAAGCGCTGCGGCCGCGAGCGATCCCATGGCGTATTCAATCGTGCTCATCCCCTCATCGTTGCGGACGAGGGCGCGGGTGAGCTGGGAGTACTTAATAAATAGTGCAGACATTTTAGGAGTCCTTTCTTAAAAGGTGTGGTGGTTGAGTGGTTGAGTAGAAGTGAAAGGTGGTGCGTCTAGAAAAGCTGCGCGCCCAAGCTGATCACTACGGGCGCGAGGCCTAGAACGATGAATGCTGGCAGGAAGCACACCGCCAGTGGGAGGGCAATGAATACTCCTGCACGCTCTGCTTTAGCCGTAGCGTGAGCAGATGCTTCGGCGCGCAATGAAGTACAGATTCGCGTACATCCGGCGGCTATGGTGGCGCCGGATTGGCCCGATAAGATGACAAGCCCCGCCACGTCCTCTAGTCCCGCATGGCCTTTCATGTGGTCCCATGCAGATTCCGTGGGCACGCCAACCCCTAGGAGCGCGGATACCGTCTCCCACAGGTGCTGGGTATCGGCCTCTGCCGTGCGCGCGACTGCCGTAGCAGCCGCGTGCACCGTCAGGCCCGCACTCAGGCAAGCTGCGAAAAGTTCGATATCCCCGGCCACGAGGAGTGGATCCACGGTGGTAGATGGCTGGAGTTTGCTCATCAATCCCCCGCGCGCTGTTGCGCCATCGCGCTTTCTTGGGCCGGCGCGCGGGGTCTTCGCCGTGTGCTGCGCTGTGTATTGTGCCGTAGCCGGCCCCAGCCGCCCCTTGGTGGCCGGCAGCCCAACGAGCACGGCCAGCGCCAGGCAGATAAAGGCCATCATGGTGCCGCCTTCCTGATAATGACGCGGGACCAGGCAAAGCCGCCGCAGGCAAGCCCCACCCCGATGACCAGCAGGATTCCGCCTAATCCCCCGCCGAGCAAGAAGCCCAGCGAATTGGCCCCCATCGCCCCACCCATGGCGATGCCCGCAATGGGCAGGCAGGCCAAGACCGTGGCCGTAGCTTGGGGCCCTTGCAGGCCGGCCGCGGTGGATTGGTGGTGGCGGCGCAGCGCATCCATCCGGCTTTGGGCCTGCTCAAAGAGGCTTGCTACCGCAATGCCGTGCTGTGTCGATAATTCGAGCAGGTGGCCCAGCCGGGTAAGTTCTGCATCCGCATGGGCGCCAGAGAGCGCCACGTGTGGGGGCGCACCGCGCGCAGCGGCGGTAGCGGTGGATTCTAAGGCTGCGATCATATCCCGCGGCGTCGTCGCGGGAAGGGACTCCGCCCCGCGCGATAGCGCGCTTCCAAGGGTTGCCCCGGCGCGCAGGTCAGCCGTGACGACCCCAAAGTATCCGGCTAGGGCTTCGCGGCCGCGCCGGCGCGCGCGGGCGGCCATGATGTCCTTGATATACCACGACACGCACCAGGCGATGATCGCTGCCGCAACCGCAATGCTCATCCGCCCGACCGAGAAGAAGACCAAGCTGCCACAGAATACGGCGCCCAAAATGGCTAAGGAGCTGGCCTTTATCCGGCTGCCCTTGCCAGCAATGCGGGCCGCGCTCGAGGGCACAGACAGCAACAGCGCTGCGGCGAGCAATAAGAAGCTAAGCATCCGCCTGACCTCCTGCTTCTTCGTGCGGTTCCTCCAACAGCGCGGCCGAGAATTCCGCAAAGCCGGGCGCGGGGCCCTCGGTTGCACTCCAGACGATGCGCGGGGTGACCGGATTGCCCTCTAAGACGCCGATATGAGCCAGGCGCCGGCCATGTGGCGTGCGCTCCATGGTCAGCACCACGTTGACGGCGGCCGCTAATTGCGAGTGCAGGGCGCTGCGGTCCAGGCCGCCGAGTGCGCCGAGGGCCTCCATGCGGGCGGGTACCTCAAAGAGGGAATTGGCGTGCAAGGTACCCGCGCCGCCATCGTGGCCCGTATTCAGCGCGGCGAGGAGATCGACTACCTCTGGACCTCGAATCTCACCGACGACGATGCGGTCCGGGCGCATGCGCAGCGCTTGCCGCAGCAATTGCGCCATGGTGATTTCCCCGCTGCCCTCCGCGTTTGCCCGGCGCGAGACGATGCTCACGCAATGCGGGTGGTGGGGTGATAGCTCCGCCGTATCTTCGATGACCACGATGCGCTCACGCTCGGATACGGTCCCTAAAAGCGCCGAGAGCAGCGTCGTCTTTCCGGAACCGGTGCCGCCAATGACGAGGAAGGACAATCGCTTGTCCACCATCGCGGCAAGCAGCTGGCCGATGTCCGCCGGCACGGTGCCATTGGCCACCAACTGCGGCAGGGTGGTCTGCGCCTGACGCAATACTCGCAGGCTAATGCACGTTCCGCCCACGGCGGGTGGGCTTAAAAGGGCATGCACGCGGAGCACGACGCCATCGGGGCGCGTAACGCGGCCATCGGCAAAAGGCTGGGCATCATCAAGCCGCGTTCCCGAGGCCGCGGCCAACCGGGAAGCGAGCTGTCGCACCTCCCCATCGTTGCGAAAGGTGATATCGCTGCGCTCTAATCCTTCACCGCGGTCCATAAAGACGTCCTCTGGCCCGTTGACCACGACATCAGTGACGCCCTGCCGGGCTAATAAGGCATCCAGTGGCCCCATGCCGGTGGCATCCTGGCGCAGGCACCGGAGCAGATCTACCACGGCGACGTCACTGATAACCCCTGCTTCTTCCCGGATCCGCCGGGCCAGGCTAGGGGCGTCGTGCACCAGATCCGGCTCGGCGGCAATGACGCGCTGCATCTTCTCCATGGTCTTTTCCATGGTTTCGGCCGAACTATCCATCGCCGCGCTCATGCCCCTACCTCCTCGCGCACCGCACGGGCGGTTTTGGCAAGCGCTGCGGGAAGCCGGGCCGGTAGTCCACCGATCTCGATGCTGCGGGTGAGCCCGCGCACGGTGGGCAATTGGGCGCTGACTCGGTGGTGGATGATGTCTTCTACCTCTGGCGCGCTGAGAGCCGCCCACTGCCGTTGGCGCAGGACCACCACGATGTCGCGCCGGGCCTCATCCATGCGCAGGATGAGTTGTGCGGCCGCCGCTGCCGAGCGCACCTCCGCGGCCACCACCAACACCACGTGCGTGCAGGCAGCCGGGATATTTTCGGCCGTGCAATCCACCACGCACAAGCCCTCGCCCGCGTGCGCCGCGGACGTCGCCGCCGCCAAAAGCGTGGCATCTAGCGTGAAGGTGTCTTTCACCGTGCTGCGCGCTGCGGATAGCACCGCTATGCCATCGGCGGTAGAAGGCAAGGCGCGGTAGAGATCGGCGGCGTCGATGCTGCCATCGCCAATATTGAGCTCTGGCCAGCGAGCGCCTGGCAAAGCTTCCACGCCGAGGAGGAGATCGAGGCCGCCGGAGTGCGCGGTGGCATCGATAAGCAGCGCCCGCGCCTGCTCACCCGCCATGCAGTGGGAGCGCGCCAGGGCGGCGGCAAAGGTGGAGGTGCCTACCCCACCGCTGGCGCCCACCACCGCGATGGTGGCGCTACCGGGGCGATCTTCTGGTGGGTGCGCGGCTTGGGCGATTGCGGCCAACAGGTCTTTAATCTCCGCGGGGATTATAAAGGCGTGGTCCGCATGGCAGGCAAGCGCCGCTTCATAATCGATGGGCCCTGGGTCCGCGGCGAGGAAAAGCACCGGAGCGGGAGCGGTCTGCGCGGCTTGGGCCGAGGCGATAACGCGCGCCATGAGCGCGTCGACCAAGACCGTATAGGCTCCGGGGAGGCTGCGCGGGATATCGCGGGGATCGGTTACCGTGATGACCTCGTGGCTGGTCGCGGCGGCGGCATGGACCGCCTCGGCGCGCAGGGCTTCCTCGCCTATGGCGACGACGATGGTGGAGCGAGAGTGTGCTGTATTCATGTCCCCTAGCCTGAAGCACCCGCGCCACCTGCACTAGGGACGGGACTTCCCGCCTGTGGATAAGCGGGCGAAAGCCACCACTTAGCGCTCAGTTAGTTGAATTTCCAACAAAACCTTGTGGATAACCGTAGATATAGGTGACGGCCCGCGCATCGGGGGGTGCGCGCGGGCCGTCAGTAACCCGGCCTCGGGGGGCGAGCCGGGGCAGGCCACACAGTATATCGGGGCCTTGCACCGATTATTATGACACGTTCATTACCCGATCACAACAGCTAAGAAAAATAATCTACCTGCACGGCGCTGACCTGCGCCGAATGGATGTTCGCCGCCTACCGAATACGAGGATACGGCTAGGCCGCGCGGGCGATGGCATCGGCTTCTTTACCGCCTGCCGCCCAGGCTGAGAGGTGAAAAAGCACCACCTCACCGGGCCTGTCGCGGTAGTTCGCGCGGCACTCGCGGTAGTCCTTGGAATGGCGGTGGAAATACACCTCTGGAACGGCGAACCCGCGGGGATCAAAGCCGGTATGAATAGCGGCAAGGCGGGCCGCAACGCGCGCTACGACACCGCTGCGCGGGCCAAAGAATTCACCGGCCGCGATTTCGGCATGCACGACGCTTGGCAAGAGATCGCGGAATGCGGGGCCGCTGCCCTGCGCAATCAGGCGCGCCAAGCCCTGCAAGCGCGTACTATCGCCGCTGGGAATCCCGTTTCCTCCGGCGGCGACGTCGATGCGCGCGAGCACCTGCAGCGGCGCGCGGGCAAAGGAGCGGACGGTGGAATCCACCACCTCAGGCGCCGCCACGGAATACGCGCTGACCGCGCCGGCGAGCGGCCCGCTTTCCACATCGCCCGGGCCAGGGTGTGGGGGGATGGCGTGCCCATCCAAGGCCACGCTGGCGCGCGCCCCGCGCATCAAGGACTCCGCGGAGATGACCTCATACCTGCGCAGCCCGGCCGGCCTGCGGTGGGCGCGCGCGATGGCTGCTGCGGCTTTTTCCGCACCTTCTTTCACCCCCGGGAAGCGAAATAGCGGGGATAACGCGTCATTTTCTGGCATATACATTAGGATAGCCCTAGACGCCCCGAGCCCCGAACGCCCCCTGTGACTGGCGCGGCACCATAAAACCGCGCTGTATCTATTATCATTGGGGCCGTTACAAGGTTTAGATGAAAACGAGGAGAATTAATCGTGAGCAACGATGGATTATTTACTGACGGCACCGATCAATTCGCACCAAAGGTTAATTCGATTCCTTTGAGCGATGTTGATGCATCGTCCTCCGAAACCTCCATCGGCAAGTTGGTCTCCAATGCCACCGAGCAGATGTCCCAGCTCGTGCGCTCTGAGGTAGAGCTCGCCAAGACGGAGCTGGCGGAGTCCGCCAAGAAGGGCGGCATTGGCGCCGGCTTCTTCGGCGCAGCGGGCACCATCGCGCTGTACAGCTCCTTCTTCTTTTTCTTCTTCCTCGCTGAGCTCCTCGCCCTCTGGCTGGACCGCTGGGCTGCCTTCTTGATCGTCTTCCTCGTGATGATCGTGGCGGCCGGTGCCCTCGCCCTACTCGGCGTCAAGAATGTCAAGAAGGTTAAGGCACCGCAGAAGACCATAGATTCCACCAAGGAACTCAAGAACCTCATTCCGGGCAAGGCGCAGAAGTCGCTGGACCGGAAGGACACTCACGGCCTGTATACCTAAACCGCACGCACTATTAGATCCGCCTCAGCCTTTCCTGGGGCGGATTTTCTGTACACATAGAAAGGCGCCTTGTCCTCCATGGCCTTAGCACCACTGCCCCCCTCCACGGTTGAGCTGGAAGGACCCTTTGCGCACGAGTTTGTCCACACCCGGGGCATCCGCCTGCACGTGGCCATAGCGGGCGATAGTGCCGACCCCCTCGTTGTTTTTATTCACGGCGCTTTTGGCGGCTGGTTCGATTTTCAGGAGGTCATCGGGCCCCTCGCCCAGTGCGGGTACCACGTTGCCGCGGTGGATATGCGCGGCTTTGGCATGTCCGATAAGCCGCCCATCGATCCCGGCCAAGATATCCGCACCCTGGTCGGGGATCTGGATGGCCTCATCCAGGCATTGGGCCACGATGATGCCTATATCGTCGGCGCCGATACCGGTGGCGCGGTGGCGTGGTGCCTGGCCGCCGAGCGCCCCAATCGCGTGCGCGGCTTGGTTTCGGTCTCGGCCGCGCACCCGGTTGATATCCGCCGCGCCATCGCCGCCCGCCCCTGGGATTTTGGGTGGATGATCCTGCGTTCCCTCCTCTGCCACCTGCCCAAGGTCACCCGCGCGAATACCCTGCTGCTCAGCCCCCGGGCCTACCGCAAGGAGCTCAGTTTGGATACGGGGCCCGCGCTTGCCAATGCCACCTTAGAGTCCATCCTTGCCCTGCGCCTGCGCGCCTCCCAGATTGGCAAGGTGCGCCGCGGGATCCTATGGAACCACCGAATGCGCACCGCCGTGGTGCCGTTGAACTGGTCCGAATTAGCCGTCAAGCGCCCCGTCCTTTTCATCCACGCCCAACAGCGCCTGTGGAACCCCGTCATCCAGCGGGCCTCCCTGCGCGCCCGCGCTGGTTTTAGCGCCACTTCGATTCCTGGCGCCAAGAACCTGCCCTTCCTCGAGGCCCCTGAACAGTTCGTCGACGAGCTGCGCCGCTGGCTCGACGCGTAGGGCGGATTGCCCTACGCGGGTCCAACGCGAAAGCTAGTGCGCCACGCACTCGCCGGTTTCTACCGGGCGCTGCAATTGGGTGACATCCCCAATGTTGCCGATGACCTCATCTGCAGTCAGTGCGTATCCGGTCTCAGAATCATCCACTGAGGCACCGAAGATAACACCCAAGACCTCGCCCGCGGTATTGACTAGGGGGCCGCCAGAATTGCCCTGTTGGATATTGCCACGCACGGTATAAGAATCGCGCTCTACCCGGCCTTGGGAGTAGATATCTGGCCCGGCGATGGTGATGCGATCGCGCACCCGGGCCATTTCCGCATTAAAGGGACCGGAGTGTGGGAAGCCCATAACCATGGCATCATCGCCGGTCTGCGCCGACTGCTGCGCCCACGGCAGGGGCTGGATACCCAGATCCGGCGCATGCAAGACGGCGATATCGACCTCTGGGTTGTAGTAGACCACCGTGGCGTCTTTCAGCCCGAGCTTCGTATCCAACCTCACCGTTTGGGTGCCGGCCACTACGTGCGCATTGGTGACCACGTAGTCATTATCCACCACAAAACCGGAACCCATGAGGCGGCGGGAGCATTCTTCGGCATCGCCAAGCACATGAATGATGGACGGGCGGATGCTGCGCACCAGCTCCGGATCCTGCACGTCTGGGGCGGGGTCCTCAACGTCCTTGCCGCTGATGGAATTTTCCCACGGCGAGACCAAGGGCGGAAGCCCCGATTCATTGAGCAACGCCGCCACGCCATTGGGAAGGGAAGCCAGGCGCGTCGGTGCGGCCGCGTTGAGGTTGCTCAGGATGCGGGAATCGCGCAGCCCCTGCCCCGCGGATCCGCCCAAATTGGTGGCCACGGGAATGGAAATCATCCAGATGACAATGAGCGCGATGAAGGACTGAAAAACCGCGCCGAATAACGAATCTATCCGCTGGGTGCTGCGCGCCTTCATGCGATCGCGCACGCTGGTGCCCAGGGAGGAACCGATGATTTGCCCAATGCCCACCAGCAAAACCAGGATGCCAACGAGCAGGAGCAGGCGCAGCGAAGGCTCGTCTACCTTGCGCAATACGCTAGGCGCTACGGCGATACCCACCACAAGGCCCGCGCCCACGCCGATGGCAGAGAGCACCGCGGCGAGCGCGCCATTGCGCCAACCACTGAGCAGTGCTGCTAATACGGCAAGCACGATCAAGCCGTCAACAATGAGCGCAGCAGTCATGGATTTGGTTCTTTCTTCATCGAAATCTCGTGCGTCCCCCGACGCCTTAAGCGCGCGGGCAATTAGGACATCTTCTCATTATTGCGGGACTTTTTGAGGGTGTCACGCAGGTCTATGACCGAATTGTTATCCCACGGTACGCTCCACCCAGAATGATCCAATAACGCTGCCAGCACCCCGGCAGTAAAGCCCCAAATCACGTAGTCATTGGCATAAAACGCCGGCCCTTGCCACTGCTTGAAGCCCACCAGCAGGCGGTTGCGGGGATCAATGAGCTCCTTAATCGGAACGAAAAACACATCGTCGGTCTCCGCCGGGCTTGCGGGATAGACCTCGCCCGGCTGCTTCCAGTGGGCCAAAATCGGGCTTACCGGATTTCCAGTGGCGCGAATGTGCAGCTGTTCCCACTGTTCTAAGGGCGTGACCGTGTGGCGCTGCAGGTCGGTTTCCTCCCATGCCTCCCGCAGCGCGGTGTCTACCAGCGAGGTATCGCCCGGATCCCGCCGGCCGCCGGGAAAGGCAATCTGGCCGGAATGCGAGCGCATGGACGGCGAGCGGTGCGTCAGCAAAATCTCGCCACTCTCCACGCTGTTCCCGCTCAGCAGCATCAGCACAGCGGCTTCTCGCTTGATCGGCACTTCTTCCTCCGAGCCATTGAGCTGCGATGCCTGCCGTTTACCAATGAGCTCTTGCACCTGACTCGTATCGACGCCCAGCGCGGGTTTTATCCACTCGGGCGCGTATTCGGGCCATAATTTACTCATCCAGCAAGCGCCTCCTCAACCGTCTTTTCGATCTCGCCCGCAGAGGTAAACGGCTGCGCCGCCTGTTTTATCACTTCGCCATCGCGGAGAATCACAGTCACGGGAACCACGCCCGGCAGTCCCAGCGTGCCCGCGAAGCTATTATCCGGATCTTGGAAGCTCGGCAGGTCTACTCCCACATCGTTGAGAAAGGCAGCCCCGTTGGCGGCGTTTTTATCCGCGTGCACCCCAATGACCTTCCAGTCAGGGTGAGACTTTGCCACCTCGTCCAGGTGGGGCAATTCCGCGCGGCACGGCTCGCACCACCATGCCCACACATTGGCGATGGTAATGCCTTCATCCGCCTTGTCCCCTTCGCGTGCATCATCGCCGCCCAAGCATTCCAGTTCCACTCCGGCGATGGGCCCCGCGGGGCAATCTGGGCGCTCGGCCACGTCCTGGTCACCCGCCGCGCCCGATTCCGATCCCGCGCCAGGGGCCTGCGCCGAATCGCCCGTGCCGTTGTCATCCCCACGCAGCTGCATGACCCCCACCACCACGAGGGCTGCGATGACAATGGCCGCAATGACGGTGCCGAAGACGTATTTTTTCATACCGCTAGCTTAATGCAGCTGGGCACAGATCCCGCACCACGCAATTCCCACACTCCGGGTTCCGGGCATGGCAGACGCGCCGGCCGTGAAAAATGATGCGGTGGGAAAACATCGTCCACTCGGCCTCTGCAATGAGCTTGGCGATGTCCCTTTCTATCTTCACCGGCGTGTTCTCCCCCGTCAGCTCCAGGCGCTGCATCAGGCGGCTAAAGTGCGTATCCACGGTAAGGCCCGGTACCCCGAAGGCATCGCCCAGCACCACCAGCGCCGTCTTGCGGCCCACCCCAGGCAGGGAGGTCAGTTCCTTTACGGTCTGTGGCACCTCGCCGCCGAATTCAGAAACTAGGCGCTCGCCGATGCCCATAAGATGCCCCGCCTTCGCCCGCTGAAACCCCAGCGGCCGCAGGATCGCCTCCAGATCCTCCCGGCTGGCTGCCGCATAATCGGCCGCGGTGGGATAGGCGCGAAACAGCTCAGGGGTTACCGAGTTCACGCGCGCATCCGTGCACTGCGCGGAAAGCACCGTGGCCACCAAGAGTTGGAGGGGAGAGTCGAAATCGAGCTCGCACCGCGCATCGGGGTGTTCGCTTGCCAATCGCTCGTTAATGATGGGCGCTCTCTTACTCGGGGCCGCGGTGGCCGGCAGTGATGAACTCATGCCGCCAAGCTTAGTAGGATAGGAATACATGATTTCACTTGTTATTTTTGTACCGCTTGGTATCGCCCTTTTCGCCCTCCTCATGGAAAAATTGGAAGCAGTTGTCTTCGCCGATTAGCCGGAAATCCGCTGGCTGTAACGCTAGGGGCGTAAGTGAACCCATTTCTGTCGTGTGACCATTATGGGGACAGTGTCCAAAAGTGACTAACTGCACTGTAAAATGGGGTAGGCTAAAAATTGACCCCGCTTGTTCCGCATTAGCGTGCCTCCCTGGAGCCCGCAAAAGGATGTGGCCCAAGCACTTTAGTGACTTTTCGCAGTCGACATCCAAGGAGTAAAACGTGGAAGGCGTACAGGACACCCTCTCCCGCGCCGGAATCTTCCAAGGCGTTGATCCCGTAGCAGTGCAGAATCTTCTCGAGCAGATGGAGACAGTGCGCTTCCCGCGCGGTACCACCATCTTCGATGAAGGCGAGCCCGGTGACCGTTTGTATATCATCACCTCCGGCAAGATTAAGCTCGCCCGCCACGCCCCGGATGGACGCGAAAACCTCCTGACTGTGATGGGTCCCTCCGATATGTTCGGTGAGCTCTCCATCTTCGATCCGGGCCCACGCACCTCGTCCGCCGTCTGCGTGACCGAGGTCCAGGCCGCCACCATGAACTCCGAGCTGCTGGATAAGTGGGTCAGCGATCACCCCGCCATCGCCCAGCAGCTGCTGCGCGTGCTGGCCCGCCGCCTGCGCCGCACCAACGCCAACTTGGCGGACCTCATCTTCACCGATGTGCCCGGCCGCGTTGCCAAGACCCTGCTGCAGCTGGCTAACCGCTTCGGCGTCCAGGAAGGCAGCGCGCTGCGCGTCAACCACGATCTCACCCAGGAAGAGATTGCCCAGTTGGTGGGCGCTTCCCGCGAGACCGTCAACAAGGCCCTAGCCACCTTCGCCCACCGCGGCTGGATTCGCCTCGAGGGCAAGTCCGTGCTCATCGTCGATACCGAGCACCTCGCCCGCCGAGCGCGCTAAAACCAAACAATTCCCTCCGTCCCCCGTGCATAAGCACTAGGGGTGGAGGGAATAAACGTTTTAAGCCGGCTGCCTGCCGCGCAGCGCGTTAGTTTTCGGTACCGGTACCATCGGTACCGGTACCGTCGAGGTACTTCAACGCGGTGCGCGTGGACTGCTCTGCGGCATGGCGCAGCACCGGATCCACATCGTCATACATTTCATTGACCAAGGTGGTCAGGTCCACGTCATCGCCCAGCCGGGAGCGAATTTCCCGGATCTGGTCGAGGCGGTAGTGGCGGCGGTCAATGTACTTGCGCGCCACCTGCGAGGTATCCTCCAAATCCGGCCCGTGGCCCGGGAAGAGCGGAACATCCTTGCCGCGAGATTCCAGCACATCCAGGGTATGCAGGTAATCGGCCAAATCGCCGTCCGTTTCTGAGAGCAAAACGGTGTGGCGCCCCGCGATGGTATCGCCGGTGATAATGCCTTCTAGCCGGGAATGTTCTACCTCACCGCTCCACACGAAAAAGGACGTGGAATCCGCGGTGTGGCCCGGCGTGTGCAGGACCTCCAGTTGCGGGGTGATGCCTTCCAAAGTCAGAATTTCACCATTCTGCAACGCCTCCGCGCCATTGCAATAGCTGGGATCGAAGGCGCGGATGGGCGCGCCGGTCATCTGCCGAAGCCGTTGCGCGCCCGAAGCGTGGTCATCGTGGCGGTGGGTAAGCAGAATTAAAGCCACCTCACCGGCATGGCGATGCACAACGTTGAGGTGGCCTTCATCTTCCGGCCCCGGGTCTACGACGATCGACCGAGAGTCTTCAGAGGCACTGATAATCCAGGTATTCGTGCCCTCGAGGGCGGTATAGCTGGGATTATCACAAAGAACTACGCCAACGGATTGGCTTACGGGACGCAATTGACTGTATGCGGGGTGCTCCATGCCTACCAGCCTAACCGATCACTCAGCGATCTCTACGATCAATTCGATCTCCACCGGAGCATTCTTTGGCAAGGCAGCTACGCCGACTGCAGAACGCGCGTGCGTGCCAGCCTCGCCGAATACCTCCCCGATGAAATCCGATGCCCCGTTGACCACCGCGGGCTGTTCTTCGTAGCTGGGATCCGAAGCCACGAAGCCAACGATCTTGATCACGCGGGAAATATTGTCCAGCCCGATCTCCGCATCGACAGCCGCCAACGCGTTGAGCACGGCGGTGCGAGCCTGTTCCTGGGCCTGCTCCGTGGTGACATCAGCGCCGACCTTGCCGGTCACCGGCAGGGAGCCATCTACCAAGGGAAGCTGGCCAGAAGTCCATACCTGGTTGCCCACGCGCAGCGCCGGCACATAGGAAGCCAGCGGCTTTGCGACACCCGGCAGCTCCACCCCTAATTCTTTCAAGCGAGCGGAAAAGCTCATTTACTCTGCCACCTCGCGCTTGAAGTAGGCCACCACGTTCTCCGGGTTCGGGCCAGGGGTGATGGAGACCAATTCCCATCCGTCTTCGCCCCAAGAATCAAGGATCTGCTTGGTGGCGTGGGTCAGTACTGGTGCGGTTGCGTATTCCCATTTAGTCATGGGGTTCATTCTAGCGATTTAGTACGACTTATGCCGCCCCTATTTGGCAGCGCTGCCACCGCTACGCGGGCAGTCACACCCCTGACCGCCTTAAATACCGACGAGTTCGCCACCCTTAGCCAGGTAATTGGCCCAGTCCGTGATGTGGGGGTTCTTGCGCAACAGCGCGCGGCGCTGGCGCTCGGTCAGCCCGCCCCACACGCCAAATTCCACGCGGTTATCAAGGGCATCTGCGCGGCATTCCGTTAATACGGGGCAGTGGCGGCAAATGACGGCGGCTTTGCGCTGTTCAGCGCCGCGCACGAATAATGCGTCCGGGTCCTCATTGCGGCACTTTGCTTGAGTGACCCACTCACCACGCTCGGGATTTCGGGCTGTATTGGACATTCCCGCAGTCTTCACTCGAACGGTCATGGGTGAGTGTTCTCCTTCCCAGACGGAATACTATGTACCGAAGCCTGAGTCTATTCACTAGAACGCGAGATTGTCTACGAGGTCACACTTTAGGGGGTGCAGGTCACCTTCCCCATTGCCAGGCAGACCACGTAGGGTATTGGGCGTGACTGTCTTCAAATCTTTGTCCAAGATAGCCCTGTCCACGGTCTTGGTAGCCGCGCTCATCGCGCTCGCGCTCGCCCCCTTTGCGGGCATTTCCGGCGTGGCGATCGCCCGCACCAACCAGACCATGCAATCGGACCTGCAAGACCTAACAGCGGGCAATATCCCTGGTGTTACCACGGTGCAGGATGCCTCGGGCAAAGATATGGCCTATGTCTATAGCCAACGCCGCCACCCCGTAGATGGTGACGAGATTTCGGATGCGATGAAAAACGCCATCGTCTCCATTGAAGACGAGCGCTTTTACGAGCACGGCGGCGTTGATCTCCAAGGCAATTTCCGCGCTCTGTGGACCAACCTGACCTCCGGCGGGGTATCTCAGGGCGCATCCACCATTGACCAGCAGTACGTCAAGAACTACCTCCTGCTCGTCTCCGCACAAAACGATGAAGAACGGGCTGCTGCGACCGCGCAGTCCGCCACCCGCAAGCTGCGCGAAATGCGCATGGCAACGCAGATGAATGAGGAGTTGGATAAGCAGGAAATCCTCACCAATTACCTCAATCTGGTCTCCTTTGGTAACCATGCCTACGGTGTGGAAGCCGCCGCGCGGACCTACTTTGATAGCCACGCCGCGGACCTCACGGTGCCGCAGGCGGCGATGCTGGCGGGTATGGTGCAGTCTTCAGAGCGCCTCAACCCTTATACCAATGAGGAAGAGGTGCTTGACCGCCGCAACGTCGTGCTCCAATCCATGGTGGATAACGGCTATCTGGAGCAGGCGGATGCGGATGAGTATAAGGGGGAAGAATTGGGCGTCGGCAAGCAGCCCAATACCCTGGCCAATGGCTGCATCGGCGCAGATGATCGCGGTTTTTTCTGCGATTATGTGCTGCAGTACCTCGAGGAAAAGGGCATAGACCAAGACCAGCTCGCCCACGGTGGATACACCGTAAAGACCACGCTGGACCCGCAGGTGCAGGATTCGGCGCTGTCCGCAGTGCAGTCGCGCACCAACCCAAATGCCCAGGGCGTCGCTGAGGTGATGGACGTTATCGAACCGGGCACGTCGGACCGCAAGGTCCTGGCCATGGTCTCGTCCCGTGCGTACGGGCTGGACCAAGACAATAATGAAACCCTGCTGCCGCAGACCAACTCCTTGGTGGGCAATGGCGCCGGCTCGGTTTTTAAGGCCTTTACCGCCGCAGCCGCCCTCGAATCTGGCTACGGCATTAAAAATACGGTGGATGTGCCCACCCGCTACGAAGCCGAAGGCCTTGGCCACGGCGGCGCCGATAACTGCCCCGCCAACCGCTACTGTGTGGAAAACGCGGGCAACTATAAGGCCACGATGACACTGCAAGAGGCCTTGGCCCACTCGCCCAATACGCCATTTATCAAGCTCACCGAGCAGGTTGGCGTGGCACCCATCGTAGATATGGCAGTGCGCCTTGGCCTGCGCTCCTATGACGAAAAGGGCACCTTTGATAAGGACACCTCCATCGCGCAGCGCACGAAGGACGCCAATTCCGGTTCCTTTACCTTGGGCCCCAACCCGGTAAATCCGCTGGAGCTATCCAATGTCGGCGCAACGATTGCCTCCAATGGCCGGTGGTGCGAGCCCAACCCCATTGACAAGGTCCTGGATAAGGACGGCAATGAGGTCTACCTCAAGGAGACCCCGTGTGAGCAGGCGGTAGACCAGGATGTGGCCCACGCCCTGGCCAATGCGCTGTCTGAAGATGCCAAGCAGGGAACCGCCAAGGATGCCGCCCACGCTGCTGGCTTTAGCTCCCCCGTCGCCGCCAAGACCGGTACCACCGAGTCCAACCAGTCCTCGGCGTTTTTGGGATTCAACGATGGGCTCGCCGCCGCTCCTTATATTTATAACGACGGCACCGATACCCAGCCGTTGTGTACCTCACCTGTGCGCCAGTGCACCGGCGCCGGCAACCTCTTTGGTGGCTTGGAGCCCGCGCAGACATTTTTCACCATGGCATCGCAGCTGCCGCGGGCTACCCAGGGTGGTCTGCCCAATTACAATAAGAAATACGATGACGGCACCACCGGGGATAAGCTGCTCGATAGCTTGCGCGGGAAAAACGAGTCGCAGGCCCGCAGCACCCTTGAGGCCAAGGGCTATGTGGTAAAGACCTCCCGCGTCGTCGGCGGGGATGTTCCCTACGGCCGCGTGGTGCGCGCGATTACCGGCAAGGATGGCAAGAAGGACGGCGCCGAGATTACCCTGCAGCTTTCCGATGGCACCTCTGCCACCCAATCCCCCTCCAGCGGTGTGGGCAGTGCGAATACGACCGGCACACAAAATAACACCGGCAGCGCGAACACTACCGGTGTGAGCAACTGGGGAGGAAATAACGGCGGCGGATTAAACCTCAGCCCAGAGGACTTTGGAATCCGCCAAGAAGATATCGATAACTTCCGCAACGATATCCGCAATCTCCTCGGCCGCTAAAGATTAGTTAAGCTGGCCTTTTACCTCAGCGGAAAGGCGCTTGCCGTCGGCCTGGCCGGCGGCTTTTGCATTGGCCACCTTCATGACCGCACCCATCTGCTTCATGGTGGGTGCTTCGCCGTTTTCCTTTTCTACCTCAGCAATTGCTTCTTCTACCAATGCCTTCAGCTCCGCGTCATCGAGCTGGCGCGGCTGGTAGGCCTCGAAGAAGGGGACATCGACAAGCTCAGCCTCTGCCAGTTCCGGGCGGCCATTTTCTTCATAGACCTCTGCGGACTCGCGGCGCTTTTTAATCTCGCGCGCGATGACCTTGAGGATGTCTTCATCCTCCAGCTCATGGCGGAAGCCAGTGGTTTCCTCGGCCTGGATTGCCGCGAGCAGCGCGCGAATGGCGCTGGTGCGCTGCTTTTCCTTGGCCTTCATCGACGTTTTCAGATCTGCTCGGATAGTATCTTTTAGCTCGCTCATGCCTTTCAATATACGTCCATTTAAGGCAGGTAGTGTAGAAGCTGTGAAACTTCAACGGATTCTTGGCGGCGTCGCCGCCGGCCTAGGTGTTGCTGCTTGGGGCTTTAGCGAGCTCACGAAATTCGAGCTCAAGGAATTTACCCTTCCGCTCCTGCCCAAAGGCACCCTGCGCGGCGAAGAAGAGTTCCGCCTGCTGCACATTTCTGACCTGCACATGATCCCGGGGCAACAGACCAAGATCGATTGGGTCTCCGCCCTCGATGCGCTGGAGCCAGACCTCGTGGTCAATACCGGCGACAACCTCTCCGATAAGCAGGCCGTACCCGATACCCTGCGCGCACTCGGCCCGCTGCTCGCCCGGCCCGGCGTCTTCGTGTTTGGCACCAATGATTATTGGGCGCCGCGCCCGGTCAACCCCTTCAAGTACTTGCTGGGCAAAAAGCGCGAGCCTTCCTACGTTGACCTGCCTTGGCGCGGCATGCGCGCGGCCTTCGTGGAGCACGGTTGGTACGACGGCAACCAAGCCCGCCACGAGTTCAAGGTAGGCAATGTCCGCCTCGCCGTGGCTGGGGTGGACGATCCGCACCACGACTTGGATGATTATTCCGAAATCGCCGGCCCGCCCCACGAGGATGCCGATCTATCGCTCGCCCTGCTCCACGCCCCCGAGCCGCGCGTGATCGAAAAGTTCGCCGCCGATGGCTACCAGCTTTCCCTTTCCGGTCATACCCACGGTGGGCAAATTTGCCTACCTGGGTCGCGCGCCATCGTGACCAACTGCGGCATTGATCGCCCGCGCGCACAGGGCCTGCATGATTTTGGCCCTATGAAGATGCACGTCTCCAATGGCTTGGGCACGTCCAAATTCGCCCCGGTGCGTTTATTCTGCCGCCCCTCTGCCACCCTGCTGAGGATCACTGAGGCGGACTAGACCTGCCGTTTTGTCGATCTCATTCACCATGCGTTAAAGTATCTCAGTACTGCTTTTAAGCAGTAAACCGGGATATGGCGCAGGTTGGTAGCGCGCTTCGTTCGGGACGAAGAGGTCGCAGGTTCAAATCCTGTTATCCCGACAGTAGACCGCAGGAAACTGCGGGCTTTTTCGGATCAAATAGCAAAAAATGTGTGGGTTAAACGACAAAATGTGTTGTTTTCTGGCGTGTCGGGGTAAACGACATTTTGTGTTGGTGGACTGCGTGGTTTAGGGCATGTGGCCTTTGCGTATTCCCATAGAGTGGTTGTAGGCAACTGTCGAAAGTTGCTGGTCGGCCGTATTCACGGCCGATGGTGGCTTGTGTTTCTTGGTTGGCTAGGGTGTGTGCTTTGGCTCGTGGGTCTGCGCCCTGATTCGCCCACTTTCCTGGGTCGGCCTCTAGCGCGAGTGACAGTGGCTTTACAGGCGTTCCATCGCCATCGCTGGTGCATAGGTGCTTGTAGTCCCGTATTTTGGTGCACACCTCGCTACAGACGGGGCATCGAGGATGATTCTTACTCATCCATTCATCGTGAACCTCAGCGCTTAGCACATCAGCACGCCCCCGGCGGTATTTCAGGTCCGAGGCTGCGTTATGTCTCCGGATAAGTGAAATAATCCTAATACCAGCAGGCCAGACGGGCTAAACATATAACTTCACCAACACATCCTGTCGTTTAGGCCAAATGTGTCTCGGTTTCAGCGTAAGCCTTGGTTAGCTTGTCTAAATAGGAGCTGAATAAGCTGTTGTGACCTATTCGGTCCTGCTGTTTGTTCAATCCATCGGAATGGCACCTGCATGTGGTGTGCGGTGAGTTGGTTGAAGTTTCCGATGCCTACTAACCGACCACGATACCCTATTTGTGCAGGGAAGATGAAGAAAATGACACAACATTCAAAGGTGGGGCGAACATAACATTGGCTCCTGCATTCACCGACCTTGATACCCAGACCTGATGAATCTAGGGACGAGATAAGATCACCCCCTGTTTGGGGTTCCTTTCTTTCGATATTCTAGACACCCGATCCAGAACCACAAGCTCAGAGCGCACACAGCCTCAAGCAAGTGCACCGCTGTCACACTTTATGAGAAAATGGAAAGCAGCCCGACGGAGACAATCAACGGGAAACCCAACCGGATTTAAACTGGACGGGTTGAACACAGAAAGGACGCAGCATGAGCAACACGCTTCACAAGAACGCGGCTGATTGCGGGAAGATGCTTGCATTTTCGGACTCCACAGGTCGCGTAACCCACGTTGCGAAAGAAGATATGAACCAAGATATCGAGCTTCTTTACTCCAATCCCGATGCCCTTCGCGTATTCCGAGATAGCCTGGAAGATTACGCAGACGGCCGATTTGTGGATTTTGAACTCTAACTGACCAGCAAGAAGAAATGCCACGCTTCAAGATCCAGTTTGCTCTATCCGCCGCAGAAGACCTTGAGAAAGCGCTAGCCAAGTATCCCGACAAGAGGAAAAGGGTCAAGAAAGCAATTGGGTTCTTGGAAGACCCAGGTCCTTCATACCCAAGCCTTAAAACGCATACCATGAAGGGTAAGACGGCCAATAATGGTGAGACCATCTATATCTCTTATGTAGAGAATCACACTCCCCAAGCATGGAGGATTTACTGGTGCTACTGGGGACCTGACAATATTAAGGTTCTGTACGTTGGCCCCCATGAATGAAGCATAACCACCGACAAAATCTTCAACCCCACCTTCGTCCGTGAAGGTGGGTTTCTTCTTCAGACTGAAGTGTCCTAGGTTTTATTCCGTTTGAGCAGATGAGAAAATCTGGAACACTTCAAACTGCGTTTTCCCAACGGAACCGGCTACGGAAACTGATTGTGCAGGTGGGCGGGTAGTTTCGCAAAAGACCCTTCGCCTTGGATTCCAGGGCCGCTGCTTCTTAGGCCAGCATCCCAGTAAAGAACGCGATGGCAACGAGGAAGATGGAAAATACCCATGCGATGGGGAAGGCTATCTTGAGGTACTTGCCCATCTGCCCCTCCGCCAGTCCCAGCGCCAGCCACAGCGCCGGCGAGAATGGGGAGACGAAGGTTCCCACCACGTTGCCGATAATGAGGGCGCTCGCAGCGCCCATACCGCTGACGCCGAAGGACTCCACCGTGCCCTGCACGATGGGCAGTACCGAGAAGTAATACGCGTCCGTGGAGGTCAACAGATCCAGCGGAACCCCAAAGAATCCCACGATGACGTGCAGATACGGCGCCACGCTTTCCGGCAGGACATTCACCAGGCTCAGCGCGATTTCTTCTAGCATCTTGGTCTCATTGAGCACGCCCAAAAACATCGCGGCCGCAATGATCACTCCGGCCATGGACAAGGCGTTGGGGGCATGACGCCGCAAGGCATCGCCTTGCTCCATCGCGCCGTCGAAGTTCACCACCAAGGCAATGGTGGTAGCAATGAGGAACGCGGGCGCCGGTGGCAACAAGCCAGAAAGCAAGGCTGCGAGCACAGCCAAAGCAACGACGATATTCGCGATGGTAACCCACCGGGATTTCCGGTACCTGAACCCGAGTTTCTGCTGTTCCTCGGCCTGCTTGGCGGAAAAATCATCCGCCAAGGAGTTCACGTCCACAGAGATGGTGCCCTTAATCTCGCCGCTTTCCTGTAGCTTGGCCAAGCGGCGCTTTTCGCGCCAACCCAACAGGGTGGCAGTAGCAAAGATGAGGACCACTGCCACACCCTGAATGGGCAATAAGTGCAGCCAAATATCGTTCGGGTCTTGCTCAACCACCGCACCGGCACGCCCCAGTGGCCCGCCCCACGGGACCATATTCATCACCGAAGCGGCTAGGGCCACGATGGTAATTAGGACATAGCGCGACATGTGCAGCGCCCGGTACAGCGGCAGCAATGCGGGAATCGTAATAAGGAAGGTCGTGGAACCCGATCCATCGAGGTGTGCCACGATGCCGATGGCGGCCGTGCCTATGGTCACGGCCATGACATTGCCGCGGGTCGCCTTGATGAGGCTGCGGATCACCGGGGTAAAAAGCCCCACATCCTGCAAAATGCCGAAGAAAATGATGGCGAAGATGAACATCACCACGACGTTGATGACAGAACTTAATCCTTCACCAAAGAAATCCGCGATATCTTCTACGCCGAAACCGGCTATCACAGCGCCAATGACGGGCACCAAGGTCATAGGAATGATGGGATTAACGCGTCCGCGGATGAGGATGCCCACCGTCACAAAGATGATGGCCAATCCCATCAGGGTCAGCCCCAGGGAGGTCTGCATTGCGCTCCTTCAAAAGTCACTGGCGCCCGCCTGGCGCACGCCATTAGCCAATGGACGTATAGCTAATGTTAAACATTACTGTGTGGTAGCGCACATTTCTGCCGTGGGCCGCATGCATCAACCCTGGCCCGGCCGTGGATAAATAGCTTTGGGCAAAACGGGAAACGACGGGCCTAAACGACAGGATGTGTTGGTGAAGTTATATGTTTAGCCCGTCTGGCCTGCTGGTATTAGGATTATTTCACTTATCCGGAGACATAACGCAGCCTCGGACCTGAAATACCGCCGGGGGCGTGCTGATGTGCTAAGCGCTGAGGTTCACGATGAATGGATGAGTAAGAATCATCCTCGATGCCCCGTCTGTAGCGAGGTGTGCACCAAAATACGGGACTACAAGCACCTATGCACCAGCGATGGCGATGGAACGCCTGTAAAGCCACTGTCACTCGCGCTAGAGGCCGACCCAGGAAAGTGGGCGAATCAGGGCGCAGACCCACGAGCCAAAGCACACACCCTAGCCAACCAAGAAACACAAGCCACCATCGGCCGTGAATACGGCCGACCAGCAACTTTCGACAGTTGCCTACAACCACTCTATGGGAATACGCAAAGGCCACATGCCCTAAACCACGCAGTCCACCAACACAAAATGTCGTTTACCCCGACACGCCAGAAAACAACACATTTTGTCGTTTAACCCAAACGACGCGGCGCCCCTACAGCACCGCGTCGTCCCTATTCCCTATCACTCACAACGGCGCAAGCCGTTCGCCTACCCCCTAAGTAGACGGTGTGAGCACTAGCAAGAATAACACTCCTCGCATTCCAACCATAGCGATGGCAAATATTGCCAGCTTCATACAAGCTTTTGCCTATTTAAGTATACAATTTCATACTTTAGCGCCTGTTTTTGGGTTCTTCCTGGCAGGCACGATCCATTTCACTGCACTCAGACCTACGAGAGTGATAGCGCCCAAGACAGCCAGGCCAGTCCACAGCACCACTGCCTCACCGTCGTTGCCCGCCACGGTGACTGCGGCCGTTGTCCAGTTGAGCGGCAAAAGGTTAGCTACTACCTGCCACACCTTGTCCACCCCGGCGATGGCCGCGGATTTCCACAGCCACCCCACCAATGCGGTCTGCCCAATGCCAAAGATCGCGGCGAGGATGGATCCCACAGTCATGCCACACAGTTCGAGCAAGCCCCGCACGATAAGTGCAGAGGACAGGGCGCCCAAGAACAGCGCCCCTCCGGCGGCTACCGCAGCGATGGGGGTCAGGCCGATGGACAAGACGAAGAGCAGGATTTCCCCGATGGCCACCGCGGCCAGCGATCCGCCTAGAACCATCAGCCACGGGCGGAAGCCCAGTTTCCATGCCACCCCAGCGGCGGAACCAGCCAGCAGGACGAGCGCGGAAATGAGCATGGCGATGACCGGGCTTAGCTGGCGTGCGTCCTCTTCTGCGGCTACGTGCGCAGGAGGCAGGGCGCGCTGAACCGCGCCCAGGTTCGATTGGTTTTGTTCCGCCATGCCGGTGAGCTTGCCGGCGCCATCGTCAAGCTGGCCCACCCCATCGAGAGCCTCATCCACACGGCTATTGAGCTCCGCTATGGACTGGTTGAGCTGCTGCGCGCCTGCCACGGCCTGATTGATGCCATCGTGATAGGCATAACCGCTGACCGCGAGCTGATTGGAGAGATCGCGCGAGCCATCCTTCAGCTTCTTCAGCTCCCCAGTCAGGGATTCATCGAGGCGGAAGTTTTCCACCTGCTTGCGCAAATCCCCCAGCTGGGAACGAACTTGTTTCGCTTCCTTGGAATCATTTCCTTTCAGGTCGCGCACCGTACCGTCGATGGCTTCTAGGATTTGGCCTTGGACGGCTCCCAGGCCCACGACCTGGTCAACGGCCCCTCCGACGGTATTGGCCAGTTCCGTCGCCCCACCGCCGAGGGTATTGGTCCCTGACTGCAACTGGTTAAGCCCCGACACCAGCTCTTGCGAACCACCGGCGAGCTTTTCGACGCCCTCGCCTAATTCCCCAGCACCCTTATCCAGCTCACTGGTGCCCTTGTTTAACCGATCCGCGCCAGATTTCAGGATGCTAGCCTGCGCTTGGGCGTGGCTGGCGGCCTCGGCGGCTTCCTTAAGCTCTGGCGAGGTCGAATTCGCCTGCGGCGCGCCATAAGGCTGCGCGGCGCTCGACCACGCATGCGCCGGTTCCCACTGCGACCAGGCCGCCACTGCGGTACCAACGATAAGCGGTACGGCGAGCAATACGAGCAGTAAGAGTGTGCGCCACCGCGAGGAACTCGCGGACGCGGTGGGCGCGGTCGAGGCAAGGCGTTTGGTCATGCTAGTAACCTATCGCTGCAGGTCATTCCCTTTCTGCAGGCGCGCCGATCCCCACGCATTACAAAGAGAATCTACTATTAAGACATGTCTAATCCTCTAAAACTCTCTCACTCCCGCGCCTTGGCGTGCGTAGCCGCGTTTCCGCTGTGCATGGCATTGGTCTCCTGCACCGATGATGCCGATAACTCTGGCGATTCCAGTGAGCCCCAGTTTTCTGATGCCGTGGCACAATCCAGCTCTAGCTCTAGCTCCAGCCCTGCAAGCTCCACGGAACAAACGGCGACTGCGACGGACTCACCCACAACCTCCCCGGTAGAAACGGTAGAAACTACTACACAACCACCTGCACCACAGGAGACAACAGTCACTACCACTACCACGCAGGCCAAAGGTGATTGTTCCCCAAGCGCCTTCTCTTCTCTAGAGCCCGATATGGGCAATATTTTGGTGTCGGATTGCGACGGGGAATGGGCTCATTTTGGCAAAGACAGTACAGATTGGACCGCTTGGGCACGATTTAGCGATGGCGCATGGACAACTATTGAACCCATCGGTGAAACAAATAGTGGTTTGACCGTACCGTGCTATGACGTGGACAAATGGATCAATCAGGGCGCGCCGAGCTTTGTTGCAGACAATATGCGCCGCTGCGATTAATCCCGCCTAACGCACAAGCCGCCTTCGACCAATTACTCCACCCAACTCACAGCAGCTCGCTGTGGGGTGAGGACGCAGGGATGGTCGAAGGCGGCCTTGTTTTATGCCTCTAAAAGCAATACAACCGCAGTGGCAGGCTACTTCTTTTCGGCGAAGACCTCGCGCACGCGCTGGCCCAGGTCCGGGTGGACGTTGGTCCAGTACTGGTACACGCGCTCTTCGGTTTCTTCGGACACGCCGGCCATCGCGTTGGTGATATTAGTGACCAAGCGCTCCTTGGCGGCGTCGTCGTAGACGTTTTCGTACAGGTCGCGAGCTTGGACGAAGTCATCGTCTTCCGCGTGGCGCACGTACGGCGCGCGGACCAAGTCCTGGCCGTGGGGGTCCGGATTCACGTAGAGGTCCGCCGCAGTGGTGGTTTCTAGGTCCTCGCGGTTGTTTACGGAGGCATCGTCAAGCACGCCCGTACCCTTCGCATGGCGGTTGGGCGAGTACACCGGATCCTCTGGAGCATTGTAGAAATACTGCATTGGACCCTCGTGCTCGTAGGTATTGACCTTCTCCGCATTGCGCGGCTGGTTGACCGGCAACTGCTTGTAATTCGGCCCGATGCGGTAGCGCTGCTGATCCGCATAGGCAAAGACGCGGGCCTGCAGCATCTTATCCGGGGACAGGCCAACGCCCGGCACGATATTGGAGGGATCCAGCGCAACCTGCTCGATCTGAGCAAAGAAGTTGCGCGGGTTGCGGTTGAGCTCGAAGTAGCCCACATCGTGCAATGGGTAGTCCTTCTTGGACCAGACCTTGGTCAGATCGAAGGGGTTGAAGCGGTAGTCCTCTGCCTCCGCAAGCGGCATGATCTGCACCTTGACGTCCCAGATGGGGTAGTTGCCCTCTTCGATGGCGTTGTAAAGATCCGCACGGTGGCTATCCGGGTTCTTACCGGCTTCCACGGTGGCCTCTTCATCGGTGAAGTTCTCAACACCCTGGCGGGAGATGAAGTGGTACTTCACCCAGAATGCCTCGCCGTCTTCGTTGACCCACTGGAAGGTGTGGGAACCGTAGCCATTTTGGTGGCGGGTGGTCTTCGGGGTGCCGCGGTCACCCATCAGGTAGGTCACCTGGTGGGCGGATTCCGGGTTGCGGGTCCAGAAGTCCCACTGCATATCGGCATCGCGCAGGCCATTGGAACCAAGCCGCTTCTGGGAGTGGATGAAGTCCGGGAACTTCATGCCATCGCGCACGAAGAATACCGGGGTGTTATTGCCCACGATGTCGAAGTTGCCGTCTTCGGTGTAGAAGCGGAGGGCAAAGCCGTGCACGTCGCGCCAGGTATCCGGGGAGCCTTGCTCGCCAGCGACGGTGGAAAAGCGGCCCATCATCGGGGTGACGGTGCCCTTCTGGAAGACCTTGGCCTTGGTGTAGGCGGACACATCTTCGGTGATGTGCAGCTCGCCGTAGGCGCCATGACCCTTGGCGTGCGGGGTACGCTCGGGTACGCGCTCGCGGTTGAAGTGGGCGAGCTTTTCAATGAGGTGAATATCGTTGAGCGCGAGCGGACCCTGGGGTCCGGCGGTCACGGACGTGTTCTCGGAAGGCACGGGCTGGCCGGACGGGCGAGTAGTATTGCCCTTACCTGCGGGACGCTGTCCCTTGTTCAGGATGTCATCAGCGGTGGAATCAGTCATGGTATGTCTTTGCCTCCTGGCAATCAGTCGATAATTTGGGGTCAATTATCAATCACGGACAACCCATAGTTTACTACGTATAACGGTGCTGCGCTACCTTATGCGCGCATATGCTGCTTGCCGATGCCCCAGCCACCGCAACCTTGGCTAAGAAATACAACAGCTACTGGTAAATTCATTCAGGTGACACACCACTCCGCAGCAGACGACGCCCGCGTCACCGAGCTCGCCCTCCGGGCTGGGCGCGGCGACCGAGCAGCACTTACGGAGTTCATCAAGGCTACCCAGGATGATGTCTGGCGGCTGCTCGCCCACCTGGGCGGCCCCGAAATCGCCGACGACCTCACCCAAGAGACCTACCTGCGCGTCATCGGTGCCTTGCCGCGCTTTGCCGCCCGCTCTTCCGCCCGCACCTGGTTGCTCTCGCTGGCCCGGCGCGTCTGGGTGGATAATATCCGCCACGATATGGCCCGGCCCCGCAAGTCCGCCACACAATACGAGGATGCCATGAGCTCCGCCGCGGAAAATTCCGGCTCCTGGAGCGATTGGATCGATGCCCGGACGCTTATCGATGCCCTGCCGGCCGACCGCCGCGAAGCCCTCATCCTCACCCAGGTACTGGGCTATACCTATGAGGAAGCGGCCAAGATTGCCGGGGTGCGCGTTGGCACCATCCGCTCCCGCGTGGCGCGCGCCCGCAAGGACCTCATCGAGGGCGCAAATTAATACCCCCGAATGTTCGAGCGCTTGGACACATACTTTCGCCGCAATACTTATCAACGTGCAGGTACTTAGGGCAGCGCAGCGGGCGCATGCGGCCTGAGGTCGGGGTAGAAAAATACTAAAGTGACACGATTTCAGCTGTGAAGTCACGGGTGAAATGTGATTCTATTAGATACACACACGTGATAAATCGACCGTCGATCCGGGCCCGCGCGTTCCCAAAGCCGGGCCCGGCGAGTGTGAGTAAGAGAGTTTCTCCCCTCATGATTAAACGCGCAATCGGAATCTCCATGGCGTTTATTGGCATCGTTGTGGGCGCAGGCTTTGCTTCGGGCCAAGAAGCCATGCAGTACTTCGTAGCTTTCGGCGAGTGGGGCCTGTGGGGCATCGCCCTCGCCGCCGCCCTCATGATGGTCACCGGCGTGTCCATCCTGCAGCTGGGCTCCTATTTCCAAGCGGTGGAACACACCGCTGTTTATAACAAGATCGCTTCACCAGTCACCGCCAAGATCTTGGACTGGTCCACGCTTATTACGCTGTTTTCCATCGGTTTCGTCATGTTCGCCGGTGGTGGCTCCAATATCAACCAGCAATTCCCCAGCATCCCTGTGTGGGTCGGCGGCACCGTCATGCTGATCCTCGTGCTGCTGGTGGGCCTTATGGACGTGGACCGCGTCACCCGCGTCATCGGTACCATCACCCCGTTCATCATCTTCTTCGTGGTGTTGGCCACCGGTTATACCATCCTTACGGCCGATGTGGACTTCGCGTCCCTAAACACGTGGGCCATCGATAATGTCAATACCTCGCTGCCTAACTGGTGGCTCTCCGCCTTAAACTACACCGGCCTGAACGTCATGACGGCCGTGTCCATGTCCATCGTCATCGGCGGTAACTTCCTGGATAACCGCGCCGTGGGCATCGGCGGCGTCATCGGTGGTTTCCTCTACCTCATCTTGCTGGCCCTGCTCGTCTTCGCCCTCTTCTTCGAGGCCAAGGACGTCAACGGCGAGGACATGCCGGTGCTGAAGCTGATTACCGGTATCCACCCGGTTCTCGGCGTCTTGATGACCTTCGTCATCTACGGCATGGTCTTTAACACGGCCATCGGTATGTTCTACGCGCTGGGCAAGCGCCTGACCCGCAATAACCCACAGCGCTTCTACCCCGTATATGCCGCATCCTGCATCATCGGCTTCATCCTGTCCTTCATCGGCTTCCAGTCCCTAGTCAGCAACGTCTACCCCATCCTGGGTTACCTCGGCCTGCTGATGATTGTCGTGATGGTTTATAACCGCATTAAAAACCGCGGCATGCTTGCCGATGAATCCGATCGCCGCATGCGCGCCCACGATCTCGTCGCCCGCAAGTTGGACCCGCGCGAGCGCTTTACCAAGAAGAATGAGCGCGAGCTGCGCATGCTAGCCGCAGCATCCAATATGGGGACGCAAGAATTCATCGATCACCTCGCCGAGGATATCCACGAGGAGCTCGAAGAGGACGATGAACTCGACTACGACCGTTCGGAGCCTGCGCCTTCCGTCACCTACGTCCAGCACACGAAGCCGGAAGTACCTTCCGTCGATAGTGACTTGGACTTTGGCAAGAAAGACGAAGGCTAAGGACTAAGCCTTAGCGAAGCAAAACGCAATTCGGCTCCTCCTTCCTGCAGTGGGAAGCGAGGAGCCGATTTTTCATATTGCAAAGCGCCGGGCAAGGCTTCACAGCTCTGCCCGGCGCGGTGGTGCCTTGCGGCTATACCAAGAGTTCTGCGATCTGGATGGTATTGAGCGCAGCGCCCTTGCGCAGGTTATCACCGGAGACAACAAGCACGAGTCCCTTATCGTCATCTACCGTCTGATCCTGGCGGATGCGCCCGACCAAGGAATCGTCCTTGCCGGCGGCGGCGAGAGGGGTGGGGACATCGGCAAGCGTCACGCCTGGGGCATCGCTCAGGAGCTCGGTGGCCTGCTCCGGGGTGATGGGCTTGGCGAACTCCGCGTGGATCGTCAGGGTGTGGCCGGTAAAGACAGGGATGCGCACGCAGGTGCCGGCGACCTTGAGGTCCGGCAGGCCGAGAATCTTGCGGGATTCATTGCGCAGCTTCTGCTCTTCGTTGGTCTCATTGCTGCCGTCATCGACGAGGTTGCCGGCAAAGGGCAGGGCGTTGTAGGCGATGGGCGCAACGAAGGGACCCAGGTCCTCATCATCGAGGGCAGAACCATCGTGGACCAGATCCACGTTGTGATCGCCCACGCTGTAGACCTGCGCGGCGAGTGTCTGCACGCCCGCCAGGCCGGAGCCGGATACTGCCTGGTAGGACGATACGTGCAGCTTGTTGAGGCCGGCGGCATCGTGCAGGACCTTCAGCACCGGCATGGCGGCCATGGTGGTGCAGTTCGGATTGGCGATAATGCCCTTCGGCGGGTTCTTCGCCTCCTCGGGGTTTACCTCAGTTACCACCAGAGGGACCTCCGGGTCCTTGCGGTAGGCCGAAGAATTATCCACCACGGTAGCGCCCGCGGCGGCAAAGACCGGGGCCCACTTCTCAGAGGTGGAACCGCCCGCGGAAAATACCGCGATATCGACATCGGCCACGGATTCTTCGGTGACCTCGGCCAAGTCCTCCACTTCGATCTGCTCGCCGCGGAATTCCAACTCGGTGCCGGCGGAACGGGCGGAGGCGAAAAAGCGCACCTTATCCGCCGGAAAATTGCGTTCTTCCAAAATTGAGCGCATCACGCGGCCGACCTGGCCGGTGGCGCCGACGACTGCAACGGTAGTCATTGTCTTCCTTTAATTGCTCTGAACTGCTCTGTAGTGCTCTGGTTTAGCGTCCGGTTCCAGCATAGACGGTGGCTTCTTCCTCGCCGCCGAGCTGGAATTTATCGTGCAGGGCGCGCGCCGCCTTCTCCAGGTCTGCCTCGCGCGTCAGCATGGAGATGCGGATTTCGGAGGTGGAGATAAGCTCCATGTTCACTCCCACATCGCGCAGGGCCTCGGTAAAGTCCGCCGTCACGCCTGGGTGAGACTTCATGCCGGCGCCGACGAGGGAGACCTTGCCCACCTGGTCATCGTAAAGCACATTGGACCAACCGTCCTCAGACTGCAGCTTGCTCAATAGCTCCATCGCGCGGGGACCATCGGCACGCGGGCAGGTGAAGGTGATGTCGGTGGTGCCATCCTCCAAGGAGGAGACGTTTTGCAGCACCATATCGATATTGATCTCCGCATCGGCGATGACGCGGAAAAGCTTCGCGGCCTCGCCCGGGCGATCTGGGATGCCCAGCACGGTTACCTTCGCCTCGGATTTATCAGTTGCTACACCAGTAAGTACTGCTTCTTCCACGGGGATATCCTCCATCGAGCCGGTCACCAACGTGCCGGGGTCATTTGAATAAGACGAGCGAACTCGCAACGGAACATTGAAAGCGCGGGCGTATTCCACGCTGCGCAGGACCAGAATCTTGGATCCTACGGCGGCCATTTCCAGCATCTCTTCAAAAGAGAGCTTTTCTAGCTTTTGCGCATCCGGAACAATGCGCGGATCGGCGGTATAGACGCCATCGACATCGGAGTAGATTTCGCACACATCCGCTTTAAGCGCCGCGGCCAAGGCCACCGCGGTGGTATCGGACCCGCCGCGGCCCAGGGTGGTCACATCGCGCGAGTCCTTATTCACACCCTGGAATCCGGCGACGATGCAGATCTGTCCCTCCTCTAGGGCCTCGGTCAGGCGGCCGGGGGTGACGTCAACGATGCGCGCATTGCCGTGGCGCTCGGTCGTCAGCACGCCCGCCTGGGAGCCGGTAAAGGACTGGGCCTTCGCGCCGAGGGACTCCACCGCCATGGCCACGAGCGCATTGGAGATGCGCTCGCCCGCTGTAAGGAGCATATCCATTTCGCGCTGCGGGGGAACGGGATTGACTTGCGCTGCAAGGTCAAGAAGCTCATCGGTGGTATCCCCCATAGCGGAGCACACCACGACGACATCATTGCCCTGCTTTTTAGTGGCCACAATCCGCTCCGCTACCGCGCGGATGCGATCTGCGGATTCGAGGGAGGAGCCGCCGTATTTTTGAACGATCAGGGCCACGGTGTGGTTGCCACCTTTCGTTTTAAAAGGCACCCCTGCGCGCAGACGCGCCACAGAAATACCTGTCGGACACTAGTCAAATTCCTATGCTACCCCGCAAGGCGCTACACCTCATCATAATTCCGAAACAATACTTTTATTTTATTCACACCCACCCCCGTGCGCGCGCTGGGTGGCGGGGCGGGGGCGGCATCGATAAGCAAAATGCATCTCCGTCACTTTTTTACTAGCGTTGAGCGGGTGTTAAGCAACCTCCTCGCCGTATTCTTCGCGCTCGCCTCCGCGCTTACGGTTGCTTGGGGCACGGTCGTTCGCCACCGCATCGCCCTTGAAGCAGACGATTCAGTCATGCGCTCCGCTATGACCAACCCACTGTGGTGGGTCGGCACTGGCGCGGCCATCCTCGCCTATGGCCTCCAGGTCGTTGCCCTGGGGTTTGGTACCTTGCTGGTGGTCCAGCCCATTTTGGTCCTCTCGCTCATGTTTACCCTGCCGCTTTCGGCCTGGTACGCCAAGCGCCCCATGCCCGTGCACGAGACGTTCTGGTCCATTGCGCTGACGGTGGCGGTCGGCGTGATGGTGGTCTACGGCCGCCCCGTTGCCGGCAATCCCCGGCCCGAGTGGAGCCAGTGGTGGCCCGCGCTGCTATTGGGCCTGGCCACCCTGGTCGCGTTGGGCGTGGCCGGCCATAAATTCCGCGAGCAGCGTCCGCTCGCCCTGGGCACGGCGTGCGGCGTCATCTACGGCTTCGTTGCCCTGCTTTCTAAGGCCGTGGTCGATATCTTCACCCACGAGGGCTTGAGCGTCCTGGTGGGCAGCTGGCAGTTCTACGGCCTCATCGGCCTCGCCCTGACCGGCACCGTAGTGCAGCAATACTCCTTTAACGCCGGCCCGCTGGCACAGTCGCTGCCGGCCATGACCATCTTTGAGCCCATCGTCGCCTTCGGCCTAGGCTATATGGTCTTGGGCGAAAAATTCCTCATCGATTCCACCGCCGGCTGGCTCGTCATGGTGGCAGCGCTCGGCGTCATGATTGCCGCGACCATCATTTTGTCCCGCAACCCGGTCAGCCAGCGCAGCTAGATGGCCCACTCGAATACGGCCAGCATATAGGCAGAAAACCAGGCCCCGAAGAGCACCCAGGCACCCACGCTTGCCGATGCCCCCTTCTTGCCCACCCACGGCACCAAGACCACCGCTGCGGGCAGTAAGAGGCGGGGGCGGGAGTGCATGATGCCATCGGAAAGCAGCACATTAGCCATCAGCACCGCGGCAAAGAGCCAGGCTGGCAGCGGCAGGCGCCCCCAGGCCAGCAGCAGGCAGATGGGGGCGGCGATGATCACCGCGGCGCTGAGCAAATACCCGCCGTTCGTGGCGCTAGACAGCGTCTCCGCCACCCAGGACACCGTCGCCCGGCCGCCGTCGAAACCGGAATTCCAGTGCTTTTCCTGCAGGCCAAAGTAGCCGCCGGCGCCGGATAAATGGCGATTCGCCCACCAGATATAGCCGGCTAAGGGTAGCGCCGATACCGCCACGCTCAGCCAGGCCCACCAGGTGCGCCGCGCCTTGAAGAGCACCATGAGCGCGAAGACCACGATGAGATCCACCGCGGTGAGGCGGACGAAGGAGGCAAGGAAAATGAGCACCCCAGCCGCGATCCAGCGCTTATCATGCAACATCACCACGGCCCAGATCGCGAGCGCGCCGAAGAGCGCCTCCGTATAGGGCATGACAAAAACGATGCTCATAGGCGCGCTGGTGACCACCGTCGCGCCGAGCACCTGGCCGCGCGTGCCCAGCCCCATCTGCCTAGCCAGCGCCATAACGCCCGCCGCCAAGGCGATGGTGAAAAAGAGGTTGAGGACCATCGCCGTGCCCGCAATATCCGTGCCCAGCAGGTTACTGACCGCCCGCACCGCCAGTGGGAAGCCGGGAAAGAACGCGAGGGCGGTTTCCCCGCCATAGCCCGCGCGGGCGATGTCGACATAGTAGTGGGCGTCCCATTTATTCAGCAGCCCCCAGAGGGAATCGCCCTGCGCCGCGGCCAGCGCCGCGAGCACGCTGAGGCGAATCGCCGTTCCCGCAACCGCCACCAGTGCAGCATAAAACCAGCAGCGCAGCGCGGGCGCGGCTGCGGGGCGGCGGGTGGTAGGAACAGTAGGCACATCAGCATGGTACGCCACGCGCCCGGGTGTCCCGCTGAATGAAATATGTTGCCACACCGTGAGATCCTCTGTAGTGTGACCGGTATGACATTGCGGAACGACCTACTCCTTATCTGCCGCGGCGGGATTTCGGCCTAAACCTACGGCCAGCGCCCCGTCGCGGAGTCTGGCAATCCTTAGCCCAGCTGGCCGTCGCACTTCCCGACACCAAACATATTAAGGACACCGCACCCCATGTCTCCCAACGATTCCTTCATTAGCGCACCCCGCGAAATCACCACCCCTGCAGGCCCTCCCCGCGAGGGACAGCCCGCTTGGAATAAACAGCGCGGCTCCTCCATGCCCTTCGACCGCTACCAGCCCTTCGCAGTAGAGGTCGAGGACATCGACCTGCCGGACCGCACCTGGCCGGGCAAGAAGATCACCCACGCCCCGCAGTGGTGCGCCGTAGACCTGCGCGATGGCAACCAGGCGCTGATCGACCCCATGAGCCCCGAGCGCAAGCACCGCATGTTCGACCTGCTGGTGCAGATGGGCTACAAGGAAATCGAGGTGGGCTTCCCTTCCGCCTCCCAGACGGACTTCAACTTCGTCCGCGAAATCATCGAGGGTGATAAGATTCCAGAAGACGTCACCATCCAGGTCCTCGTCCAGGCCCGCGAGCACCTGATCCGCCGCACCTTCGAGGCCTGCGCCGGCGCAAAAAACGTCATCGTGCACTTTTATAACTCCACCTCGAAGCTGCAGCGCCGCGTGGTCTTCCGCAAGGACAAACCGGCCATCAAGAAGCTGGCTACCGATGCCGCCGAGCTCATCAAATCCATTGCCGCCGACTACCCCGATACCAACTGGCGCTGGGAATACTCCCCCGAGTCCTTCACCGGCACCGAGCTGGATTTCGCCCGCGAGGTCTGCGATGACGTGGTCGCCATCATGGATCCCAGCCCCGAGAACCCGATGATCATCAACCTGCCGTCCACGGTGGAGATGATTTCGCCGAATGTCTATGCCGATTCCATCGAGTCGATGGACCGCAACCTGGCCCGGCGCGATTCCATCTTGATTTCGCTGCACCCCCACAATGACCGCGGCGAGGGCGTTGCCGCAGCCGAGCTGGGCTATATGGCCGGCGCCGACCGCATCGAGGGCTGCCTGTTTGGCAACGGCGAGCGCACCGGCAACGTGGACCTAGTGACCTTGGGTCTGAACATGCTCACCCAGGGCGTTGACCCCCAGATCGACTTCACCGATCTGCCCAAGATCCGCGAAACCGTGGAGTACTGCAACCAGCTGCGCGTTCCGGAGCGCCACCCCTACGGCGGCGAACTGGTCTTTACCGCGTTCTCCGGCTCGCACCAGGACGCCATCAATAAGGGCCTGGATGCGCTGGCCGCAACGGTGCGCCCGGAGGCCAATTCCACCGACGTCAGCTGGGAAGAGCTGCGCGATGCCATCTGGGAGGTGCCCTACCTGCCCATCGACCCGAAGGACGTGGGCCGCGATTACCAGGCCGTTATCCGCGTCAATTCCCAGTCCGGCAAGGGCGGCGTTGCCTACATCATGAAGACCGACCACGGCATCAACATGCCCCGCGCCATGCAGGCAGAATTCTCCACCGTCGTGCAGGAAATCACCGATACCGAAGGCGGCGAGGTCAATTCCAAGAATATGTGGGACATCTTCGCCACCGAATTCTTGGATCGCACCACCCCGTTGCACTTGGAATCGTTTGAGATCGACAATATTTCCGCCGATGCTACCGATGCCACCGTCACCGCCACCGTGACCTACAACGGCAAGGAATCCGAGGTCACCGGCACCGGTAACGGCCCCATCGCCGCCTACGCTAATGCGCTGGAGTCCTTGGACATCGACTTCGAAGTCATCGATTACTCCCAGCAATCGCGCTCGGCCGGCGATGATGCCGAGGCCGCCTGCTACATTGCCGCTGACGTCAACCAGAACAAGGTTTGGGGCGCGGGCATCGCTGGTTCCACGACCCGCGCCTCCATCAACGCGATCACCTCCGCAGTAAACCGCGCGTTGGCCTAACGCGGACGCAGCCGGGCATGGTAGAAGATCGACTATGCCTTCTTCTACCTACCTCATCCCCCACCGCGGCCTCGGCGCGGTGCAGGCCTTGCCCATTCACGGCGCATCGGTGAAGGGCACGGAGGAATTTACCGTCACCCTGGCTCCCAGCCAGGAGGGCGGTTTAAGCGTGGAAGCACAGGGCCAGATCGGCACCATCAGCGCCGCGGACCGCGCGGAATACCCTGAGATCGACCTGCTTTTCCGCGCCGGTCTCACCCCGGCCGCCACGGCCCAGCCGCATGCCGATGGCCACGTCACCCTCCTGCTTCCCCGCCCCGGGCTCTGCCTGCCGGCGAATAATCCGCCCGGCGGGCCCTATACGATGCTGGGCTACGCCCCGCCCATCGATATCACCGATCTCCCCGCGGATCTCGATATCCCCGCCCAAGCCCGGATGCACGTGCTGGTCAACCTGGTGCCTTCTACCGACGCCGTCGATGTCTTCTTCGGCCCCACATTCCTCACCACCCTATCCCCGGGTCCCTCGCTGCCCCCGCTTGCCGATGCCCCCATCCTCGCCCACGCCTACCACGCCCCGCGCGGCAACGACCGTGTGCTGAGCATCTACGCCGGCGACCCGCTACCCGCTTCCAACGAGGATTCCGTGGCAGTTGCCACCCCCACCACGCAGGCGGCGACCGAGACTTTCGAAACCAGCAGCTTTCGCGCAGTAACGGCTGCCCCGGAACCTACGCGCCACACTGGGTGGTGGGTCACGGCCATAGCCGTGGTCGCCGTCGTCGCCCTGCTGACCGTATTCATCGTCGCGGTTTAGTTTCCACTAAACCGGATTAGGCAACGAAAAAGCCCGGCGCGCCCTGTCCCGCCACAGGAATTCCGGGATACTAGACTAAGGCTGATGAATAACACACCTGGCCCCTCCCCACGGTCGCCGCAGGCTCCCTCGCCGGCGATTATGGCGTCCCAGCATGCGGCTAGGACCCACGCCCAGGCGTCCCCTCACTCCGCAGCCGACTCCGCCAATCCTGACGCCGACCCCGCGCAGCCGGGCCCGCGCCGGTCTCGGCCGCGCCGCGCCGTCCGCCCCTCCGGCGGGCCGGCGAAGCCGAAAACCCCGGCCGATACAGCCGCTTCGGCCGCTCCAAGCCCCACAGCATCCGAGGCCTCCGCATCCACCGCGGACAGCGCCGCGCAAAAGCAGCCGGAAAAAGCCGAGACCGTCACCAAGCACCCCTACGTGGCCCTCACCCTGCAGACCACGGGCATCCACCCCTCGACCGGCCGCATCGTCACCATCGATGCGGTGGCCTTTGATAATGCCGGCGATATTGGCCAGCGCTTCCACGCCGTGCTCAAGCCGGATATCGACGCCGGCCCGCACCACCTCCACGGGCTGACCGTCGCGGATATCGAGCAGGCACCAGCCTTTAGCAGAGTCCTCAAGTCGCTGGATAAGCTTATCGATGGCCGCACCCTCGTCGTCCACGATATCCCCTATACCTGGGGCTTTATCGTCGCCGAGGCCCGCCGCGCGATGATGACCGCCGCCCGCCAAAACCGCGCGCGCAACCGCGGGCGCAATAAGGGCAAGCGGCGCCGCCAGAAGGTGGGCCACATGCCCGCGCCCGTGCGCATCATCGATACCTTGGCCACCTCGTATGCGCAGGGGGTGCGGTCGAATGATGTGCGGCTGAGGGGCGTCGCTAAGCAGAATGGCCTGGATGCCGATCCAAAGGCAACAGTGGAACGCGCCCGCCGCCCGGAGCAGGAGACCTCGCGGGAGGAGACGGAGCTGCTCATCCAGCTCTACCAGCACCAGCAGCGCGGCCCGGTGCGCAGCTATGCCCCAGACGATGTCCGCGCCGACCGCTTTGGCCTGCAGCGCTCGCACGTGCGCGTCGATGCCGCCGAGGCCCCCGTGCAGCACCACAACCCCGGCAAATACGAGCCCGGCAAGGAGCTGCGCCGCGGCATGGAAATCGTCGTGGCCCCCGAAATCCTGGAGGACCCGGATACGATTATCTCCGCCCTCATGCGCGAGGAGCTGAACTATTCGGAAAAGCTCACCCGCGAGGCATCGCTTGTCGTGTGCAATGTCACCACGGATCTCGTGGGCAAGGCGATGCACGCCCAGCGCAAGGGTATCCCGCTGATGTCTGATGCCGCGTTTCTCGATGCCCTCACCCGCATCGAAGACCCCACTACCGCCCAGCCGCCGGCGCGGCGCCAGCCCCCGCAAAAGAGCGGCGGAAATAACCAGAGCAAGGGCCAGAAACGACGGCGCAGGCGCGGCGGGCGCGGCCGGGGGCGGCGAAATTCTGGCGGCTCGGCGCCCAAGAACAACGCCTAGGCCGCTTCCCCGGCTACCCTAGAGGGCATGAGTTTTTCAGTCCCGGGTGCCTTGAAGAAGTTGCGCACCACCGCCGCGACATCCGCCGCGAAGCTGGCCACCACCGCTTCCCGCGCCACCGGCCGGGGCGCCGGCGGAATGATCGGCGGCCTTATCGCCAATGCCATTGACCCCTCCATCATGAGCGACTTGGGCGGCGGGCGCCCGGCCGTGCTGGTCACCGGCACCAACGGCAAGTCCACCACCACCCGCATGCTCGCCGCCGCGGTCCGCGCCGAGCACCACGTCGCCACCAACGACGGCGGCGATAACATGGACGCCGGCATCATCTCCGCGCTCATGGCGGGCAAGGACGCCTCGCACCTCGTCCTCGAGGTCGACGAGCTGCACGTGCCGCACGTCGCCGATAACCTCAACCCGCAGGCGCTCGTCCTGCTCAACCTCACCCGCGATCAGCTCGACCGCGTCGGCGAGATCAACAAGATCGAGCGCGCCCTCCGCGGCGCCGTGGAGGCCCACCCGGACATGCTGGTCATCGCCAATTGCGATGACGTGCTCATGACGTCGGTTGCCTATGACGCCAAGAACGTCATTTGGGTCTCCGCCGGCGCGGGCTGGCTCGGCGATTCCGTCACCTGCCCGCGCACCGGCGGCCACGTCGTGCGCACCGAGGATGACTGGTACGCAGTAAAGCCGCTTGCCGATGGCCGCGAGTTCCGCCGCCCGCAGCCGACGTGGGGCATCGACAAGCATGGCGTCATTACCCCCACCGCAAAGCGCCCGCTGAACCTGGCGCTGCCGGGCCGCGCCAATCGCGGTAACGCCGCGCAAGCCATCGCTGCGGCCGTCGAGGGCTTCGGCGTGGACTTGGATCGCGCTATTGCCGCGGCCGAAAGCATCGATGACGTCGCCGGCCGGTATTCCACCATCCACTGGAAGGGCCGCGAGATTCGCCTGCTGCTGGCCAAGAACCCCGCCGGCTGGCAAGAGGCCCTGTCCATGGTGGACCGCAGCGCCGATGGGCTGGTCATCGCCACGAACGGGCAGGTTGCCGATGGCATCGACATGTCCTGGCTCTGGGACGTGAAATTCGAGGGCTTTAACGGGCTCAGCGTCAAGGCCGCCGGCGAGCGCGGCACCGACCTTGCCGTCCGCCTCGTGTACGCGGATATCACTCACGAGCTCATCCCAGATCCCATGGATGCGCTCGCCGCCTGCCCCGAGGGCCGCATCGAGGTCCTTGCCAATTACACCGCCTTCCGCGATCTGAAAAAGGCCCTGTCCAAGGAGGCTAATAATGCTTAATATCGGCCTAGTGCTTCCCGATGTCCTCGGTACCTACGGCGATGACGGCAACGCCCTCGTGCTGCGCCAACGCGCCCGCATGCGCGGCCTCGACGCCGAAATTCACCCCATCCGGCTTGGCGAACCCGTGCCTGAGACGCTGGATATTTATACCATCGGCGGCGGCGAAGACACCGCGCAGATTCTTGCCGCGAAGCACCTCATTGCCGATGGCGGGCTGACCCGCGCCGCCACGTCCGGCCGCCCCATCTTGGCCATTTGCGCCGGCCTGCAGGTCTTGGGCGAGTCCTTCCGCGCCTCTGGCCGGGTTATCGATGGCGTCGGGCTTATCGATGCCACCACCGCCGGCATGCAAGACCGCGCCATCGGCGAGGTGTCTTCCACCCCTACCGGCGCCGGCGTGACCGCAGACCTCACCGAGCCGCTCACCGGCTTCGAAAACCACCTGGGCGCGACCATCCTCGGCCCGTCCGCCCAACCGCTGGGAACCCTCACCTGCGGCAATGGCAACGCCGACCAAGCCGCCACCGAAGACCTCGCCGATGGCTCCACCCAACGCACCTACGAAGGCGCCGTGCAGGGCAGCGTCATCGCCACCTATATGCACGGCCCCGCCCTGGCCCGCAACCCGCAGCTCGCGGATCTGCTCCTCGCCCAAGCCATGGGTGTCCCGCTCGCCGATCTCGATCCGCTGGATATCCCCGCCGTCGACCGCCTGCGCACCGAGCGCTTCAACGCCGCCGAGCCGCCGCGCTCCCAGCGCTAAACCTGTGGATAACTTCGCCAATTCTCGGCCCTCACGACCCAAAAGGGCCGATTTGAGCCGAGTTATCCACAGGCCGGGCGCGGCCGCCTTGTAGCTCCCAGGCCCCAACCCTAGGCTGCGGGGCATGACGTTATTGGAGCAGCTGGGGGACATCGCCAAGCGTGGCGTAGACCTGATTGAAGAGGCCTACGCCGCCGCTGACCTGCCCCTGCCTGCGGACCAAGCGCGCGAGCTGCGCCGCACCGCCGAGGCTTTCCTCGCGCCCACCAGCCACTCGCGCTATCAACGCCGCGCCCTAGCCGCCGCGCGCCGCAACCAGCACAGCCTGGACACGCTCGCGCTCATCGCCCGCCGCTCCCAGCGCGTGAAAAATCCCACCGAGCGCTGGCGCTTCCGCGAAACCCTTTGCGCTACCGCCGGGACCACCGCCGAAGTGTCCCGCGTCGCCACGCGCCTGCTACGCGAAATCGCCCCGCCGCCCGAGCGCGAAGACGGCGGGCGCCGCATCCTGCACGGCGAGAAAACCACGCTGAGCTTTACGGGCCCCGCGGCCGAAATGGCCGATATCTGGGCTACCGCGAAGGATAATCCCCTCGCCTGGCTCACCGGTTCCCGCGCCGTCGCGCCGGCCAGCGTGACCACCAATGTCATCATCGAGCTGCCGGATTACCTGAAGATCCTGCGCGGCGAGGGCTCAGAAGTCCGCCTCGCCATGACCAACGGCGCCACCATCACCGGTGCCGATCTCCTCCGCCGCACGCTCGCCGGAGCCGGACTTTTCACCCTCATCTACCCCGAGGAAGGCCCCGTCAACCTCTACCGTGCCCGCCACGCCTCCGCCAAGCAGCGCCGCATGCTCGAGGCCGAAGGCGCGCGCTGCGCCTGGCCCGCTTGCAGACGCCCCGCCACTGAATGCCAAGCCCACCACATCTTCGAATACGCCCGTGGTGGCCACACCCACCCGGCGAATATGTGCCTTTTGTGCCCGTACCACAATTCCATCAACGGCCTTCCGGGGCGCGGGCGAATGGCGCGCATCAACGGGCGCATCGCCTGGCTGCCGCCGCATCCGCGCCACACGGACCGCCCCGCCCCGCCGGGCTCCGCTGCACCGTCACGTTCGGCGCCACCGCCAGACTCGGCGTCGCCACCGGAGCCGAATGCGCCTCCCCCAGTCTTTACTGGCCGCGCGCCACGCGGGCCGACCGCCGCCGTGCCCTAAACCCCAAGAAACCGAGCGGTGCCGCGGTCGGTGCTGCGGGCCCCTAAATGGTCAAGCGCCCCGAAAGCGCACGAGACAAGGTGAGCTCGTCCACGAACTCCAAATCGCCTCCGAGCGGCATGCCGGAGGCCAATCTGGTGATCTTCAAATCGGGAAAGTCCCGCAATAACCGCACCAGGTAAGCCGCGGTGGCCTCGCCCTCCGTATTCGGGTCGGTGGCGAGGATGACCTCACGGATGGTAGGGGTGTCGTCGTAAAGCGGGGCCTCTGGCGTGGAATCCGCCAACTCCCTATCCGGCAGCACCCCGCCCAGCCGCTGGAGGAGCGTGGAAATATTCAAATCCTTCGGCCCAACATTGGCCAGCGGATCCAGCGCACCGCCAAGCACGTGGTAGCGCCCCTCGTACTCACCCGTGCGCTCGATGACCTGGATGTCCTTCGGCTCCTCCACAACGCAAATAGTCGAGGCGTCGCGCTGCGAATTGATGCAAATCCGGCACACATCCTCGCGCGAAATATTGCAACAAATACGGCAGAAAGTAACGCCGTCGCGCACGCCGCCTAAGGCATTTTGCAGGCGCTCGATATCCTCCGGTTCCATGTGCAACACATGAAACGCGATACGCTGCGCCGACTTCGGGCCGATGCCCGGCAGGCGCGAAAACTCATCAATGAGGTCCTGCAGAGGTCCTTCAAACACCACAACTCCCAAAATTACGTCAAGGCCGCGGCCCCATCACCGGGGCAACGGCCTTTTAAGAATATCGCGCGGTTAGAAGCCGCCGAACATGTCATCCATCGACGGTCCACCCTGGCCGCCCATGCCCTGCGACAGGGGACCAATCTTTTCCTGTGCCAACTTGCCCGCTGCGGCGTGGGCATCCTTAAACGCGCCCATCACCAGGTCCTGCAGCGTGTCGATGTCCTCCGGGTCAACCACGGACTTATCAATCTGCAGGTCTACCAGCTCGGCGCCACCGGTCATGGTCACCTTAACCAGGCCATTGCCCGCGCTGCCCTCAACATTGGTCGCCAGGATTTCTTCCTGCGCCTTCTGCAGCTCGGCCTGCACCTGCGCCGCCTGCGCGATGAGGTCGTTCATGTCGTTGGGTTGTGGGGTGGAATCTTGTTCAGCCATAGCTTTCGTCCTTTCTAAATAAATCCACTGTAGCTTTGCTACCGCCCGAGTCTACCGTGCCACAGTCCTATACACGGCGTGCGCCTAGTTCCTTTTCCACGAGTTCTATCGCTATCTCAGTGGCGCTGCGGTGGTCCATTTCGCCTGCGGACTGCGCGGCTTCGACCATGTCGCGTTCTTCGTCATCGCGCGTATAGGCCGGCGGTTCTTCCGGCGGCGGCTCGTCCGCGGGGCTCTCTGGCTCGGGCGGCAGCGGTACCCCGTTGCTAAATTGCGGCGTGCGCGCGAATTCATCATCGCGCTGCTTCGCCACCTCGGTTGCCTTGGCAATGCGCGAGCGCCACCCGGGCTTACTCTCTGCCTCCTTGTCGTCGCTCGGCTCGCGTTCGGGTGCGTTGGGGTTCCATTCGGGTTTGCTGTGCGGCGCCCGCGGCGCATCGAACCCGGCGGTCTTCGGGTCCGTGCCTACCACGCAGTTGACCTGAATATCGCGCTGGAATTCCTCCCGCAGCACGTCCACAATGACGGAATTATTCGCCGGCGCATTGATGCGTTCTGCCAGCGCACCGGTGGTATGCCCCAGCGTCAGCGTATTATCGCGGAACCCGAGCACGCGGGCTTCGGCAAGCATGATTTCGGCAACCTTATTTCGCTTGCCGACGCTGCCCCTCAGCTCCACCCATTTCCGCTTCACTGCCTCCACGAAATCACCGTCATCGCCGCTTGCCGATGCCCCCTTCGACTGGTCCTGCCTCTCCGGCTGCGCTGGCGCCGCCGGCACCGGTTTCTCCAGCGGTTCCGCCTGGTCGTTTCCGCGGGCTGGCGCATTCTGCGGAACCTGGCGCTCCTGGCCCCATGGATCCGCGCTACCGTCAGTTTCTACGTTGCCGCCTGCCGCGGTAGCCGAAGCGTCCTCCGCAGGCACATCGCTAGACTGCGAATCCGTGGACTGCTGCTCTTCCGGTTCTGTATGCGTCGATTGCGTATGCTCCGCGCTCGGTTGCGCAGACCGCGATGCAGATCCTTCCGCATTCTCAGGTCCTGCCGGCTGCGCCGTTGCTGCGGGCCGCTCGGGTGTTTGTTCAGGTTGAGACGGCGATGACAGTGCTGACGGTGATGCCGATTCCGGGGCCGGCTCCGGCGCCCCGGTGCTCGCGGCCGCTTGATTCCGTTGTTGTCCAGGCGCTTCTGAAGCAGTGGAGCCTGTGGCGGTCTGGTTTTGCTGAGCCTGGGACTTTGCACGGCGCCGCGCGATGATGGCGGCCGCTGCCGACTGCGGATCCTGGGCGCCCGAAAAGGCTGGCCCGTTTCCTGCAGAGGGTGCTGACTGGCCCGGCTGTCCTGCCTGCGGTGACTGTGCAGACTGTGCGCCTTGGCCAGCATGGTTGGACTGTTCCGTCTGCGCGGATTGCGGGGCGCCGCTGGGTTGGGCTGGCTGGGCTGCGGATGCCGCACTCGGTGCCGCGCCGGACGAGGTACCAATAAGCAAGTGGGCGCACATGATTTCGAGCAGTAGGCGCGGCGAGGTGGCCCCGGTCAGATCGCTGATGCGGTCATTGACGGTGGAGGCAAGATAAGTTAGCTGCGGGCCGGAAAAACGCTGCGCTTGGGAGGTGAGCACCTCGGCGCGGTCGGTGGGCGCGGAAACTAGGCCGGCATCGATAGCGCCCGGCACGGCCTGCAGGATCATCAGGTCGCGCAATCGGTCGAGCAAATCCACCGCAAACCGGCGCGGGTCGTGGCCGGCCTCGATGACGTTGTCTATCTGCGCAAAAAGACCGGCCTTGTCGTTCTCGGCGAGGGTGGCGATGGTGTCATCGAGAAGCGTGACGTCCGTAACGCCCAGCAGCGGGCGCGCGAGGTCATAGGTCAGACCATTGGGACCCGCGCCGGCCAAAAGCTGGTCCAGCAGCGACAGGGTATCGCGCGGGGAACCGCCGCCGGCCTCGATGACCATGGGATAGACGGCGTCTTCGACCTGCACGCCCTCGGCGGCCACGGTCTTTTGCAGCAGCCCCTTCATCGCGGGCGGGGTAAGCAAGCGGAAGGGATAGTGGTGCGTACGGGAGCGAATGGTGCCGATGATTTTTTCCGGCTCCGTCGTCGCAAAGATAAAAATCACGTGCTCGGGCGGCTCTTCGACCACCTTGAGCAACGCGTTGGCACCGGACGGGGAAATCATGTGCGCCTCGTCGATGATGAAGATGCGGTAGCGCGATTCCGCCGGCGCATAGTAGGCGCGATCGCGCAGCTCGCGCATGTCCTCCACGCCATTGTGCGAGGCGGCGTCGAGCTCCGTCACGTCCAGGTTGCCCGGGCCGCCGGGCGCGAGCGACACACACGAATCACACTTACCGCACGGCGTCGAGGTGGGCCCGTGCTCGCAGTTGAGCGAGCGGGCCATAATCCGCGCCGAAGACGTCTTACCGCAGCCGCGCGGGCCGGAAAAGAGGTAGGCGTGGTTGATGCGCCCCGCGTCGAGGGCGGCAGATAGCGGCGTGGTGACCTGCTCTTGCCCCACGACCTCGGCAAACGTTGCTGGACGGTATTTCCGGTATAAAGCCACGGTTAGCCAGTTTACCGGCTAACCCTCGCGCGACCAGTCCAGCAGGTCAATGCCCTGCTCGGCCACGGCCTCCTGCAGCTTGCCGACGCCCTCTTCCACCCCAAACGCATATTCCGCATCCGTCAGCATGACCAGCTGCAGCACGAGCGTCAGGCGGTTCTCCTCGCGGTATTGCGGCGTCTGCCCGCCCCAGAGGTACGGGGCGATGAGCAGCCCGTGGTGCACGGTCTGCTCGCCGGGGAGATCCAAAAGCGACGGCAGCAAGACGCCGGGTTGCGCGGGCAAAAGGCCGCCCGCCTTCTCCAGCTTCGCGGCCGCGGCCCCCACGGTGGCGGCGACTTCGGGCTGGCCCACGCGCGCCACAGTGACGAGTTCGCAGCGCACATCCAGGCCTTCGGCATCGCTGCGCAGGCCGGTATCGACGTCGTTGAAGGTGGTGGTGAGGGCGAGGGATTGGGCATCGGCAAGTGTGGCTAAACCCAGCCTGCGCCCGTCGACGTACCGGAACTCCAGGGGAGCCGGGATGACCTCGCTGAGCCACACGGCGGATTCGTCGGCGTTGATTTTAGCCCTCCGCCTTTTCGATGGCCGCCAGAAGCACGCAGGTGGCAACGCCGTCGATGGCTTCCTCGATTTCCTCCTGCGGCGGTAGCGACACCGCAAGGCGGATATTGCGGTCATTCTCATCGCGGCCGTGCGGGTAGGCCGCGCCCGCCTTGGTGAGCACGATGCCGGCGTCCTTGGCCAGCTCCCACACGCGGGTGGCGGTGCCGTCGACGACGTCCATGGAAATGAAGTAGCCACCCTTAGGGTCGGTCCATTCCGCGACGCCGTACTCGCCTAGACGCTCATCCAGGATGCGGCGCGCGGCGGCGAACTTCGGCGCCAGCAGCTCGGCGTGGCGGCGCATCAGCTCGCGCACGCCGTCCGCGGAGCCGAAGAACTCGGCGTGGGCGAACTGGTTGATCTTATTCGGTCCAATGCCGCGGATGCCCGCGTTCGCCAGGTACCAGTCGAGGTTGTCTGCCGAGGATCCGAAAAAGCTCACGCCAGAGCCCGCGAAGGTGACCTTGGAGCTCGAGGACATGGCCCAGAAGCGGTTGGGGTGCCCGCCCTGCTTGGCGATGTCCAGAATCGGCAAGATTTCCGGGAACTCGTCTGTCAGCGTGTGTACTGCATAGGCGTTATCCCACACAATGCGGAAATCCGGCGCCGCGGTATCCATGTCCGCCAGGCGGCGGGTCTTGTCCTCCGAAATGATCGCGCCGGTGGGGTTGGAGAACATGGGGATGAGCCACATGCCCTTGACCTGCGGGTCTTGGGCGAGCTTCGCGATGGCCTCGACATCTGGGCCATCGTCTTCCATCGGCACCGTCACCAACTCGAAGCCGAAGAGTTCCGTGATGGCGAAGTGGCGGTCATAGCCGGGAACCGGGCAGATCCACTTGACGGTTTCTTCCTCGCTCCACGGGTGCGGCGAATCATTGGTGCCGAAGGTATAGGCCCAAGAAATGAGGTCGAACATGATGTTGAGCGAGGAGCTATCGCCTGCCAGCAGGAGCTCTGGGTCAATATTGATTAACTCGCCCCACAGCTCGCGCAGCTTCTTAACGCCCTTCAGGTTGCCGTAGTTGCGCAGGTCAGCACCTTCAGCATCGGTATAGTTTCCCTCACCCGGCAGCGATAACAGCGCATTGGAGAGATCGAGCTGCGCCTTCGAAGGCTTGCCACGGGTCAAATCCAGCTTGAGGCCCTTTGCCTTCAGTCCCGCATATTCTTCGCGGACTTTCGCGGCAAGTTCTGCCAAGGCGGACGATTCCAGAGTGAGAAGCGACATTAGTATGTCTTACCTTCCATAGTGTGGTGCGACGTTTAGCCACCAATACTAACGCACCCTGCACAAAAAAGGGACCCCGCGCACCCGTCAGAGCCTCCTGACCCTTGCTGCATTCCTGCCCTGGGGGAGTTCAGAGGATGGACGCCACGCGGAATCCTGCCCTTACTTTAACGCCCACGGCCCGCATAAGCCAAATACACCGCCGCCCGACATCGCTTGGGGCGAGGCGGAAGGCTGTGGGGGCATCGGCAAGCGGCAGCAGTTCGGTGAGCGCCGGGTCCTGCCCTACCGAAACCCAATAATTGCCCAAAAATCGACACTGACCAGGCGATTGGCATTCTAATTGCCACGGCTGCTAATGTTTCTTCTCGGAGGATTCGACTAGCGGCCTATGTCACACGCCTGGAACGCGTGCGGGGTTCACGCCCCTCGTGGGTTCAAATCCCACATCCTCCGCCACTGGAAATCCCGGCTCGAAAGGGTCGGGATTTCCGCATATCTACAGCCTGCTTGTTTAATCCGTGAAAACCCGTCAAAATAGAGATAGTTCCTTTCCCCATAAACTATCTCACTAGGACGCTCTCCCCCATGGACTATGTCTTGGCTCTCGGCGAAAACCCCGATTTTCCTTTGTGGCTTCGCGCGACGCACCTCATCAACTTTGTACTCATCGGCATGCTCTTGCGCTCCGGGCTGGAAATGCTTTCTTCCATGCCGCGCCTGTGGTGGCGCAATGACTGCGCCCCTGGCACCGAATGGCTGCGATTTACCAAGCGCAAGCTGCCCAAGGAAGAGGGCGTATATACCTCTTTGATGGACGAGCTTTCGTGGTCGCCGCTGGTGACCCTGCCGGGCCGCGAAAACGTGGGCCTCGGCCGCCACTGGCACGGCCTATCGGTCATGCTGTGGGTCCTCAATGGCTTGGTATATGTCGTGCTGCTCTTTGCCACTGGCCTGTGGCAGCGCCTCATCCCCACGTCCTGGGACATCATCCCGGAGGCTTGGGATACCTTCAAGGTCTATATCAGCCTCAGCGCGCCCGGCATCGAGCACTTCACGCCCTACGATGCCCTCCAGCAGCTTGCCTACGCCTTCGTCATCTTCATCGTCGCGCCCTTCATGATGGTGACCGGTCTGGGCATGTCGCCGGCCATCCGCGTGCGTTTCCCGTGGTTCGTGAAGATGTTGGGCGGGCACCAGGGCGCTCGCTCACTGCACTTTATCGGCATGGTCTTGATGTCCGCGTTCATCCTGGTCCACGTGGTGCTGGTCTTCTTCGTGCACCGCGAGCACAACATGGTCCACATCGTCTTCGGCGACGTCTCCACCGAGCGCTATGTGCAGGCCTTTACCACCGTCGTCATCACCATCGTGGCGGTCATCATCTTCTGGATTGCCCTGTCCTACTGGACCTTGGCAGACCGCGCCCGGGCGCATAATTTCTTAGTCTCGTTCACCGAAATCGGCCGCAAGCTTTCGCTGAATCACTTCCACCCGCGCAAGCCCAAGGAGACCAAGGACTCGCCGATGCCCATTTCCTCCTTCCACTGGACCAACGGCCTGCCGCCGACGGAGAAGGAGTCCCCTGAGTGGACCGAGTACAAGCGCAATGGCTGGCAGGATTACGCCATTACCGTGGCCGATGATATCAACGGCACCGAAAAGACCGTCACCCTTGAGCAGTTGCGGGAGCTGCCGCAGACGTCTTATATCGCCACGCATACCTGCATGCAGGGGTGGTCGGCGACCTCCAAGTGGGGAGGGCCCAAGCTTGCCGATGTCCTCGAGCTACTCTGCCCCCGCCCCGAAGGCGCCAACTACGTGCTCATCGAGTCCTATGGCTTGGCGCAAAAGATGTACGATAACCGCCCGCGCGAGCCTTTCTACGCGGCCTTCGATATCGAGACCGCCATGGAAGATCAGTCCATTTTGGCGATTTCGCGCAATGACCAGGACATCGATCTGCACTTGGGCGCCCCAGTGCGCGCCCGCGTGGAGTCGAACCACGGGTATAAGGCCGTGAAGTGGGTATCGCGCATTGCCTGGATTGGTGATTACGCCGACTACGGCGATGGCCGCGGCGGCACCCGCGAGGATTCCGCGCTCCAGGCCTTCAACGGCCGCATCTAACACCGAAGGATTAGAATCTGTTTCTATGACTGATAAATCTTCCGTCACCGAAACCCGCATCGCCATCGAAGGCGTCCGCAACGACAATGACGTGCGCAAGTGCCTGCAAAAGCTCTACGGCATCTTTGCCGATACGGGAATGGGCCAAGCCACCTTCGAGATGACCGGGGAGGCCACCGCGGATGTCGTCATCAAGCACTCCGAGTCCGTCACGGTGGACCCAGAGGTCATCGATGCGGCGGTGCGCAAGGCGGGGCCGTACCGCCTCGCCTAGTCGATGCGCGGTGGCTCGTAGCCGTCCTCTTTAAGCCACGCGATATGCGGCGGGGTATTCATGCCCCACTCGCTGCGCGCCCAGGCAAAGGTCTGGCGCACCTCGGCCTCGGAATAACCGCCATCGCGCAGGTACTGCCGGAAGCCATTCGGCCCGGAATCCTTGATCCAGAGCCAGACGTAGTCGTCGAGGGAGTCATCGGCAAGCAAGCTTTCTAAGCCCGCCGGAACGAACTCGCGCTCGGCGCGCACGCGGTCCGCCAAGTCCTCATCGAGGAAATCGTAGAGGTAGTCCATCGCGTCCTCGAGCTCGGCATAGTGTTGTGGATCCATGGGCTAGATCTCCCGGTGATTAGTGCCGATGACCATGCGGTCGATCTCTTCCAGTATCTCATCCACGATGGCCGGATTGAAGGCCCGATCCTTGCGCAGGACTAAGAGCTCGCTCTGCGCGGCGTTCAGCGCGGTGCGGCGGGCCTCCAGGGCGACGCGGCGGGCCTCCTCGGCGCGCTGCTTGCGCATATCGTTATTCTCGGCGGGGTTTTCGCCATCGCCCAGGCGGTCCTCGAACCACTGAATGACGTTGGCGGAAATCTCCGGATCGACCGTTTCGGCCTCGCCGGTGGCATCGTCTTCCGGGCGGAATTGCGATAGCGCATCGATGCTGGCGGCGCGCGCCCGCGAAACCACCGCGGCGCGCATCTTATCGTTGGCGGCCTGCGAGGCCTCGGTGAGATCGAGCTGCCGCATCAACCACGGCAGCAGCAGGCCGGGCAGCACCATGGTGACCAGCAGGACGGTCAGGGCGATAACGGCCAGCTCGTGGTGGAAGGCGAAGACGCCGGTGGGAATGGACAAAACCAGCGCCAAGGTCACCAGGCCGCGCATGCCGGACCAGGTCATCAGCAGCACCTCCTGCATCCGCAGCGGGGCAACGTGCGGGCGCCCGCGCGAGACGTTGAGGCGGTAGTAGAAGAACATCCACACAAAACGCACCACGAAGGCCACCAGCGAGAGGATTACGCCGACCATAACCGAGTGCCACAAATCCGAGCCGACCTCCGCGATGGCCGTATTAACCGTCAGCCCGATAAGACCGAACGCGACGCCGGTAAACAGCAGCTCCATGGTCTCCCAGAATGACTGGCCGGAAAGCCGGTCCTCGGCCTGGATATCGGCGCGCGAGTTGAGCTCGACGGCGGCGATGACCACGGCGATAACCCCGGAGGCTTTCAATTCCTCGGCCACGAGGAAGGTGGCGAAAGGAACCACCCAGGTCAAAGCGTTGCGCGCGACCACATCGTGGACGTGGGTAATAAACAGCGCCGTCAGCCGCCCGATGAGCCAACCAATGGCAAGCGCGACGACGGACGAATAAAGGAAGCTCAGCACGCCGCTGCCAAAGGAAATATCGCCGCCCTGGGTCACAGCGGCAAGCGCGAGGTGGAAGGCGACGATGGAGGCGGCATCATTAAATAGCCCCTCTGTTTGCAGGGTAGTGATGATGCGGCGCGGGATGCCGGCGGGCTCGGCCACCGCATCCACGGCCACGGGGTCCGGCGGGGCGATGGCCGCGCCGATGAGGATGGCGGCGGCGATGCTAATTCCCGGCAGGAAGGCGTAGGCGGTCGCGCCCACGGCGAGGGTCGTGGCGACAACGAGGAGCACGGACAGGCTCAGGATGGTCACCCACTGCCCGCGAATCACGCCCCAGGACGTGCGCCGCGCCAGCGCCCACAGCAGCGGCGGCAAGAAGATGGGAAGGATGAGCTCGGTGGGGATGTCGAATTGCGGCAGCCCCGGCACGAAAACGGCGCAGGCGGTAATAATCGTCAGCAGCGCGGGCCAGGGCAGCCCGACCCTATCGCCGATCGCAACAACGAAGACGGTCAGCAGCATGAGCCCGATGAGAACCAATAAAACTTCCATGGGCTCGATAATATTACGGCCGCCAAATATACGGCTCGCGGCTCAATTCCTCCGGCCGGAATTGCGCAAGGAGCTCGGCGGCGGTCTCCGCCTCATAGCCCAAAGACTGCGCCAGCTGCTTGACGATGCCCCTCTGCTCCCCCATCTCCCGCATCGTCACCGCGCCATCGCGCTTGGCCAGGCGTTTGCCCGCGGAATTCAGGACCAGCGGCACGTGCACGTAGGTAGGCGGTGCAATCCCCAATAAGGAAGCAAGATAAGCCTGGCGCGGGGCGGAGGATAAGAGATCGTCGCCGCGGACCACCTGGTCGATGCCCTGGTAGGCATCATCCACAACCACCGCCAGGTTATAGGCCCAGCCACCGTCCTGCCCGCCGCGGCGCAGGATGAAATCATCGACATCACCGGTGTAATCGCCGTGCAGGGCGTCGTGGATAGTGAAGCTGGAGACATCGGCGCGCAGGCGCAGCGCCGGCTGGCGGTTGTCGGCGGCGAGCTGGGCGCGTTTGGTGGCACGTTGGGCATCGGATAGCGCACGGCAGGTGCCCGGGTACTGGCCGGGGATGGCGTGCGGGGCGCGGGAAGCCTCGCGGATATCCTTGCGCGAGCAGTAGCACTCGTAGACCGGCAGCTTCTGGAGCGCCGCGGCATAGGCGGCATCGCGACCCTGCTGGTAGATGACCTCGCCATCCCAGTCCAGCCCCAGGGCCGCAAGGTCCGCGAGCTGGCGCTCGGCCGCCGCGCGGGAGGAGCGCTGCTTGTCGATGTCCTCCACCCGCACCACAAACCTGCGCCCCGTCGAGCGCGCGTAGAGCCACGCGAGAAGCGCCGTGCGGAGGTTGCCAAAGTGCAGATCGCCGGAAGGGCTCGGGGCGTAGCGGCCCGCCCCGGTGGTCGCGGAATTCATAATCCCAGCATACGGTTTGGCACAATAGTGGGCATGGAAAAATCCCCCTCCTCTCACGTGCGCTTTATCCCCGTTCATTCCACTCTCTATCCCTGGCTCGTCACCATTTTCGTCGTGACGTTTTTGATTTCTAATATCAACGCCACCAAGGGCGTCCAGCTCGGGCCGCTCGTGACCGACGGCGCCTTCTTCCTCTTCCCGCTGGCCTATATCGTCGGCGACGTTTTGTCCGAGTGCTACGGCTTCAAGTCCACCCGGCGCGCCATCTACATCGGCTTTGCGATGGCCCTGCTCGCCGTCGTGTGTTTCTACATCGCCATCTGGCTGCCCGCGGCGGATTTCTATGAGGGCCAGGAGGCCTTCGCCGCCACGCTGGGCCTGGTGCCGCGCATCGTTTTGGCCTCCCTGGCCGGTTACCTGGTGGGCCAGCTGCTCAACGCGTGGACGCTGACCGCGATGAAGAAGCGTAGCGGTGAAAAGGGCCTTTTCTCCCGGCTGATCGCCTCCACCGTGGTGGGTGAGTTTGGTGATACCTTGCTGTTTTGCGCCATCGCCGCGCCCGTCATCGGCATCGACACCACGAGCGGTTTCATCAACTACGTGGTGGTGGGCTTTGTGTGGAAGACGCTGATTGAGGTCGTCCTCTTGCCCATTACCTCCGCGGTTATCAAGCTGGTGAAAAAGCGCGAAGATTACCGCGCCTTCGACGCCGCGTAGTAGCGGCCTAGGAACTCATCGCGGTAGTCCTCGTAGTAGCCGCCGTTGATGGCGGCGCGAATATTGTCCACTAACCGCACCATGAATTCCACGTTGTGGATGGTGCACAGCGTGCCGGCCAAAAATTCCTTCGCCTTGAGCAGGTGGTGCAGGTAGGCTCGCGAGTAGTTCTCCGTGACGTAGCCGCCGAATTCCTCGTCGATGCCCTTGAAATCCCGCTTGAACCGCGCATTGGTGAGGTTGAGGCGGCCATCGAGCGTGTAGACACCACCGCGGCGAGCCAGGCGGGTCGGCGCGACGCAATCGAAGGTATCGGCGCCGGCCTCGACCGCGGTGAAGATGTCATCGGGTTCGGAGATGCCGAGCAGGTGGCGCGGTTTATCGTCCGGTAGTTCATCGCAGACCCAGCCCACGATGGTGCCGAGGTTCTGCTTTTCCAGCGCGCCGCCGATGCCGAAGCCGCCGAAACCGCGCTGGCCCTTCTCCCGCGCGGCGCGGTCCAGGTCCAAGAGGCCGCGGGTGGCCTGGCGGCGCAGGTCCTCGTATTGCGCGCCCTGCACCACGCCCCACAGCGATTGCTTCGGGCGGTGGTAGCGCTCGCGAGTGAGCCGGTCGTGTTCCTCCAGGCACCGCTGCGCCCACCGATGCGTGCGGGCCACGGATTCTTCCTGGTAACTGCGCGAATCAATGAGCGTGGTCAGCTCGTCGAAGGCGAACATGATGTCCGCGCCCAGCCCGTGCTGAATCTGCATTGATTTTTCGGGCGTAAAGCGGTGCTTGGAGCCATCGATAATCGAGCGGAAATCCACGCCTTCCTCATCCACCTTGGCCATGCGCTCCCTTTTCGCGGCGCGAATATCCTTTTCGGTGAGATCCGCCAAGTCCATGGCGATGACCTTTTTAAAGCCCACCCCCAAAGACATCACCTGGAATCCGCCGGAGTCGGTGTAGGTCGGCCCGTGCCAGTTCTCGAATTTCGCCACGCCGTCGGCCTCATCCACGATGTCCTGGCCCGGCTGCAGGTAGAGGTGATAGGCATTGGACAAAATCGCCTGCGTTCCGGTGGCGCGAATCTGCTCCGGCGTCAGCGTCTTCACCGTGGCCTTGGTTGCCACCGGGATGAACGCCGGGGTGGCGATATCGCCGTGCGGGGTGTGGATAACGCCGCTGCGGCCATGCTTACCGGGGCCTTCGGGCAGGCGCTTATCGATGTCGAAACTTAAGTCCTTCATTCCTTTTCTTCCTCTTCTTCCCTGGCCTTCTGGCCGTGTTGTGCTTCCCATTCTTCCTCAAGCGCAGTGCCTTCGATGTCTACGGTGGGCAGAATCTTATCCAGCCACTTGGGCATCCACCACGTAGCGCGGCCCATAAGGAACATGGAGGCAGGGACGAGGGTCATGCGGACAAAGAAGGCATCGAAAAGCACGCCCGCCGCCAAGGCAAAGCCGAAGATCTGGATGAACGGCAGCGGCTGGTTAATAAAGGCTACGAAGACCGAGATCATGATGATGGCTGCGGCCGTCACCACGCGCGCGCCCTGGGTAAAACCGGTGATGGTGGCCTCATCGACGGCGCTATAGGGTCCCGACGTGCCCTTCGGATGCCGCGCAATGTGCTCGCGCATGCGGGTGACCAGGAAGACCTGGTAGTCCATGGCCAAGCCGAAGGTCACACCGATGAGGAAGATCGGCATGAATGATAGCAGCGGGCCGGGGCCCGGGACGAGGCCCCACAGGCCGTCTTGCCATACCAGCACCGTCAGTCCGAAGGCGCCGCCCACCGAAAGCAGGAAGCCGAGGCCCGCCACCAGTGGCACCAGGAGGGATCGGAAGACGACGAGTAGCAGCACGATCGCCAGCCCCACAACGATGCTCAAGTACGGCACCATCGCACCGCGCAAGCGCTCGGTAATGTCCAATTGCACGGCGGTCAGGCCTGTCAGGCCGATCTCGGTGCCGGTGGTGCCTTCGATCTCCTTGGTGGCGGAGCGCAGCGCGTGCGCAACATTAATGGTTGCGGCTTCCGTTGGCGAGGTTTCCGGAGTCACCATGATTTGTGCCGAGCGCTGGTCCTCGCTGAGCGAAACGATTTGTGCATGCTTTACCCCGCCGAGCGTCTTCAATTGATCCGCGGTGTAGAGGAAGGACGCCAGCGCTGCCTTGTCTTCGGCGCTCGTCGGCGCAGCGGCGTCTTCCTTGTCCTCGACCTCTGCGACGGGGGCGATTTCCGGCTCCGCTGGCTGGTCGCCAGGCTGGTCAACAGGGTGTTCTGCGGGGTGATCACCGGGCTGGTCCGCCGGCTGATCGGGCGCCTCGTCGGGCGCGGGCTCAGGCGCGTTATCGGGCGCATGATCCTCCGGGTTTTCGGCGGGCGGCTCGCCGGCACCTTCTTCGGGTTCGGCTTCTCCGCCCTGGGCCGCCACCAATGGGGCGAGTGCGGCGGAATCGGCGTTGATGGTGTGGGCATCGACAACCGCGAGGAACGGCCCGTTGACGCCGGGGCCGAAGCCCTCGGCCATCAGGTCGGCAGCCTTGCGCTGGGTGGTATCGGGATTCGAGGTGGTATCGGCAGGCAGCGCCAACTCCATGTGAAGCACGGGGGCGGTCATGGCGCCGAGGGCGAGGACGACGAGGGCCATCGCCAAGCCGGGCACCTTTTGTACCAGTCGTACCCAGCGATGGCCCATGGTAGGCCCGCGGCGCGCCTTGCCCTTGCGGGAAGGGTTGCCGGCCACGCCGGGGATGCGGCCGCTAAACGCCTTGTCCCCCAAAAGCCCGAGCATCGCGGGGATGAGTGTGAGGGAGACAAGGACGGCGATAGCCACCGTTGCTGCGGCGGAAAGCCCCATGGCGGTGAGGAATTCGATGCGCGCAATGAGCAGGGCAAAAAGCGCGGTAAAGACGGTGGTTCCGGCAAAGACCACGGATGAACCCGCCGTTCCTGCCGCCATTCCGGCTGCTTCTGGGGCGGACATGCGGGCGCGCTCGGCGCGGTAGCGGGACAGGATAAATAGCGCGTAGTCGATGCCCACCGCCAGGCCAATCATGATGGCTAGCACCGGCGTCATGTTGTTGAGCTCAATCCAGTGCGTGGTAATCAGCATGCCGCATGCACCCAGGCCGACCCCGATGACGGCGGAAATCAGCGGCATTCCAGAAGCGACTAGGGAACCAAAGGTAAAGATGAGGACGAGGAAGGCCACGCCAAGACCGATGATCTCGGAGGTGGAATTGACCCTAATCTCATCGCCAAACCCTGCGCCGCCGGCTTCGACGGTAAGCCCCTGCTGCCTGCCGATGTCCATCGCTTCCGTCACAATGTCCTTATCGGCCTGATCCACGCTATAGGGCGATTCGGCATCGAAATCGAAGGTGGTATAGGCAATGGTCTCATCCTCATTGACCATGGCGAGGTTATCGGCATCGGCATGCGCGGACGATTCCGGCAGCCCTATCTCCGTGAACTGGTGGATGACCTCATCCTGCAGCCGCGGCGAGACCTCAAGGGGGTTGCCAAAACGCATGGTATCGCCCATCTCCAGGTTATCCTCGAGGTGGGTGATGACCGCCTTGATGGCCTTTTCATTGGCGGGATCTGAGAGCTTTTGGCCCTCCGGGGCCTGGAAGACCAAGTTCACCGATGGGGAGTTGGCGGGATTGCCGCCTTCCGGGAAGAGATCCATCGTTTTGTAGGTGGCATCGATGGACGGGGTGCCTTTGATAGCGAACTCGCTCGTCATCGGTTTCATCAACAAGGCGGTAGCGCCGCCGGCGGCGGCAAGCAGGACCACCCAGGTGACGATGACCTTCCATTTATTAAGGAAAGACCAGCGCCCGAGCCGGTAGAGGAGTTTAGCCACGGGAAATGTACCTTCGCATTCGCGTAGTCGGACGGATTTAACTTCGCCCTAGTGTAGTTGCCGTGCCCCTTATTCCCTATTATTTAGCCGCCGGGCAGCCCGTATTCACAGACGATGCCAAGGCGGCGGGCCAAAAAGAACCGTGGCCATTCGATGCAGTCAAGGACTAGATCGGGTGGCCACGGCGGAGCGGCGTAGGCAATACGGCCGCGAGAGAGCGCTCGCTGTTTAAACGTACTTTGACAAGCTCAGGCCAGGAAGAACGAGGTCAGAGAAGAAGGCGCTAATTTTCTTTACCCGCTCGATAACAGCAGCGACGGTCTCGCCTAGTGTGCCGAAGGAAGAACCGTGGAAAGAAGAGCCATCGGCTGCAGCGTTGTCGCCCGAAGGCTTCTTTTCTGGGGTTACCTGGTCAGATGGTTTAGCGTTTTCGGAGGCACCGTCGAATGCCACGGTGAGATCCGAGTTGGCATCGTCAAGCGGCTGCCCCACTGGGTACTTGCCCAAGAAAATGTCGGAGCCCGTCTGGGTCAACGAGGTGGGGGCATCAGTTGTGGCGTAGGACTTGCCGGTTTCCGGCACCAAGGGCTCAGTAAGCGTGAAGGTAGAGATTGCGGCGTCATCGCCAGACAATTCAACCGGTTTGTTCTTAAGCGGGCCGGAGGCGCCCGTAAGTTTATAATCCGCAGTAATGGTGGCGTTTTGGCCTTCTACTTCTACCTTGATATCCGAAAACGTGAGATCGACGCCGTAGGAACCATTAGGGCCGAAGCCTGGATAGCCTTGAATCTGCACGGATCCCTGAGTGCCAATAGTGCCGTTTCCCTCAGCATCCAGCGTGGTGTGGGCCGCATCGACCGGGAAGGTGAAGTCCTTTCCTACCTTCTCCGCGCCTTCGGTGGTATTGATTATGCCTTTGGCAAGCGGGTTGGTGTCCACGTGGTGAATGAAGGATTCCTTGATGGGCCAGTTCAATTGGCCGGATTCCACGGCGGGGACATCGGCTGGAGCCTCATCGGCAGAGGCTACCGGTGCGGTGACGGCGCCGAGTGCAACCGCTCCAACGGCGATGACGGATGTTGTTTTCATGAATTTCTCCTCTTGAGAGCAGTGGTGAAGCTTTGCCTAAAATATTAGGCCAGCCTTACCTTAATTGGAAAATTAGAAAAAGTAAATCAGTGGCGCTTATCAAGCTCGGCGAAGATCTCCGAGTTGAAAGCGAATGCGCGCTGCGCCTCCGAGAGCAAAGCCTCGCGCCGCTCCGCAGTCAGCATGAGACTATCCAGGCGTTCGCGGTAGCCCTTGCGGTACGGCGGAATCTTGCCGATGGCACTGAAGTCATAAAAGTTCAGTGCATCCGGTTCGATGTCATAAAGCGTGCCGAGGCGCGCGGCAATCACCTGGCCGCCGGAGATATCACCGAGATACCGAACATAGTGGTGGGCCACCACTTCCGCTGCACTGCCAGATACCGCCTCTAGGCGGGCGACGTAGGATGCCGTGGCCGGCAGGATCCGGATCTTTTCGCGCCAGTCGCTACCGACGAGCGCCGCCAAATCCGCCTCCAGAGCAAAGCGCCGCTCAAGGCGTGGATCGGCCACCGCACCGGCGATTGGAGCATGCGCCACACTGCGGACTGCACGCTCCAGAGACTCATAGACAAACCACAGCTGACCGCTTAAATCGGCGGCGGCCTCAGCGCTCAGCTGGCCTGACATGAGTCGCTGCATAAACGCCGAGCCCTCCGCGTTCTCGTGAGCGTGGGCGGTCTCCTCGCGCAATGCGGCGGATAATGGTTTCTTAAGCGTCACAGTCACTGACTTCCTCCAAAGTAATGCTTACCTAATGTCTAAATATAAATTTAAGGTTAGGCAATCCTTATTTACAAGGCCTGTGGGGAGAAATCAACCAAAAGAACTAACTCCCTACCCCACTGCCTGCGGTGCGCGCGTCATTAGGATGCGGCTGCCATCACGACGCGCTTAGCTGACCACCTATTACCAATGGAGAAGAGCACGCACGCTCTCAAGGGCGCCCGACTTTATAAAGGCCTGCCCAAGAATGGCAAACATGCTGCCAATGGTTGCCACGCCCAAGATGTAGTTCCACACCTTGGCAAAGCTAGAACCGGAGGGAGCGTCCTTCTCTGGCTTATCAGTGCCCGGCTTCTTAGACTCCGAAGTCTCAGGGGTCTTTGGAGTCTCCGGATCCTTCGGCGGTGCCGGAGTCTGCGAGGTCGCTGGTGGCTGACTCTGTGGCTTCTCTTCCTTTTCCGGCGAAGCTACCGGCGGCTTGGGAGCAGGCTCATTCTGCGGCTTTTCCTGATCCTGCGGATTTTCTTCCTTCTTCTGGCCACAACCAGGGGAGACCTTGAGGGTTAGGTGGGCATCATCAAGCTCAGGCTTGTTCTCCGAGCTATACATGCCCATGAAAAGTTGGTCTACGCCCTCGATTTTTCCATCTTTTGTTCCCTGCTGCTCCTTGTACCGCACATCGCTGGCGGAAAGGGTGAGTGTATCGTCCTCCTTGGTCCATTGCGCCGTGCCGTGGCCAAAGATCCCATCCCCGGTGCGCTTATTGGCGTCGATGTGGTCATCCTCGGTGTATTGCAGCATATTCTTACCCTCTACGTGATAGACCTCGTAGCCGGAACCGAGCTGGGCTTCATTACCGGAGGTCTTGATGAAAGGTGCCACAACCGTGGAATGTAGAGCGCCGTGGTGACCGGTAAACGTGATCGAGGAGTCTTTACTCTCGATATTGGACGAGACCACATTGCCCTCCTCATCTACCGTTACCGTAGAGGTTTCAGGATCAACCTCGAAGCCGAAAGAGAAATCCTTCTCCTTAGGATCACCGGTTTGCGTCACTGGGCCACTAGTGGACCAATCACCAGCAGCGAAACCGCTTTTGAGGTAGGAACGCCACGAGTGCTTAATTCCCCAGTTCAAGGAACCGGATTCGATGGTGCAGGTTTCTTCCGCAGAAGCGTGTGGCACGGTGAGTGCGGTCGCCGCGAGAGCGGTGACCACTACTTTCTTAAACATGGAAATCCTCCAATTTGTGTGAGAAGAGTGGGTTGATGGTGGGCGTTGCACGCTGCGGATGTACCCGCAGCCCCTCGACGGATATCGGCCAGCCATACACTTGAGACAAGGTGGGACTGGTAAAGACCTCATCTACGCGCCCTTGGGCTGCTAATCCCCCGCACGACAGGCATACGAGATGATCGCAATATGCTGCTGCCGCATTGAGGTCATGCAGCACCACGAGGACGGCGACGCCTGCCTCGCGGGCAAGGGCTTTTACTGAGCCCAACAGTTGTTCTTGGTGCCGGATATCCAGCGCGGCCGTTGGCTCATCCAGCAAGATCACCGGGGTATTTTGGGCAAGCACCCGTGCGAAGGCCGCGCGGGCGCGCTCACCGCCAGACAGCGTGCTGATGTCTCGGCCCGCTAAGTGCGCGACGCCGGCGGTATCGAGGGCGGCGTCAATAAAGTCATCGTCAAGGTCCGCGTAGGCAGTTCCTTCCCACGGGCGGCGCCCCATCGCAACGACATCGCGGACGAGGAATTCGAAGGACACCGAGACGTCCTGGAGCATCACCGCACGCGTGCGCGCGAGCTCTCGCGCTGGCGCCTTGGGCGATAGCCCACCCACGGTGATCTCGCCGGAATAGTCGATGTCTCCGGCGACGGCGGCAAGTACCGTAGATTTGCCGGCGCCGTTCGGGCCGATAAGCCCGGTAACTTCGCCCGCGTGGGCGGTAAAAGACACTTGGTCCACGAGGGTGTGCTCCCCCACGCGAACGGTTAAGTCTTTGACGTTTATCATCAGTGCACTCCTTTGCGCATCATGCGGCGCAGCAAGATGAAGAACGTTGGACCGCCCACCAGCGCGGTGAAAATGCCGATGGGAAGATCCGCAAAGGGAATCATCGTGCGCGCTGCCACGTCGGCGAAACCAATGAGCACAGCACCGCCAAGGGCGGAAGCCGGCAACAGGATGCGGTTTTCTGGTCCGACGATGCTGCGCAGCAGGTGGGGAACGATAAGTCCCACAAAGCCAATGAGGCCGGCGAAGGAAACGGCCGCGGCGGTCAGCACTGCCGATGCCACAATCGCCACGATGCGCAGCCGCGGCACGTTCACGCCGGTATGTGCGGCGGCGCACTCGCCGAGCGCGAGGACGTCCAACTGCTTGCCCAGGCGCAAGGCCACTGCGAGGCCAACCACCACGATGGGCAGTACCGCCCAGACGTGTTTCCACTGTGAGCCGTTGAGGGAGCCCATCTGCCAGAAGATGATCGCTTCGCGGTTGGCGGTCGGCGCTAGGTACACCATGAAAGAGATCATGGCGTTGCATACCGCATTGATGGCGATGCCGGTGAGAATCAGGTGCACCACGGCAACCCTTCCGTTGTGGCGCGCAAGCTGATAGATAATGAAGGTAACCAGCAGCGCGGTAAGGAAGGCTGCAGCGGGAACGGTAAAGGTGCCGAAGAACTCGATATTAAAGACGATGACTACGGCCGCACCAACGCCCGCACCGGAGGTAACGCCGATAATGGAGGGCTCTGCCAAGGGGTTGGCAAATACCGCCTGCATCAGCGTGCCGGCAACGCCCAAGGCCGCGCCCACCACAAGCCCCAAGACCAAACGCGGTAGGCGGATGTCCCATACCACGCTTGCGGTCAAGGAATCCTCCCCGTGGCCAGCTGCCAAAATGGGAAAGAGATCAGACAGCGGTACATAGTATTGCCCCAGCACGACGGAGATGAGCGCCGCGACAACGGTGAGGATCCCCAGCAGTACGAATACCCAAGTGCGCTGCGTGCGTCGGCGCGCGAAGGTGTCCGTGCCCTTACTCATTGTCTGGGTCATACACAGCCTTTGCTAGCTTCACCAGCGTTTGCCCAGTCATGGGGCCAAATGCCAACGACTGGCCGTCCGGGATGGTCACGATGCGCTTCTTTTGGCCGGCGGTGGTTTGAGCAACGCCGGGCCGCTCCAGCAAGCCGTCAATTCCACCGGTGGATTCCAGGCCATTGGTCATCATGATGATCACCTCTGGATTAATGCGCGCCAGCGCCTCAGCATTAGCGGGTTCTACATGGGAAAGGTTGTTTTCTGCAGCCAGATCCACACCGCCGATGCCTTCAATCAGATCTTGCGCACCGGTACCATCACCCATGATGAAGAAGACGCCACCGTTTCCGCGTGCGTAAAGGAACGCCATGCGCATCGGATCATCGGGAACCAACTCCTTGATGGCTTCCTTTGCCTCGTCGATTTCCTTGGTGGAACGATCCGCCAGCTCGCGTGCTTCGTCGGGCAGGCCGAGGGCATCGCCAAGTGTGGTGATGTCCTCGCCCACCGAATCGATCGTGCGCTCAGGTTCCATCACCACGGTGGTGACACCCGCCGCGCGGATTTGCTCGATGACATCGCGCGGGCCAATGGAATGGTCTGCAATGACGAGCGTCGGCTGCAGCTCCAGCACCGCCTCCACGTTGATATTGTGGCCGCCTTCGGTCACCACCGGGAGATCCGCCAGGTTAGGCTCGGTAGAAGAAACTGTGCGGCCGACGATATTATCCGCAAGCCCCAAGCCGCTAAGGGTCTTGGTATAGGTGCCATAGATATCCAAAGCCAGGATGCGGGAGGCATCGGTGACGGTGACGTCATTACCATCGGCATCGGTAAGCTCCACCGGAAGCGCCGGCTCTGCCTTATCAGTAACCGGCTCGATATCGTCAAAGTCCTTGACGTCACTGACGCCTTCAAAGGACCTGGGGTCCGAGAGATCGGCGGGATCCGGCAGCTGATCGGTATAGCTTCCCTGCACACCGCACGCGGTAAGGCCTAAGATGCACAGGAATGGTACGAGGAAACGAAGAACGAGTTTCACGGCAATCTTTCTAAGAGTTGTTCATGACAAGCCGGCTGGTGGAACCACCGGCGATGATCAATCCGACGATGAAGAGCAGTAGATAGGTGGTCGGGTTTTCTAGGCTCCCGCCGGGAGACGTCGCGGATTTGACCTTAAATTTGTTCGATCCGTCCTCGTATCCCTGCCCCGAGTCACCGGCTAGCACTGGGTCCCCGGCTGCGGCATGCGCGCCGCCTTTGGAACCAGGAGTTCCCTTTCCATTTCCGCCTGCGCCAGATCCGCCGGATCCGCCGGATCCAGAACCGGAGCTAGAACTGCCGCCACCGGATACGGCGCCGCAATCAGCGCTTCCGCCCAAGGTGGCGTGGAAGCTCAACGGATCCAACTGGGTGCCTGGTTCATAGAACTCAGCGAGTGCCTGGGAACCGGCTTCAGAAAGCGATACCGCAGCTTCACCGGACACGGCGTCCGTGCCGACGTCGAGGGAATTGAAGTTCAAGGTGCCAATAACAGTGCGTCCAAAGTCTTTCTTCTTGCCTTCCATATTGGAAGAGCGCACGTCAGCGATAAGCTCGCCAGAATTGCCGTTAAAGGTGATTTCCAGGTTGGCGATGTTGAGGTCCAGCTTGCCGTGGTGCCCGGTGAACTGCATGCTTCCGCCATATTGCACGGAGCCCGCGCCATCTTTTACGGCACCGGAGTTACCCGTGAATTGGAAATGCCCATTGTCATAGCCAACACCAGAGAGATCCCATCGGCCCTGAGCAATGGATCCGGTGATATAGGACTGGAAGGATTTCTTTAACCCCCACTGAGCGGTGGCTTGAGTTACACCAGTGGCCTCACAGACGGCATCGTCCCCGCCAGATCCTTCCTCGCCCGAACTACCTGAGCTCGGGGCACCGGAGTTCGCAGATCCAGAGTGCGCAGGACCAGATCCCGCTGCTTTGCCAGTTCCTGAGGCACCGCCGCCTCCGCCCGAACCAAAGTTGCTCGGTGATGGATTTCCCGCTGCAGAGTTAGTAGAAGCTGAGTTTCCTCCAGTGGAGTTCGACGTACCCGAAGTGGAACCACCCGAATTCGAGTTCGATCCACCCCGATTGTTGAAAGACTCCAACTCATCCAGGAACGCCTGGGTATTGCCCATGAACGTAGTAATCCCGTTCATCGTGTCATTGGTTTCAGACAGGATGTCCATGGCTTCCTTGTTAAAGCCCGTGAAGGAACCCGTAATAGACGTCAATGGGCGGTTCTCACCGGAACCGGAACCGGAGCCAGATCCGGAACCAGATCCGGCGCACGAGCCATCAAGCGCAATGCTGCCAGAGGACGGATCTAAGGCTTCGCCCGGCTGGTAGAAGCCGGTAAATAGCTTGGCCCCGCCGGAGGTCAGAGCGGTAGATCCAGACAAATCAACCTTCCCGGCACCATCTTCGACGGGGTTGGCCAGATCAATGGTGGCGATTACCTCATCATTGCCTTGGATCTTTTTACCGCGGCTGAGGTCTTGGCGGTTCATCTCATAGGAGACGTAGTCCACGGAAATCTGCGCCTGTTTACCAGAGGCCTTGACCTTGAAGTCCGACATCGTCATGTCCAGGACCCCATCGTGGCCGGTAAAGTTCAGCGTTCCGTTGAACGGTATCGTGACGTTTCCACCAGACGCATCGGGCTTTCCTGGGGTAAAGACGAACGCACCATCGCCCTGTTCGTCGCCTGTGAAGCCAATGCCATTGGCACCCCATCCACCGTGGGCGATATTGCCTTTGACGTAGCTGCGGAATGACTGCTTGATGCCCCATTTCCATGTGCAGGATTCATCTCCGTGGGCAACTGGGGCAGATGACAGAAGTGGGGCGAATGCCGCGACGAGAAAAGCAGCGACGATGATGCCGAACGCCGACTTACACAGTTTTCCAATCATATTAAGAACCTTGTTTTCGTGCCTAAAAATCATATAGGCTAAGCTTGCCTTAGTGAAGTAAGTGTATCCTGACCTAACTTCTTCCGATTGTCAATAAACCACCCCTATAAGAAGCAAAGAATGCAAAACGACCCCCGCAAAGACATCTTCACCAGCATCTATCCAGATGTGGATCCCACGCAGAACTTCCCACTCACGATTGGTGAACGCTTATCCTTAGCTCTTTCCGTCGGCGTATTTATGTTCGGCGGCGTAAGCGGCAACCTGCTCATCGCCGGTATCGGCTTGGCCTCTGTGGTTGCCTGTTCCTTGGCACTTGCCCGTAAAACGCCACGCCGCATCCGCGCAGAGGCCCGTAGCCGATTCCCCCGGGAACCGTGGGCCGAACAACCCAGCCTCCTCGTGCCCGCCGTATGGATCGTCATCGCAATAATCGCGGCCCTGGCGTGGTGGTTTACCCCCGTGAAATACCTCGCGTGGAGCGCGGGCATTATTGCTGTCATCGCGGCCATCGCAACGTGGTTCCTCCCCACCCTGCAGCGCCGCCGCGCGCGGGCTGCACGCCCAAAGCAGGACGCTTTAGCTACCCCAACACCCCATATCTCCCTGGCGGAGAAAAACTAAAATAGGCCCCGACCTGCATTAACAGGTCGGGGCCTTGCGCGGTGGCGGCGGGATTTGAACCCGCGGTTGGGGGTTACCCAACAATCGCTTTCGAGGCGATCACCTTCGGCCGCTCGGACACGCCACCGCGTTCCAGATTACGGGAGGACCCCCGATGCAACAAAATCGCTGCGCAAGCATTAAGCCGACGCAGCGATTTCGCTATGAAGGAGACTATAAAATTAGTCCTTCTTCAGGCCACCGATGATGTCGTTAGCCTTGTCCTTGATGTTGTCTGCAGCATCGGACAGCTTGTCCTTAGCATCGGAAACGACCTGGTCGGCCTTGCCCTCGTTGGCTACGTCTTCGTTACCGGTTGCCTCGCCGACAGCTTCCTTTGCCTTGCCTGCGAGGTCGTCCTTCTTATTTTCCAAATCGCCCATTTTCTCTCTCCTTAAATGAGTCGCTTACAGTGTGCCAGCCACTATACTCACTTTTCGCGGAGTGTGGCGAAGAATTTTTCTAGCAACGCCACGCAGTCTTTTTCGAGGACACCACCGCGGACCTGTGGGCTAAAGGGCGCGGTGGGGGCACGCAGGACATCGATAAGCGAGCCGCACGCACCCGTCTTCGGCTCAAAGGCGCCAAAAACCAGCGAGCTCACCCGGGCGGATTGCAGGGCGCCGGCACACATGGCGCAGGGCTCCAAGGTGACCACGAGCTCGCAGCCGGTCAAGCGCCAGCCATCGCCATGGATGCGCACCGCCTGGCGGATCGCCTCGACCTCGGCGTGGGCGGTGGGATCGCGCAATTGCTCGCGGCGGTTGACGCCGGTGGCGAGCTCGCGGCCGGCGGCATCATAAAGCACCGCCCCAACCGGCACATCCCCGGCGGGGGTCTGGCGCGCCACCGCGAGGGCGCGCCGCATCCGTTCCTGCGCGCGCTGCAGGGGCTTAGGCGTTATCAATGACGTCTTCTAGCTCATCCCCAAAGCCCAGGTCGCCGGCGATGCGCAGGAGCATGTCGGAGGGCCAATCGTCCTCATCGTCGATGATGTAGCCCACCTGGTCCTCGGATAGGCCCAGGTCAGCGAAGATATCGAAATCGCCCTCACCGTAGGGGTCAGCCTCTTCCGGGTCCACGTCTGGAATCTCGTAGTCATTGAGCTCCATGAAGTCCGCGGCAAAGTCATCGTCAACGCCGTAGGTGGCGTCTGAAATTAGCATTTTCACCCCACCGGGCACGGGCCGCACGGCAATGAAGTAGGCGTCTTCGACGCAGAGAAGGGCGAAAGCTGCGCCTTCGGAGCGCAGGGAGCGCACTGCGGTGATGGAGGTTTGCGGATCCTCAAAGTCATCATCGAAGCTGCGCACGACCCATTGTCCCTCGTTGCGGGCGACGGTAACCGCGAAAGAGTAATTTTCGTTGCTCATACCTCGTGAGATTAGTCGTGTTGTGCCACAATTGTCACCGTGAGTTCTCAAGATGTTCAACGCCCCATCTGCATTATCGGCCTCGGCCTCATCGGCGGTTCCCTGCTGCGCGATCTCGCCGGCTATAACCACGACGTATTCGGATACAACCACTCGACGTCCGCCGCCCGCACCGCAGTCAAGCAGGGCTTTGACGTCAATGATGACTTGCCGGCGGTGCTTAACCGCGCCGAAATTGAAGAGGCGCTCATTGTGAACGCCGTTCCCATGACCGCGGTGGGCAGCGTCTTAGATGCCATTCAAGAACACGCCCCTAGCTGCGGCATTACGGACGTGGTCTCCGTAAAGACTCCCGTGCGCCAGCAGGTCTGTGACCGTGGCATGGAGGATCGCTACGTGGGCGGGCACCCCATGGCGGGTACCTCGAAGTCAGGGTGGGATCACTCCCAGACGGGTCTTTTCCGCCGCGCAGCGTGGGGCATTACCTACGATTACGCCGCCGAGTATGAGGCGCGCGGGGAAAAGATTCCTAAGAAATGGATTGAGACTTTTACGGACGTCGTGCGCATGACCCAGATGGTGCATGCAGAGGCCGTGCCCATCCGCGTGGCCAACCACGATGCGGCGGTCGCCCGCATTTCCCACCTGCCGCATATCTTTGCTGAAACCCTCGCCACGGTGGGCGATAATGGCGGCATTTTGGCGCAGTCCCTGGCCGCCGGTTCCTTCAAGGATGCGACCCGGGTGGCAAGCACCCGCCCGGATCTCGTGCGGCAGATGTGCGAGACCAATGCCCCAGCCCTGGTGGAGGCCTTGGATGAGGCGCTGGAGCTGCTTCACGATGCCCGGGAGAAGCTCGCCGCCCCCGAGCCTTCCATCGCCGAGCTTGCCGATGCCGGCTACCGCGCCCGCACCCGCATCGAGGCTAGGTCGGGCGCGCGCAAGGAATCGGTCTCCCCGGTCAAGATTTCCTCCCGCCCGGTGCTGCGCCTGCACCCCGGCGGCCCGAAGTGGGTAGCGCAGCTGCGCCAGACCGAGTCCTTGGGCGGGCGCATCGAGATTTTTTAGCGGCGCGACTTGCGGGCGGCACCGTTGCCTGCACCGGTGGCGAAGGTGCGCGCGGCCGCCGCGGCACCGATAAGTCCAATGGCCGCTACCGTGAAGTAGATCCACGGGCGGTCGCCGCTGGTCTGCGGCGTTGCCTGCGGGGTAGGCGTGGTCTCCGCGGTCAAGACGGCGTCCTTATCCTTGCCGCTAACCACGCCGTCTACCCAGTCCTTGGTGCCGGCGAGCGTGGTGATAGCCGCGCTTGGGGAGGGAAGATCCGGATCTGCATTGGAGGTACCCGCGGTAGCTAGGCCCGCAAGCTTTCCGCCCACGAAGAACGGTCCGCCGGAATCGCCACCCTGCATGCCCGCATTACCGGTGGAATGGACATCGAGGATCGGGCTGCTGATCATCGGGGCCATGCCGCCTTGGCCAGGCTGCATTACTTCCCCACCGTTGCCGTCAGGCTTGACTATCTGCGGCTGCTCGGCACCCGGCTTGGTGGCACCGGGCGAGACCACCTTGGGCTTATCCGATCCCGAACCAGATCCCGGCATCATGGCACCAGGCATGGCCTCTTCGGCCGGCACGGATTCGTAGCCCTCGGGGACCTTCATGCCGGCATCCGGCTTGGAGCCGCCCGGCATCTTGAGCCCGGGCATGGCTTCCTCAGCGGGCACGGACTCGTAGCCTTCCGGGGCCTCCTTATCGGCGCCTGGCTTCTGTGCGGCGTCATCGCTTGGCCCGCCACCCAGGATTTCGGAGACCTTCATCTCTGCCATCGGCAGCTGGCCCTTGCGCGCCATGGAGGAGCTGCTGCTCCAGCCGTACAGGGTGCCAAGGTCGCCGGTCTCTGGAATATCAGTAGAGATCTTGGCCGGCTCGATATCAGTGACGGGCTCGGTGAGGTGGAGCAATCCGGCATCGGAAAGCGGAGACAACGCCCACGAATCCGCGTCATAGACCTTGCCTCCCAGGCGGGCCTGGGTGCCTTCGTTATTGACGGACTCCAGGCAGTGGCGTGCGGTAAGCACCCACTGCTTATCCACCAACGTGCCGGTGCAGTCGCCGAAGTTGCCTATGCGGCCCATCTTGAGCGCGGCGACGGTCTGGGACTCGGCGTTATGAGGGGCGGGTTCGCCGTGCTCAAGGGCGCTGGCGGGGGCCGCCAACATCCCGATGATGCCAGCGGTGGTCAAAGCGGTAGCAATTTTACGCGACATGTTAGTCCTTCTTTCCAGCAGGAACGGCGATTTTAACGGCGGTGGAGACGGCCTTTTCAAGGGGGCCTTGGCCCAAGAAATTCCGCCAGATGGTGGCGAGCACGAGGAATAGGCCAATAAATGCCCACGCCCACGCGGTGTTGTGCAGTGAGATGTGGCTTTGCCAGTAATATGCAGAAAGCACGTGCAAGACATACACGGTCAGGGACATCGTGCCCATTGCGGCCAAGGGGTAGACGAGCTTGGGTACCGCGCTGCCGATGAGCAGGCACAGGTGCAGCACTACGGCAGCCACAGCAACGGAAAGCAGGATTTCGCCCGCGACACCGGTGTGGCCGGTAAACCGCAGCCAGCTGGGCATATCCGGCTCGAAGCGGAAGTAGGTGCCAACCGCGGCAATCACCGCGCTGACCGCGGTAACAATCCACTGCAGCGCCGTGCGGAAGCTACCTGGGCGGATGTAGACCTCAAAGAGGAGCATGCCGGCGATGAAATACGCGATCCATGCCAGTAGCGGATAGACCTGCGGCAGGGTAAACGGCGCGTAGTGCACGGTTGAGGCGATGGCGGCGACGAAGAACAGGGCCAGCTTCCACCACACGTTGAGCGGCGGTACCCAGGAGACCACCATCATGGTGATACCCATAGCAACCAGCACGACCTGAATCTGCCCGCCAACCGGGAGCAGTGCCAATCCGATAAGCGTAATGATGGCGCCACGGGCAATCAGGCGCAGCAGCGTCTGTACGGAATAGTTCTTGCCAATGAGCATCATCGTCACTCCGGCGACAATGGCAAATAGGGCGGCCGGAAGGCCCGACAGAATGACCTTGGTACTCCATACCAACGAGGCCATGTGCAAAATAATCATGCCAATAATGGCAAGTGAACGAGCCAAGTCCAGCCCGACGATGCGCGATGATGTACTCACCTAGCACTCTCCTTCACGATGTGATGGGACGCAGCGGTCTCTACTACGTCCCATGTTTATAACGACTCTCTTTTTCTACAACGCAAGTCTGGGAGGTTGCTGTATCAACACTTTACATGTCCTGTACCTTATAAATGCCATTATTGGCCTGGTCAATCCCACGGACCCACTTTCCCGCTAACCGCACACAATTTCACCCGATTCCCCGGCCACAACACACTCCGGAGGGCCCGCCGCAGCGCGCATCACTGCCAACTACGCGCAATTAATTCACCCCAGAAACCCGCATCTACCTGCTATTTTGCTATAAATAATCGATTGCCCCCTCCATACCTTTATTCTGATAGTTTCTTTTCTGTCAGGATGCTTCCTGGTACCTATGAAAAGCGCTCAAACTGTCTGGCAAATGAACACGAAGTTGAGCCACCCTTCGTTTCTCCCTCCTAAATCAACCGAGGTTCCATCCATTAGTGTGGAGTATCTGTAACCCGTGGTAGGGCCTGACCCCCAGAAAGTGGAGACACCACGCTACCGGACGCAACCTACTGGGAGAGGAGCTTGAGGTTTGGAAGATAAAGACCGCGAAAACCGGGCCCCAATAAACAACCGAGCCGAAAAGCCACTAACCGGATTGCTCTCCCTTACGGAGGTAATTGGCCCTGCGCCAGACTGCGTAAGTTCCCGCAAGGAAAATAACCGCAAAAACTCCGGCAACCCTAAAATAAAATAAGCCGTTTTCTAACCTGCGGAAGATATCTGACGATGAGGTGGAATCCGTCTCAGCCAAGGTCTTAGCAACATATATCGCATTCAACCCGCCGATAGCATAACCGAGACAGAGCAACAGTGATACACAAATCGTAATCTTTAGCAGAACCTCTAAGGATGAATTACGTGACACTGTTCTCCTTTATATTCTCCCATTACAAATAGACGTGCGCATTCGGCATTTCCCTTAACGTCAAAATTTTGAAATCCGTCATCGTGCGCATGACCGAAGGGGCAATCATTGTGAGTTTTACCTTGCGCGTCACATGGATCCCGTTTTCGTCCCTGTTTTGGCAGTTCCCACCAAAGACAGTTTTGGACCCTTCTTGTACCCCTATACTGTTTCCGCTTGAGCCATTCCGGACAAGGCAGGAAGTAGCAGCAGAGAAGACAGAAGAGAAGCGGCAGTATATAAAGTTTTGTTCACAACTACCCTTTCTGTACGCGATGACTTACTTAAAGTAACATAAATTGACTTTCGTGGTAATGATTGTCATTATCTAGGTTCTGGCGCACATTACGTTATTAGCAGTTCAGGTCTAAGCTCGGATAATGGACACATCGAAGCTCGGGCCTTTTGCCGCTTAGGCTACACGCCTCGCCCACCCCCGAAAATAAACCTGGAAATAAAAAATCTCGAGGCACCGCCTTGGGAACGATGTCTCGAGATTCGAAATTTTGTGCGCCCGGAGGGATTCGAACCCCCAACCTTCTGATCCGTAGTCAGATGCTCTATCCGTTGAGCTACGGGCGCAGTCCGTTGTGAAGCAGTGCGTATGCTCTGCTGCGCAACGAGGATTTACTATACCCACGGACCTGGAAACTAACAAATCGCCTGTACAGAGCCGTGTTCGGCGGGATAGCCAGAGGAGTATTGTTCACCCGCCGTTCACGCTTTAGCTCGGTGTGGAGGGCGGGTGACTATACGAGGGCGGAGGCTTCGGCATCGGAAAGCAGGGCGTCTTGAAAGGCCTGCAGGGTGGATTCGTGATCGAAGTCGACACCGATGAGCACGAGCTCCGTGCCGGGGGTTACGCCATTGGCGGCCCATAAAGAAGCGGGAATGATCTGCAGGTTGGGCCCGGCCTGCTGCCACGCGTGGGCCACGCGCAGGTCGGTATCGATCCAGCAATATCCCTTGGACCGCACGAGGCCCGTGCTTGCCCGGAGGGCGGCGATGAGGCGCTCGCGATTAAACGGGCGATCGGCGCGAAAGACGACTGAGGAGATGCCGTATTCCTCGGTTTCTGGAGTGTGTGGGTTCGCAAGCTCCTCGGCGTAGCCGTGATAGGCGGCTGCGGTTGCGGTATTGAACAAATGCGCATCGAGAACCAGCCCTGGCTCGATCACCCCGTGGGTCACCGGAACCACGCGAGCCCGGGGATTCATGGCGCGGACTGCGGCGATGACGCGCTCGGTTTCGGCAGCATCGACAAGATCGGTCTTGGTAATGAGGATAAGGTCGGCGAATTCGACTTGGTCCACTAAGAGATCGGAAATGGTGCGGTCATCTTGGGGCGTAGCCTCGATGTTCTCGGAGACGAGGCTGCGGCCGCGACGCAATTGGTTTAAGAAGGTAGAGGCATCGACGAGGGAGACCATGGTGTCGATGGGGGCGGCATCGGCAAGCGTGGTGCCATCGGCAAATTCCCACTCAAAGGTGGCAGCCACGGGCATGGGCTCGGAAATGCCGGTGGATTCGATGACAATCTGATCAAAGCGGCCGGAGCGCGCCAGCTTGCCCACGGACTCGATGAGGTCTTCGCGCAGGGTGCAGCAAATGCAGCCATTCGACAGTTCCACGAAGCGATCCTCGCCGCGCTCGAGGTGGCCTTCGCCGGCGACTAGGGCGGCATCGATATTGACCTCAGAAAAATCGTTGACGATGACCGCCAGCTTGCGCCCCTCCCGGTTCGCGAACAGGTGGTTAAGTAGCGTGGTTTTTCCGCTGCCTAAAAATCCGGACAGCACGGTAACAGGTGTAGCCATCCTTTAATGGTAACGTTTTTCATTAAAGGATGGCTATTTGGGGCTTAGTACCTAGACCGTCAACCCGAAGATAGGCACCGCCAGCAGGAAGACGGTGAGGGTGATGAGGAAGATACCGATGACGTTGAGGCCAACGCCACCCTTGATCATCTCGCCAATCTTGACGTAACCGGAACCATAAGCAATGGCGTTCGGCGGGGTTGCCACCGGCAGCATGAAGGCACAGGTTGCGGCCAAGGCGACCGGGATGGTGAGCAGCAGGACGTTCATATCGCCTTCGGCGGTCAGGCCCACGCCCACGGCGACGCCGCCCATGATGGGGATGAAGGTCGCCGCGGTGGCGGTATTGGAGGTGATCTCCGTCAGGAAGAGGACCAAGGCGGCCACGGCTGCGACGATGAGCACGATTGGCAGGGAGCTGAGCCCCTTGGCCATCTCACCAATCCACAGGGACAAACCGGAAGAGTTGAATACCGAGGACAGGGAGAGACCACCGCCGAAGAGGAGGAGGACGTCCCACGGCATTTCGTTGGCCGTCTTCCAATCCAGCAGGCGGATGCGGCGTTCCGAATCAGCCGGCAGGATGAACAGGAGGATACCTGCGGCGATGCCGACGATGGCATCGTCATAGTTATCAAAATCGCTAAGGACGATGGGCAGGGATACCCAGGCCAGGGCGGCCAGGACGAAGATGATGCCGGTCATGATCTGCGGGCGGGTCCACGGGCCCAGGGCCTTGATTTCGTCGTTGATGAGCTCACGGCCGCCGGGGATTTCGGTCATTTCCGGCTTGAAGATGGTAATCAACAGCACCCATGCGATGAGCAGGAAGACAAGCGCCAGCGGCACGCCAACGGCCATCCAGCGGCCAAAGCCGAGGGTAACTCCCCAGGTATCGGCCATATACGCATTCAAAAAGGCATTCGGCGGGGTACCGATGAGCGTACCCAACGAACCGATGGAGGCGGAGTACGCGATACCCAGCATGAGGGCGGTGGCAAATTTCTTCTGCTTATCCCAACCGCCAACGGTCTCTGCGGTAAGCGCCAGCACGGACGTACCGATCGGCAGCATGACGACGGCCGTTGCGGTATTCGATACCCACATGGACAAAAAGCCGGTGGCCAGCATGAAGCCCAAAATGAGGCGGCGCGGCGAGGTGCCGATGAGCTTTACCACATAAAGCGCAAGGCGACGGTGCAGGTTCCAGCGCTGCAGCGAGAGCGCGATAAGGAAGCCACCCATGAACAAGAAAATGGTGGCAGAGGCATACGGTGCGCCAACTTCCTTAATGGTTCCCACGCTAGCGAGCGGGAAGATGACCAACGGAATCAGCGCGGTGGCCGCCAGCGGGATGGCCTCAGTCATCCACCACACACCCATAAGGATGGTCACGGCCGCAACGGTACGGATGGCGCTCAGTGTGTAATCGGCTTCTTCATCCACGCCGGTGGACTGTTGGACGGTATCGATGGCATTTGAAGGGAAGATGAAAAATACGAGGATGGCCAGGGCGAGGCCAATAAAAAGGCCAATGAACTGGCGGCGCCATTCATTGCGTGGGGCACCGGGATCCTCAGCGCCCTCTGATTGGGCGGTAGATTCGTGAGTATGCGGGGTGGTCATGCCGCGAACTCCTTTGCTAGAGAGACTTTTAGCAGGGCGGGGGTGTAATAGCTCTGTCAATTACCAGCAATCGAGCCGGATCCTTGGTGCATCCCGAACATCATTCAGTCCGTGCAGAGCATGCTAAGACCCTACAAAACATTTGCATCAGAAACCACAAACTTTACTGAATTCACCCCCACTGCTTTTAAAATTCACACACCGCAGCTACTCATAATGTGAAATCTCCCCCACCGGTTCACTACCCCCGCCCAGCGCGGCAGGCCCCGTGTGCCAGAGAAGTTTATAGCCCCAGCACTGACTTGGCGATGAGGAAATAAATGATCAGACCCGTGGCATCGCAGAACGTGGAGATAAACGGATTGGAAAATACGGCAGGGTCCGCGCCAATGGTCTTCGCAACGATGGGCATTAGCCCGCCCACCGTGGCGGATATGGAACAGATTAAAAACAACGTCGAGCCGATGACTAGGCCAATATCCACGCCGTAGACCACCGTTGCTAGGCCGAGTCCGGCCAAGCCCAATACGGCACCAAGCAGCATGCCCACGCGGAGCTCGCGCCAGAGAACGGCGAGGAGGTCGCGCCCGCGGACATCGCCAAGCGCCAGCGCACGGGTCACCGTCGTTGCCGCCTGGTTTCCCGTATTACCGCCGGTACCGGTCAGCAGCGGGATAAACAGGGAAAGCACCACAGCCTGCGCCAAGGTGTCCTCGAAGGCGTCCAAGACCCGCACGGTCAACAGCGCGGATACCGCCAGAACCAGCAACCACACGATGCGGGACTTCACCAGCTTCAATAGCGGCGTGGACAGGTACGGCTGCTGCAGGGCCTCGGTACCACCGGCGCGCGCGGAGTCCTCGCTATCCTCGGCCTCGACGATGTCAATGGCATCATCCCAGGTCAAAAGCCCTACCAGGCGGTCCGAATCATCCACGATGGGCAATGCCAAAATATCGAGCGGCAGGAACCACCTGGCGGTTTCTTCCGCATCATCATTGGCATTGGCATAGATGGGGCTTTGCATGATGTCCCCAATCGTGGTGCCCTCCTCCGCGGTAAAAATCTCCCGCAGCGTCACCACGCCCACCAGGCGGCGGTCCGCGCGGGTAATGGGCACCGCATAGATGGTTTCCAGCTCATCGGCTTTCGCGCGCAGGGTCCGCAGCGCTTCCTCCACGCTCATTTCTGGATGGATGCCGGGGACCTCGGGCGACATGCGGCGGCCCACCGAGCCCTTGGTATAGCCCAGGACAACCCCGGTGACATCCCGCTTCGATTTGGTAAGCGAGCGCAGCAGCCGGTCCGCTATTTCCGCCGGCAACTCATCCAACAGGGCCACGCGGTCTTCCGGCTCGAGTTCATCGAAGAACTCATAGACATCAGCATTGCCCAGCTCATCGATGATATCGGCTTGGTGCTTGGCGTCCAAGGCATCAAATACCACGATGGATTTACGCCGCGGCAACAAGCGCAGGGCCAGCGCGGCGCGGATGGCATTTTGCCGCTCGACGATGGCGATGAGCTCCTGCAGCGGCACCTCATCAAGCAGCGCCTGCAAGCGAGGCGCTTTTTGTGGGTCAATGGCAGAATCCTGCTTCAACCATGCCTCGACCGTATCGCTGGCCTGCTCAGTAATATCCGCCAATGCCGTCACCTTGCCCTTCTCGCCCCTCATACCGCGGCGCCGGTGGCCACAGTAATTGATATAGCCTCACATAGATTACGCGTATCCCCCACCAGTACACAGCGCTGCGGTAGAAAACTTTGCCTTTAGGCAAAAACACCCCACAGGGCAAAGGCCGCGAGCAGGGAGACCAGCCCCGCACCACCGGCCAGGACGGCGGCGCCGGGGAGGTGGCGGTGGGTGCGCAGGGAGGCATCGACAAGCGATGCCCGCTTCCACACCGCCACGATCAACACCAGCACGCCAGCCGCGAGCACCAGCAACGGGAGAAACACGCTGACGCTGACTACCCGCATAACGCCTAGGAGTATCACTGCCAGCGCGAGGATGGTGCGCTGCCACGATAGGCGGGTGCGTTCGGGCTGCAAGCCGGGGTCAAAGAGCTCCCCATGCGGCTGCGGGCTAGGCAAGTAACTCTCCTACCAGCAGCACGGCCGCGATAACGACGATGATGCCCACGAGTACCGGAATGGCGATGCTAAAGGGCAACGGGCGCTGTTGCCGCAAGGCGCGCTCGGCCCGCTTCCATTGCACCCACGCGACTACCGGCAGCACAATCGCCACCACCAGCATGAATGTGGAGACCACCGCGCGCAGCGTCGCCGGCAGCGGCACGTCGAAAGCTTCCAAGGCCACTCCCCCGGCAATCAGCGCGAGCGAGGTGCGGATCCATGCGAGGAAGGTGCGCTCATTCGCCAGCGTAAAACGCGGATCAGGGTCACTTCCTACCCCAAATACCGAGCGGGGAAACCTCGAATCGCTCATGCCTTCCTACCTTATATTCAATGTCCACCCTTAGCGCGATAAGCCTGCGAGCCTACCCGCCGGAAACCTCGTTATGATCGGGGCCATGATTGAAATCGCAGCCATCGTTTTCCGCAATTCCTTTGGCCACGTGCTTGGCGTACGCAAGGCCTCATCCACGAAGTTCCAGCTCCCGGGCGGCAAGCTAGAAGAAGGAGAAAGCCCAGTCCAAGCCGCTGCGCGCGAGGCGGAAGAAGAAATCGGCGTCCGGGTTCGCCTACCTGAACTTACTGAGCTCGGCACCTTCACTGCCCCCGCCGCCAATGAACCGGGCCAGACCGTCCGCGGGCATATCTTTACCTACCCGCGCCCCGTCATCGCCCACGCCGCGGCCGAAATCGCCGAAACCGCCTGGATCGATCCCGCCGACCCGCAGTGCGAGCTTGCTGATCTCCTGCGCAACGAGGTTTTTCCGGCGCTTTAAAGTGGTCAAGCCCGCGCATCGACAAAGGGCGCCACGCCTACACCCCGCCACCTGAGCCAGGGCAGAATCGTGAACCAGCGATGACGTAACAGTCACCCCCTGGGGCCAACGGGGTGCGGTGTACTACTTATTTCGACTGATGCCCTGCATACTCCGCCCCCATACGCACTCCCACAGAAGCAGCAGTCAGAACAACAATGAAGATGGTCACTAAGCCGATGCCTATTACATCGGTCAGCCCCAAAACAAGTACCACTAAATAGGCAACTGCTAAAGCGAGCAAAACTCCGTTTTTATCTTCTGCGCTTTATCCATAGCTCCATTATTCACGATAAAAATTCACCTCATTTGGAGTTTCTCCTTTTTTGAAGAAACCTCCTTGAGTTCCAAAAGTGCCCGCGGAGAATACTCGTATCCCGCGTGCAGAATAAGGGCCTGGATTTTGCTTGGTGGCCACCACATTTTGTCGTCTAACCCGCCGTTTAGGCCTGTCGTTTAAGCCAAGAATACGACGAAATCCCGAGCGCATTCGCCCGGGATTTGTGTGGCGGAGATGAGAGGATTCGAACCTCCGGACCCCAGAAGGGTCAACTCCTTAGCAGGGAGCCCCATTCGGCCGCTCTGGCACATCTCCAGGTTCAGAAAGAACCGTAAAAGACAATACCTGCCGCATGCGCCACGGCCAAACTAACCCCTGGTTTTGTCCCCGGTTTTCTTCCACGCGCGCAGGAGAGACGACCTAGAGTGGTAGCCATGATTCGCTCCGACTTACGCGCCATCCCCGGCTACGTGCCCGGCGCGCGCCACGATGATGCCCTCAAGCTATCTTCTAATGAGGCCACGCAGCCACCGCTGCCTGAGGCTGCCGAGGCTATGGCCCGCGCCGCTGCCGAGGCCAATCGCTACCCGGATATCGCGGCCACCGAGTTGCGTGAGGATCTGGCCGAGCACTTAGGCGTGAGCTTTGACCAGGTTGCGGTGGGCACGGGTTCTTCCGCGCTGTGCCAGCAATTGGTGCAGATCACCACCACGCCCGGTGAGGAAGTGATTTTCCCGTGGCGTTCCTTCGAGGCTTATCCTATCTTTGCCCAGGTGGTGGGTGCACGCCCCATTCCGGTTCCGCTCGATGGGGACCAACGCGTGAATTTGGCCGCGATGGCGGAGAAGATTACCGCGGATACGCGCCTAATTTTCGTCTGTAATCCGAATAATCCTTCCGGCACCACCGTGACTAAGGCGGAGTTCGCCGAATTTATGGACGCGGTGCCAAGCGATGTCCTCGTTGCCCTCGATGAGGCCTATATCGAATACAACCGGAATGCCGATACCCCGCTGGGCACCGAGCTTTTTGGCACTTATCCCAACGTGGTTTTCCTGCGGACCTTCTCCAAGGCCTATGGTTTGGCCGGCGTGCGCGTGGGCTATGCCTATGGCCCAGAATACGTCATCGCGGCGCTGAATAAGGTAGCGATTCCGTTTTCCATCAATGCCGTAGCCCAGGCCGGCGCCCGTGCCGCGCTAGCAGCGCAGGATTCGCTGCGCGAGCGCACCGAAGAGACCTGTGGCCAGCGCCAGCGTGTGGAAAAGGAACTGGCAGAATGGGGCGTTCCCCATTCGGAGGCCAACCACGTATGGCTGCCGGCGGCGAATATTGAGAAGCTAGGAACACCACAGGAAGTGGCCGCGCGCCTGTCCACACACGGCGTGCTCGTTCGCGCCTTTAGCGAAGGCATACGCATTACTATTACAACCGAGGAAGAAACTAACGCCCTGCTGCAGGCGTGGAACGATACCGTAGGAGGCTAAATGCGTTCGTTGACCAATTTTGCCCTCAACGTGGTCGCCATCGCGATTGCGCTCTGGGTCGTAGTGGGCATTATTCCCGGGATTTATATCACCCCGGATAAGCTGGGCAATTTCATTGCTGTGGCCATTGTTTTCATCATCATTAATGCGGTGGTCATGCCCGTGCTGCGCTTTATCGGCGCCCCGCTGACCTGCCTCACCCTGGGTCTATTCGCGCTCGTCATCAACGGCGCCGCCCTGCTGATCGTGGAGTGGACGCTCAATACCTTTGACTTAGGAATTGGCCACCTCGTGGTCAATTCCTGGGGCTCTGCAATCTTCGGCGCCATCGTCTTGTCCCTGGTCAGCAGCCTGGTCAACTTCTTCACCAGCCCCCTGCGCCAGCCGGTCTAAAGGAACGAGTTATCCCCCAGCGAAGGGCGGCAGCACGTCAACGCGGGTCACGCCCATAAGAGGCGAATCCGCTTGGGTGTTCCCGGCGCCATCGATAAGAAAGTTGCAGCGTCCCAGCACCTCTTTCATGCTCATGCCGGCTTCGGTGGTGCCGGTGTGGTCCTTGCCCAGCTGCTCTATGAGCTGGCCTAAGGTGGTGGGCGCTTTTACCTGCTCCGAAGCTACGCCAGCCGCGGCACGAGCGGCGGCGAAATAGTGAACGGTCAACATGCTTCCTACTATGCCCGCAGGCTTCGAACGTGTCGAACTCGCGGGTAAACTTGGCTCTATGCGCACTCCCGAAACCCACGCGCACGAGGTCGCGGCTGCCCTCGGCCCGCGCGAAGTCATATCCCGGTCCTTGGGCCAGGCACAGGAGATGGTCCTTGCCTCCGATGTCTATACCATCTTCCCCTCGCCGCGCTTTAGCAATTCCCAAATGGATGGCTACGCGCTGCCTGCTACCGAAGCCGGTGCGTATGAGGTGGGCCCCACCATCGCCGCAGGCGCGGATCCCGCCGAGCTGCTGGATGGCCCTTTGCGCGCCGCCAGCCCCATCATGACCGGAGCCAAGGTTCCGGAGGGCACGGCAGCCATCGTGCCGATTGAAAAGTGCCAACCGCAGGAGTTCCTCCAGCCGGGCGAGACCATTACAGTTCCGGCCACTGAAAAGGGCCAATTCATCCGCGGGACGGGCACGGACCTCGAGCAGGGCGCTCTCCTGGCCGCCAAGGGCGATAAGCTCACCCCGGTGCGCTTGGCCGCGCTGGCCTCCCAGGGCATCGAGGAGGTCACCGTTTACCGCCCCGCCCGCATCCTCGTGTGCACCGGCGGCGCGGAAATTGGTACGGGTATAGCTGCTATTCCCGATGCCAATGCACCGCTCATCTCTGCTATGGCCCACCGCGCCGGCATTGAGGTCGCCGGTTATGTCACCACCGATGATGATCCGGAGGTGCTCACCCGCGCGCTGGAGGAGGCCACTAAGCTCCACCGCCCCGATGCCATCGTCACCTCCGGCGGTATTTCTGCGGGCAAATACGAGGTCATCCGGCAGGTGCTCACCGGCTGGTTTGGCCACGTGGATCAGCAGCCCGGCGGGCCGCAGGGCATCGCCAGTTTCCATGGCACCCCGGTCATCTGCTTGCCCGGCAATCCGATTTCCACCATGGTGAGCTTCCGCCTCTTTGTCGCCCCCACCCTGGGCTGGGCACCCGCGGCATATCGCGTACCAATCGCGCACGCCATCGAGGGGCTGCCCCACAAGGATCAATTCCGCCGCGGGTACGCCGATGCGCAAGCCCACGTTACTGGCGGTGCTAGCTCTCACCTGCTGGCCCAAGCCGCCAATGCCACCCACCTCATCCGCATTCCTGCCGGTAAGAGCCTCAATGCAGGAGAAGAAGTAAAGGTCTATCCCCTATGAGTTATGCTCGCACCGCCATTGTTTTGGTCGCCTCCACCCGCGCCGCCGCCGGGGTCTACGAGGATCGTTCGGGCCCGATCGCGGTAGATTTCTTGCGCCGCAAGGGCTTCGACTGCCCCGCTGCCCGCGTGGTACCTGATGCCGATATCGCCGCAGCGGTGGACCAGGCCTTCGCCGAAAAGCCCGCGGTTATCCTTACCTCCGGCGGAACGGGCCTGACCCCGGACGATCTCACCGTCGATGCCGTACAGCCCCATCTCACGCGGGAGCTTCCCGGCATCGCCATGGCCTTTTGGAATAAAGGCTTGGAGACTATCCCCACCGCAGTGGCCTCGCGCGCGGTCGCAGGCGTCAATGACACCACCTTTGCCATGACCCTGCCCGGTTCTACCGGCGGAGTCAAAGATGGTTGCGCCGTGCTAGAGGATTTAATCGTCCACATCGTCGATATGTTAGAAGGAAAACATGAGCACTGATCCTTCTTATGTCGCCGCGCAGACTGGGCTCACTGTCGGCGCCATACTGACCGAGCAGCCCCTCGAGCCCCTCCTTGCCGCCGCCAAAGCAGAGGTCACCACCTCAGCCATGGGCGCGGTGGTCACGTTCGAGGGCATCGTGCGCGATCACGATGGCGGCCGGCCCGATGTCACTCAGCTGTCTTACTCCGCACACCCTAGCGCCCCAGAAAAGCTGCGCGAGATTGTCGATGAAGTAGCAGGCCAGCACCCCGTGCGCTTGTGGTCGGCCCACCGCACCGGCGATCTACAGGTGGGCGATTTGGCCTTTACCGTCGTCGCCGCCTCTGCCCACCGCGGCGATGCCTTCCGCGCCGCGGAGTCCTGTGCCGATCGAGTCAAGGCCGAGGTGCCCATTTGGAAGGAACAAAGCCACGGCGATGGCTCCATCAACTGGGTGGGCCTCGAATGAGCACACGCTATGCCCGCCAGGAGGCCCTGTGGGGTGATAAGGGCCAGCAGAAATTGGCTGACTCCCACGTCGCGGTCATCGGCGCGGGCGGGCTTGGCTCACCGGCGCTGCTCTACCTGGCAGGAGCCGGGGTAGGCCGCATCTCACTTTTCGATGACGACCTCGTCTCCCCCTCCAACCTCCACCGGCAGGTCATTCACACCACCGCCTCCATTGGCACCGTAAAGACCGAATCGGCCGCAACGGCGGTGCGGGCCCTCAACCCTGAGGTGGAGCTCATCTGCCACGGCCGCCTAGAATCCGCCACCGCCCTCGAGCAGCTGCGCGGCTGCGACGTGATCCTCGATGGGACGGATAATTTCGACGCCCGCTACCTGTGCTCATGGGCCGCCCACAGCCTGGGCATTCCCCACATTTGGGCTTCTATCCTGGGCTTTGATGCGCAGATGAGCGTCTTTTGGTCCGGCAAGGGCCCTGTGTACGAGGATGTCTTCCCCACCGCCCCTGCCCCAGGCGAGGTTCCCTCGTGCTCCCAAGCCGGCGTTCTGGGCCCCATCGTCGGCACGGTGGGTTCTGCGATGGCCTTGGAGGCTTTGAAGATCATTACCGGCGTCGGCACCCCGCTCATTGGCATGCTCGGTTACTTTGAGGCGCTATCTGGGACCTGGGAGTATATCCCCATCCGCCCTACCGGCGCGCAGCCTACTCAGCCAGCCGATGCCCCCGAGGTCCGCGAGATCCCCGCGCACGCCCCGCTTATCGATGTCCGCACCGACGCCGAGCGCGCCCGCGCCACCATCCCCGATTCAACGCATCTGTCCCTCGACCGCATCCTCGCCGGCGAAAACCCGGACATCGGCCAGGGCGATGCCGCTGTTATCTACTGCGCTAGCGGCATCCGCTCCGCGCAAGCCGTCCACGCATTGCGCGGCCGCGGCTACGAGCACGTTGTTTCACTGCGCGGCGGCATTAACGCGTGGTTGGAACAGCACGATTTGTCCTAGCCTCGCCAAACAGTGTGGGGTGCCTATGGCCTTCCGTATTTGTCTTCCTTGCCGCGAACAAAGACGAACCAGATCAGCGGCCCCAAGATAGGAAGGGCGAAGGTAGCGGCGATAAAGAGTATCTTGGCCGCAATCGTGTACCCAGAAGCGATAATAGAAATAACCGCCGCAATCCAGAACGCGACGAGCAAAATAATGGGAAGGAACCCAAGGAACCACCACGTGTCATTAGAGTTAGTAGATTCCGCTGCTGCTACATAAAGTTCCGAGGTATTCATGACGTCCTTTCGTCGAGCATTTTTATCTCTGGGACAAAGCCAGCACCGCATCGATACCTGACTTGCCCTGTACATTTCCAAGATTAAGTCTGCGCCGCACTAGGCGCGTCATCCCCCGGTATGAAATGCCACAGCAGAATCCCACTGATCTAAGAGGTCTTCCGGTGCCCTGTCATCTCTAGGTTCGCTTTGTCGCCATCTAAGGTGAGGTTTCCCGTCAGTTCCTGCGTGGCCACAGCACCCGATTCGCCTTCCCCATAGGCACGCCACGTTACTGTCACGGTATCGTCGGTCCACTCCAGCTGATTAATATGCCTGCGTGCTGGCTCCATGCCATTACGGGTCCAGTCTTCTACCTGGGTAATGTAATTCAGGTCATTGTCATAAATGAGCAAGTTATCCGGCCAGGCCACGCCGCCTTGATCGCAGACATAGGTAATAACGGCTTCATCTTTGCCATCACCGTTGATATCGGCGTAAGCACCCTTAGGGGTTCCATCCTTGTTGAGCTTTAGCCCGGCGACAGCATTGGGATATCCAGTCTTTAAGTGCTCGGGCAAAGTCCCATCCACCAACGTGCCGGCGTCATGCTCACACAACGCTGGTACCCACAAGGAGTACAAGTCTTCCACTGGGATGATCTTATTTTCCCCTGAAGTCGCAGATTTCTGGGCCTTTTCCGTCACTGTCGCAGTGCTCGGCTCCTTCGCGGAATCTGAGGCTCCAGCACCTTCATCATCCGTGTTTGAACTGGAGGATTCTTCGCTGACCTCGGAGGTCGCGCTAGATCCGGTGAAATTCGGCTCGCTATCGGCCTTATTAGGTTCATCGGAATTAGAGCAACCGGAAACAAAAGCGACAGCAGTCACGGCCAGGATCGCGCAAGGAGAGGTGAGAGAATTAGGCATAAGCGCAGCATACAGTGCTAGGGCGGCTGGATTCGCGCCAATGGAGGTAAAAATGAGAATTCGGCAACCTGGCGGGAACCAGAAGCTAGCCAACTATCATCTTGTTGTGGGTCACTTTTGGAAAGGAAGTAGGGGGCTCCGTTCTGATTCCAGACAAATTTCTAATGCATATCAGGTTTACCATCATCGCTAGAAATCAGGATGGGTCAGCGCATGAATAAACCCCGAGACCAAATGGCCTCGGGGATTTATTTTCTCGCTTCTTAAATCTTAGAAGCCGAGGATGGAGCGGTTAAACTCGTTAACAGCGTCCGGAACCAGGTAAGGCACCTGACGGAAGAACAGGCTTGCCTGCTCAAGAGCGTCCCAGCCGGTGGAGACTGCGGAGTGTGCTGCTTCCTGTACGTTGGATACAAGATCAAGAATCATTTCAGAATTCCTTTCGAGGTTGGAAAATTCTTATACGCGTTTCCGCGCGCACTGATCATTGTATGTGGTTAGGTGCGGTGATGTGCAACTTTCGAGTAGGCAGTTTATAGATTTGTTAGAAAACAATCGTCCTGGGGTTTAAACGATCTGCATTACATTTTCTTTCTATCTAAAACTTTCGCGCAATAAATTTTAGTTTCAAAGATGATCAAGGGAAGTAGGGAAAGGTTCCACGTTTTCCCGTCCGAGGAAAGGATGAGCCGTACAGACAAGACAAAACCCCTAGTCAGCTGGGACTAGGGGAAATGCTCTCTGCGGAGACGGCGGGATTTGAACCCGCGGAGGAATAAACCTCGCCGGTTTTCAAGACCGGTGCATTCGGCCGCTCTGCCACGTCTCCATCGTGCCGAAGAGGCAACTTGGTTAGCTTACTAAACGGTCCCGCGCGAATCACATTGCCCCACGAGAAAATGGACGTGGCGCACACCACACCTCCTCCATTAGATTGGCGGTATGAGTGCTACACAGATGAAGGCAATCGTCCAGACCGATCCTGATACCCCACGGTCGCTAGAGCTGCAGGACGTAGACGTTCCTGAGCTGCGATCCGGGGAGGTCTTGGTGAAGGTAAAGGCGGCGGGCGTCAACCGCGGCGATATTCTGCAGACGATGGGCGCGTACCCGCCGCCACCAGGGGCATCGGAAATAATTGGGCTGGAGGCCGCCGGCGTGATTGAGGATGCCGGCGATACGGATTGGGAAGCCGGCACCGAGGTCGGCTGTTTGCTTGCAGGCGGCGGCTATGCGGAATATGTCGCGGTCCCGCAGGGTCAGCTGCTTCCGCTGCCCAAGGGATTTAGCCTGGAAGAAACCGCGGCCGTGGTTGAGGTCGGCTGCACCGTGTGGTCCAACCTGGGCATCGAGGCGGGCCTGCACGAGGGCCAGCGCCTGCTCATCCACGGCGGTGGCGGCGGCATCGGCACCTTTGCCATCCAGGTAGCAAAGGCGCTGGGCGCTGAGGTGGCTGTTACCGCCGGATCGCAGGAAAAGCTAGAGCGCTGCCGCGAGCTTGGCGCGGATATTCTCATCAACTACAAGGAGCAGGACTTCGTCGATAAGCTCAAGGGCAGCTGCGATGTCATCCTGGATATCATCGGCGCAAAGTACCTGGAAAAGAACATGAAGTGCCTGGCCAAGGACGGCAAGCTCATCATCATCGGCATGCAGGGCGGCACCAAGGCGGATATCAATTTGGCCCCCATGCTGCCGAAGCGCCTGACCATTCAGGGCACGACGCTGCGCGCGCGTGACTTGGACGATAAGGCGGAGATCGTCGCCGGCACCATCAAAAATGTGTGGCCCATGCTGGAAGATGGCCGCGTGAAGCACGCGCTGCATGGCACGTACCCGCTTGCCGATGCCGCCCAAGCCCACGAAGCCCTCGACAGCGGCGAGGTCACGGGCACGCTGGTTCTCACGGTGTAGTTTCCCAGCGCACCCTATTTAGGCGAGCGAGGCAACGACGCGAACGAGGTGCTCGATATCGTGGTACGTATTAAACGGCCCCAGTGCCACGGTGACGGCACCACCGATCTCTTCCACGCCCATTTCCGTCAGCAGCGGTGTTTGCGGGGCCAACGTGGTGACAAGCCCATTATCAAAGAGGCGCTTGTACACCGTCTCCGCGGGCACGCCCTGGACCGCAAAGGTCAAGCGGGGCAAGCGATCATCGGAGGCTCCGGCGGCGGCTTCCCCGGTCACGCCCAAAATATGTACGGCAGGCAGGGTGCTTAAGAAAGCATAAAGATCCGCGCGCAAGTCCTCGAGGTAAGCACTCAAGGCGGTCATGGACTTATGCAACCGCACCCGGCGCGATCCCTTATCCCCACCGGCTAGGGCCGCTAGGTGATCCACCAGCGGCCCCACGCCGCCGGCCAAACCAGAGGACACGGGGGTCTCTAGCTTGCGTCCGTCTTCCTTGGAATAGACGGGGTTGAGGGCATCCAGGCGGCGAAGCATGCGCGTATCGCGAAAGACCAAGGCAGCCATCTGCGGCCCGCCAAGCAGCCCGATATCGATGCCGATAATATCCGTGCCAAGCTCATCGAAGCGGATGGGGCGGTAGGGGGCGATAGCGGAGACATCGAGAAGCGTCCAGGCGCGTGAACGCCCCCGCACCGTGTCAATGATCTCCTCAGCTGGGGATACCGTGCCCAAAAGCTCATGCGCGGCGGAAAAGGAAACGAGCCTTGTAGAGCCATCGACAAGCTCTGCGAACTGGAATCCCGGCAATTCGCCGGTGCCAAGGTCCGGCTGCGCCCAGCGGATATCGGCGCGCACGTCAGAAAAAGCGGAATACAGCGTGGGAGGATCCAGCTTGGACAGCACCACCGAGGAATTGCTGCCCAATAGTGGGCGTGCCGCACGCGACAGGGATTGGTACAGCACGGGCAGGGATGGGCCAAGGACCACACGGTCTGCCTTGGAAGCGGTGAGATCCGCAATGGCCATGCGCGCTGCTGCATAGTTGCCATCGCCTGCCAACCGGCCCGGCTCGGGCGCGGCCGAGTGGGCGCCGCCTGGTCCCTCTTGCGTCGCTACCGCCGTCGCCATCCGGAAAGACCGGGCAACGCCGGAGGTCACGCGCTCCGAAATTTGGGGCACCGCGTGCGCATTGAGGTATGTCCAGCCATCAGATAGTCCGGTGTACAAACCTCGCGCACTAAAGACGTCATAGTGTGCCGAAGCTGCTGGCATTAGGTCCCCTTCTTCATCGCACTGAACAACTGCCACCACGTGGCGGTCGATTCCCTACTGTATACGCGTTTGCTCTCAGTTTCCCAAATCTGAATTTTCCCTGGGCATCACTGTTTTCCCAGGCTAGCGGCGTGTAGTTCCCGTTTGCCCAGCACGCGCGCTAGGGTGTTGGGCGTGCAAGATAACAATCAACTGCGCGCTGATATCGCCCGCATGACCTCCCAGCCAGAAGGCGAGGCTATCCCAGCGTCCCAGTCCATGACCCTCAAAGCTGCTTTCGCAGACCTTATGCGGGGTGCACAGCAGCGTGAGCTGTGGTTCAAGCTGGGCCTGCAAGATATCAAGCAGCGCTACCGCCGCTCCGTCCTCGGCCCATTCTGGATCACCATCGCCACCGGTGTGATGGCGCTTGCCTTGGGCCTCTTGTATTCCATGCTTTTTCAGATTCCCGTCGCGGAATTCCTTCCCCACGTCACCGTGGGCCTTATTATGTGGACCTTTATTTCGGGCTGCATTAAGGAAGGGTCCACGGTCTTTATTGATAATGAGGGACTGATTAAGCAGCTTCCCGCCCCGCTTTCGGTGCACGTGTACCGGCTGGTGTGGCGCCAAACCCTGTTTTTGGGCCATAACCTCATCATCTGGCTCTTGCTAATCATGATCTTCCCGCGCAACTTGGGCTGGGAATTCTTCCTCTTTATCCCCGGGCTACTGCTCCTGCTCATTAACGGCGTGTGGGTCACCATGTTCTTTGGCATCATCGCCACGCGCTTTCGCGATGTCGCCCCACTGCTCGATGCCTTGACGCAGCTATTGTTCTACGTCACCCCGATTGTGTGGATGACCAATACCCTCAAGGACCAAGGCGGTGCGGTGGCGGACCGCGCCCGCATCGCGGAAATCAACCCGCTGTATCACTATCTGGAAATCGTGCGCGCCCCAATGATTGGTGAACCCGTTGCCGCCTACCACTGGTGGATCGTCATCGGCTGCACCGCAATCGGCTTGTTCATCGCCGGGCTCGTCATGCGCAAGTGGCGCTTCCGCGTGAGCTACTGGGTATAGACTCCCTTCCTTTACTCCCACCCCACCATGAGGCTCGTTGAAAGGATAAAAACTGATGGTCTCAATTGATACGTATAACGCGTGCGTGGACTTTCCCATCTTTGATGCCAAATCCCGCTCACTAAAAAAGGCCATGCTTTCTACCGCGGGTGGTGCCATTGGGAAAAATGACCACAACACCGTGGTGGTTGAGGCGCTGCGGGATATTAACCTGCACCTGCGGGAAGGCGATCGCGTCGGGCTCGTTGGCCACAATGGCGCCGGCAAGTCCACGCTGTTGCGCCTGCTCTCCGGTATCTACGAGCCCACGCGCGGTACCGCCGATGTCCGCGGGCGCGTCGCCCCCGTCTTTGACTTGGGCGTGGGCATGGACCCGGAGGTATCCGGCTACGACAACATCATCATCCGCGGGCTGTTTTTGGGCCAGTCCATCAAGCAGATGAAGAAAAAGATGGATGAAATCGCGGAGTTCTCCGAGCTGGGCGATTACTTGTCCATGCCCCTGCGCACCTACTCCACCGGTATGCGCGTGCGCCTAGCACTTGGCGTGGTGACCTCCATTGAGCCGGAAATCCTGCTGCTGGATGAGGGCATCGGCGCCGTCGACGCAGCCTTTATGGCCAAGGCCCGCGTGCGCCTGCAAGAGCTGGTCAAGCGCTCCGGCATCTTGGTCTTTGCCTCCCACTCCAATGACTTTTTGGCGCAGCTGTGCAATACCGCGCTGTGGATCGATCACGGCGAAATCCGCTCAGTGGGCGAGGTATCGGACGTCGTGGGCCAGTACGAGGGCCCAGAAGTAGGCGAATACGTGCGCGATCTGCGCCAGCGCTTTGAGGGCGAAGACGCTGCCGAGTAGGAGCTAGCGCAGCATCCCCAGCAGCTGCTGGCTCAGCCCAGAGACCTCCACGTGCAGGTCATCCGGGCGCTTGTAATTGGGGGCTGCCACGCGCGCAGTCACGTGCCGCTGCGAACTATTCTGCGGCCCCGCCTTCTCTTCTCCTTCAGAAACCACCTGGTAGCCCAGCTTCTGGCTCACCCGCGCCGAGGCCTCATTGTGCGCCACCCAACTCGTGCTCATCGCCTGCGCGCCCAGGTAATCGAGGCCAAAGGACACCACCGCGTGCCGGATGAGCGTGCCCACTCCCTGGCCCTGGAACCGGTGAAAGACCCAGGAACCGGTCGCGATTTCTCGCGTCGTAGCGAAGTCCTCCGCCCGCGCATCGATGGTGCCCAGGATTTCCCCCGAGTGCGCATCGCGCACGATGAAGTCCAAGGACCACTTTTCTGGGCGCAGCTGCGCCCGATTGGTCCACCGGAACTGGGCCGCCGCTGCAGGCGTATTCATCCTGGGATTGAATAACCACGGAAAGGCGTAATCCGGAATGTCTGCGCCGTAGATATCCTCTGGCGCCACACCGGCGATTGCCGCAATATCCTCATCGCGCATCACGCGTAGTTCCACGCCAGGGTGGGTAGTATCGCTCGCGCGAATCGTCAGCCCAAACGGTGGCCACATGCTGTCCATAGGAAGTCAGCTTAGCCCACGCGGAGTGTTTATCCGCAGCAGATCCATCCCCCGGTGGCAAGATGGAACGCATGACTGCCACCCTTGATTCCACCGGTACCACCGCTGCCGTCATTGTCACCCACCAGCGTGCGGAATTGCTGCGCGCCTCGCTCGAAAAGGTAGTCAACCAAACCCACCCCGTGCAATGGGTCATCGTGGTGGATAATGGCGCTGAGGATGCGGTCCGTGACGTGGTGGAATCCCTGGCAGGCGACCGCGCGGTCTACGTGCCGTCCAAGACCAACCTAGGTGGTGCGGGCGGTTTCGCTCTAGGTTTTCTCACCGCGCTATCACTGGGTGCCGATGCCGTATGGTGCGCCGATGATGATGGCCGCCCTGCCGATTACGGCGTATTAGAAGAGCTCTACCGCGTGGCAGGAAATAATAACCTGCACGAAGTCTCACCTGCCGTGTGCAATATCGACGATCCCGGCCGCTTGGCCTTCCCGCTGCGCCAAGGGCTGGTGTGGCGCCGCCGCATGGAGGAGCTGGAAGGAGACTTCCTGCCCGGGATCGCTTCCCTGTTTAATGGCGCCCTGATTTCCGCCGCGGCAATGCAGACCATCGGCGTGCCGGATTATCGCCTCTTCATCCGCGGCGATGAGGTGGAATACCATCGCCGCCTGGTCAACTCCGGGCTGTCCTTCGGCACCGCCTTGACCACGAGCTACCTGCACCCGGACGGTTCGGATGAGTTCAAGCCAATCCTGGGCGGCAAGATGCATACCCAGTACCCGGAAGGCGAGTTCAAGCGCTTTTTCACCTACCGCAACCGCGGCTACCTGCTGTGGCAGCGCGGCATGCGCAAGCTTTTGCCCCAGGAATTTGCTCGCTTTGGCTGGTTCTTCTTGGTCCAACGCCACGATCCGGCCGGCTTCCTGGAGTGGCTCAAGCTGCACAACCGCGGGCGCCGGGAGGATTTCCGCCGCCCCGAAAATCGATCCTAAGGCGCGCCGCGGGCCTATTTTTCCTTAAAGATAAAGACTCGCTGGATGGCAAAGTTGGTCACCGTCGCCACGCCCTGGGCAATGACGAAGGCGATGGTGTCTTTCACCGCGCCCTCGAAGCCTAAGGAAATGAGGGGCTCATTGAGCACCCAGTACAAGAAATTCTGCACGGCAAAGGTGGATACGTATAACACGCCCACCGTCGCGGCCGTGCGGCCGGACACCTTCGTGCCAAAGGTCCAGCGCGCATTGGCCAGATAGGCAGCGATGGTGCCAAAGACCCAACCAATCGCCTTCGCCCCAGAGCGGTGCAGACCTAAGTGGGTCAATAACAGCGTCAACCCATAGTCAATGACGGCGGCAAAAACACCCACCGCAATAAATCGCACCAGCTGCTGCTTCAAAGAGCTGGAGGGGCGCTTTACTTCTGCAGCATCTTCAAGTGGATTAGTCACAGGCAGTTAGCTTACCCGCGCAGCAGCGCTCGGTACATGTCTAGGCGGTACACCGGCGCGGCGGCGTCCTTGCCGTAGGCACCAATCTGGGATAGCTGGTGCAAGGAGGCATCGCACAGCGCGCGAATCTCCGCACCTTTCAAGGTGTTGCCATCATCGTTGACCCAGCCCAAGGCATCCATGGTGGTTTCCACCACGGAATCGGTCAGCTCGTCACCACCCATGCAGGACAGCGCCAAGGCCATGGACCAAAAGGCATCTTTTCCCTCATTGGTGACTTCACGCGGCAGGCTAGCCAGCGTCTCAGCCGTGGCCGCCGGCAGATCGCTTCCGCGGTTTAAATCCATGGCCTGTAAGAGCGGAACAAAGTCATAGAGCTTGGTGCGCTCGATGAGCGCCCTTACCTGGGGTTTAACCTGTGCCAGAACTTCATCGGTGATTTTTTCACCGGTCAATTCCCGGTTCACCGCAGTAAGTTCAAAGGGCGCGAAGAGGTTGCCCGAGCCGCCCACGCACAGCGCGCTGGGGGTGCCATTATCGCGGGGATAGATTTCTGCGACCACCAGCTCAAAGTCCCAGAGGCCCCACACAAAATCGATCTGGTCGCCCTCGCGCCAAAGGAATTCGGAGGCTTGACGCTCTGGGTCAAGGCGCGGGCCGCGGGCATCGCTGTGCTCGTAAAAGTGCCACGGGGAGTTTTCATCCGGCAGACCAAAGCAGATGTGTAGTACTTTCTGCAGCTCATGCAAGGTAAGCGCATCGCTAAAACCGATTTGGCGGTGGACTTCCCCATCCGCACGGATATTGGAGGCTTGGCAGATGACGGTGAGCGGTTCCCGCTTTAATGACAGCAGCGGGTCGGCACGGCGAGCCCGTGCCTGTGAAATATCGGTGACCCCTGCATTCATGGGCCCCACCATACGCAAATTTTAAGAAGCCAGTTTTTCTATATCGCGCGCTTCGAGCTCGCTGATGATAAACGTAGTTGCCGCTCCGATAGCTCCCAACAGCGTCCACGGGCGCTTAACGCCACGCTTGCGCAGGAAAGACACCACCTTGCGGGACACGGCTACATCGGCCCATAGAGCAAGGCCCACCAGGATAAGCACCGCCGCCAAAATGGCCCAGAGTTTCAGGCCCTTATCCGCAAATTCCTGCGGTGAGCGCGGTTCATCGCCGTCCTCTTCGGCCTGGGCGTTGGTATAGGCCACCAATGCGCCAAAACCAATCGTGGACAAAACGTAGGCGGTAATAAGGCCCTTTGTGGATTTAATCCAGTCCGGGTAGGAGGTGACGATGCCCTGTGCGGCCGCTTGGGTGATGCGACCGGCCAAGGTGTCATCGAGGGCGTAATTATCGCGGGATTCTTCTGCTGCTTCGCGGTTGTTTGTCATAGCGACCACTCTAAGCGGCGGTAAGCTATTGCGCATGTACTCGGAAAAGACAGAGCATATGACACCCGCCCAGCAAGCCGCTCAGGATGAGCGGGCCGAGGACGATAAGCGCAACGGGCATTTTGAAGCAACAAAGCACACCAATCTGCCGCTTAGCCCCTTTATGACGCGCCTGATGGCAGAGGAAATGCCGATTTTGGATTCCACTTCGCGCCGCCGCGTGTACGAGATTTTGGGCAGCTATGAAGGGCCCACCATTGAGTCCCAAGCGGACTTGCCGGAAGAAATCCGCGAGATCATGGATCTCTGAAACACACCATTCGGAGCCGCCTGTGTGCCCCACGATGTTTTAAATATCACGAACGTCACTCCAGCCACCGCACTATGAGCTAGGTAGGCTGGTACATCGATACAATCCGTCGAGCAAAGAGTAAGAGATGGAACTACATACCACCGAAAAGTCCCTGCACGGCTGGGGCCGCACCGCCCCCACGACCGCCCATGTGCTGTCCACGGAAGACGTGGACGTCATCAAGAATGCAGTGGCACAGGTTGCGGACGATAACTCGGACAAGCCCGCCCACCTGCGCCGCGGCGTCATCGCGCGCGGCATGGGGCGCTCCTATGGTGACCCCGCCCAAAATGGTGGCGGCCTGGTCATCGACATGCAAAAGCTGAACAAGATCCACTCCATTGACCCGGAGTCCGCGCTTGTTGATGTCGATGGTGGCGTCACCCTTGACCAGCTCATGAAGGCCGCGCTGCCCTATGGCCTGTGGGTTCCAGTCCTGCCGGGCACCCGCCAGGTCACCATCGGCGGCGCCATCGGCCCCGATATCCACGGCAAGAACCACCACTCCGCCGGTTCTTTTGGCAACCACGTGGTCTCCATCGATCTGCTGGTTGCTGATGGCCGCGTTCTCCACCTCACCCCAGAGGGCAGCGAGGATGACCCCAGCGGTGAGCTCTTCTGGGCCACCATCGGCGGCATGGGCCTTACCGGCATCATCCTGCGCGCTACTATCCGCATGACCAAGACGGAGACCGCCTACTTCATCGCGGATACGGATCGCACCGATAACTTGGAAGAAACCATTGCCTTCCACTCGGATGGTTCGGAGCACAATTACACCTATTCCTCCGCCTGGTTCGATGTCATCTCCCCAGAGCCGAAGCTGGGCCGCTCCACCATTTCCCGCGGCTCGCTGGCCACCTTGGCGCAGCTCGAGGAATTGGCCCCCAAGCTGGCGAAGGATCCGCTGAAGTTCAACGCGCCGCAGCTGATGACCGTGCCGGATATCTTTCCGTCTTGGACGCTGAATAAGCTCAGCCTATCCGCTGTGGGCTTGGCCTACTACACCATGGGCGCGCCGGCGAAGAACCAGGTAAAGAACTTGACGCAGTTCTACCAACCGCTCGATCTCATTGGCGAGTGGAACCGCGGCTACGGTTCCAAGGGCTTTTTGCAGTACCAGTTCGTCGTTCCCACAGAGGCCGTGGAGCCATTCAAGGAGATCATCCGCGATATCCAGCGCTCCGGCCACTACTCCGCGCTGAACGTATTCAAGCTCTTCGGCGAAGGAAACCGCGCTCCGCTGTCGTACCCGATGCCGGGCTGGAACGTCTGCGTGGACTTCCCCATCCGCCCGGGCTTGGGCGAGCTTCTCGATGACCTGGATCGCCGCGTCATGGAGTTTGGCGGCCGCCTGTACCTGGCAAAGGAATCGCGCACCTCTGCCGAGAACTTCCACCAGATGTACCCGGGCCTAGAAGGCTGGCTCAAGACCCGCAATGACATCGACCCCACCGGGGTCTTTGCCTCCGATATGTCCCGCCGCCTCGAGCTGCACTAATCACTGGACTCATCACCACCCCTCATGAAGGAGATTTTTTAAACCATGCTTAATGCAGTAGGCCAAGCCCAGCACATCCTGCTTTTGGGCGGTACCTCTGAAATCGGCCTCGGCGTCGTCGCCGAATTCCTTGAGCGCGGCCCTGCCAAGGTCACCCTGGCTGCCCGCGCCCAGTCCCCGCGCATCGAGAAGGCGCAGGCTGACCTGGAGGCCCGCGGCGCGGATGTCGAGGTCGTGGACTTTGATGCCACCGACTTTGACTCGCACCCGGCGGTCATCGATAAGGCCTGGGAGCGCGGCGATGTCGATATCGCCATCGTGGCCTTTGGCACCCTGGGGGACCAGGAAGAGCTGTGGCAAAACCACGACAAGGCCGTGGCTTCTGCCCAGACCAACTACACCGCGCCCGTCTCCGTCGGCGTGCTGTTGGGTGAAAAGTTCAGGCACCAGGGCCACGGCACCATCGTGGCGATGTCCTCGGTGGCCGGCATGCGCGTGCGCCGCTCCAACTTTGTCTACGGTGCTTCCAAGGCCGGCGTGGATGGCTTCTACATCAACCTGGATGAAGCACTGCGCGGCTCTGGCGCCAACGTGCTCGTCGTCCGCCCGGGCCAGGTTCGCACCAAGATGTCGGCCGAGGCCGGCGATGCCCCGCTGACCGTCAATGTCTCTGACGTGGCCAAGGCCACCGTGCAGGCGGTACTCGATGGCAAGCAGTCCATCTACGTCCACCCGCTGTTCAAGTACGTATCGCTGGCATTCAAGTTCATCCCGCAGCCCATCTTCCGCAAGCTGCCGTTCTAACCAGTTCCTGCGCGCAGGGTATGCCGGGCTCCTCAAGGCCCGCGGCCCTGCGCGCTTAGTTGGTTAATAAGCCAGCTCACACCGCGCCTAATCCCAGAAGAGTGATTAAGGTATGCGAAACTAAAGGGCATGACAAGCCCAGCTACGCCTTCCCAAGCAGTTCCCGTGAGCGAGGAAAAACGCACCACCGCCTACCACGCCGATGCCATGTCGCACCGCAGCACCCTGCTGGGCATTATTTTCGCAGCGCTGGGCGGCGGGGCAATTACGCTTTTCGGCTGGTATGCCTTCAAAACCGTCTCCCTGCCCTCCTTTAATACCTCCATGGTCACCCGCGCGCTGTGTACGGTCGGCGTGATCTTGACGTTGGCCTTGGCAGGTGGCTTTAGCGCGTGGTGGCTCTATGACCACTACAAGGAGAATTTCTCTCGCCCGCGCTGGCGCACGTGGGTGACCTACGCCATCACGTATCTCTCCCCCGCCTTATTGACCCTTGCCACCGTGGGCCTGCCGCTGTCTGCCTCGCGCTTATGGCTCGATGGCGTGCAGGTGGACCAGGCATTCCGCACCCAGTTCCTTACCCGGTCAGTAGATCAAATGGGCTATGCGGACATGAACTACCCAGACATGCCCACGTTTTACCCGCTGGGCTGGTTCTGGCTAGGCGGACGGCTCGGCTCCATATTGGGTATTCCCGGCTGGGAGGTTTATCAGCCGTGGGGCCTGATTTCCATCGCGGTTGCAGGCTGTATCCTCGTTCCCATTTGGCAACACCTCACTAAATCCCTGCCGGTAGGAACAGCTATTGCGCTTACCACCACCGCCATTACCTTGACCATCGCGGCGGAAGAGCCTTATTCCGCGGTCATCGCCATGGGCATACCCGCCATCGCGGTGTTAAGCGCGCGCGCATTCAAAGGATCGTCGTTGTCTACCGCCGCGGTCGCTATCTACCTCGGAATCTCCGCTACCTTCTATACCTTGTTCACCGGCGCGGCAGCGCTAACCGTGGTCAGTCTGATCGCCGTTTTCACCGCACTGTACGAGCGGACGTGGCGACCCATCGTGCGCCTAGTCATCATCGCGGTGGGATCGCTTGCCATCGCAGCCATCGCCTGGGCCCCATACCTCTGGCAGGTTCTGCACTCGACCGCACCCCTGCAAGCTACCGCGCAGCACTACTTGCCGGAGGAAGGCACACAAATTCCGGTGCCGTTCCTTTCCTTGAGCATCGTAGGATTCCTCTGTCTTGCCGGTCTGATCTTTATTATCACCCGGTTGCGAGATGCGGAAGTCCGCGCGCTGGGGTTGTCCATCATTGGCATTTATGTATGGACGGTGCTGTCCATGGTGATGACCTTGGTCGGCACCACCCTACTGAGCTTCCGCCTTGAGGTCATCGTGGTGCTGTTGTTCGCGACGGCGGGCGTCCTTGCCCTTGCGGAAGTCCGCAAAGCCGGTATTCACCGCCTGTACCCCGCTAGTTTCTCCCACGCGGCCAATAAGCGGATTACGGCGGTTTTTGGCATTTTCCTCGCCTTGGCTGGAGTCCATTATGCCCAGCAGATTCCCGAGGCAAACGAAGATGCCATCGACCACGCCTACAGTGATACCGATGGTTACGGCGAGCGCGCGGATCGCTTTACCAGCGATTCCGCTCATTATTATCTGGATATCCACAACTTCATCCAGGATCAGGGCTATACGGCCAACGAAACGGTAGTCCTCACGGATGAAAAAACCTTCATGGCTTACTACCCATACTGGGGCTTTAACGCCTTTACCAGCCACTATGCAAATCCCCTCGGGGAATTCAAACACCGCAATGACCAGATTGAAGCCTGGGCGGATGAGTCATGGGACTCTACTCCTGCAGAGTTCCAAAAATCCCTCGATTCCGCACCGTGGCGCGGGCCGGATGCCATCATCTTCCGCGGCGACCTCGACAATAAAGATGATGGGTTCAAGGTGCACTTGGCTGAGGATATCTATCCTAACCAGCCAAATATTCGCTACCGCGCAGTCTTCTTCAACCCCGAGGTCTTTGCGGAAGGCTGGGAGCTGGAGCAAACGGGTCCATTCGTAACGGCGGTGCGAACCAAGTAAGTTCACCCACACTTCCCCGGGGTTATCGGGGCGTGCACACGGGAACTTGGGCCAGACTGACGTACACTAATCGCCGTGTCAGATAGCCTTAAAACGAAATCGAAAGAAGCACGCCCCTCCGGGCTAAGTATCGCCACAGCCCCTGCCGGGTTGCGCTGGACCGCGATCATCGCCGGGTTAATTGGTTTCCTGTGTTTTATAGCCACCCCGCTATTGCCAGTGAACCAAACCCAGTCTTCCTTTGATTGGCCGCAGAATGATTCGCTGCAATCTATCAATGCACCGCTTATCTCCGTGGCGCCGGAAAACTTGGAGGCCACCATCCCCATGTCCGCGGTGGATGAGCTCCGCGATGGCCAAAACATGGTCTACAGCACCGTCCCACCCGAGTCTAAGAAGGCATCGAACCGCGGCCTATTTGTCCGTTCCGGCGATGACGGCTTGTCTGTGGTCTCGCTCGATGAGGTCCTACTGACCTTAAGCGCTAAAGAAGTAGCGCAGCTTTCCGATGACGCCCAGCTGCACATCTCCGCCACCGGTGACGGCACCACCGTCAGCGTCGGCAAACACAAAAAGACCACCGAAGATGACCTGCGCCCGCAGGTCACCGGTGTGTATACCGAGCTTAAAGATGATGCCAATGTGCAGAACTTGGTCGATGACGGGCTGAATATCCACGTCGATATCAACTCGCGGTTTACTTCTTCTCCCTCGCTGATTAAGTCCATCGCGATGTGGCTCGGCGTCGCTATGGTGATTGTCTCGCTGTTCTGCCTGTGGCGCATTGACCGCCTTGATGGGCAAAAGCTGCGCTTCATGCCAGAGACGTGGAAGAAGATTCGCCCCCTCGATGGCGTCGTCGCCGCCGTCTTGGGCCTCTGGTACATCTTCGGTGCCAATACCTCTGACGATGGCTTCATCTTCTCTATGAGCCGCGTCTTCGATAACGCCACATACATGGCCAACTACTACCGGTGGTACGGCGTGCCGGAGGCGCCATTCGGCTCACCGTACTATGACCTCGTCGCGCTACTTTCGCAGATTTCCACGGCGTCGGTCTTCGTCCGCCTGCCCGGACTTATTTCGGGGCTCATTATTTGGTTCATTCTTTCGCGGGAAATGCTGCCGCGCTTTGGAGACATCGTCGATGCCCGCCGCGTCAGCCACTGGACCGCCGCACTGATGTTCCTAGCCTTCTGGCTGCCGTATAACAACGGCACCCGCCCAGAGCCGATCGTGGCCCTAGGCGTGATGGTGACGTGGGCATCCTTTGAGCGCGCCATTGCCACCCACCGGTTGCTGCCGGCAGCCGTAGGCACCATCGCTGCCACGATTACGCTCGCCGCCGGCCCCACTGGCCTTTTTGCGGTTGGCGTATTCCTCGTGAGCCTGCCGCACCTTTTCCGTGCGATGGCCGCGCGCGTGCCCGCCATGGGCGGCGGCGCGACCGGTTGGCTTAGCTTGGTTGCCCCATTTTTGGCTTCCGGCACTGCCATCATCGTCGCTGCCTTTGGAGATCAGACCTTGGCCAGCGTCGCTGAATCCACCCGGGTGCGCTCGGAGGTCGGCCCGTCGCTGCCGTGGTATGCCGAATACGCCCGTTATTCCACGCTCTTCCAAGAATCCGTGGATGGTTCGCTGACCCGCCGCTTCGCCGTACTCACCATGCTGTTTTGCTTGGTGCTCATCCTGGCTGCGTTTATCAAGGATCGCCGCGTTATTGGTGCCGCAGTCGGCCCCACCCAGCGCCTGCTCATCATCGTCGCGCTGTCGATGTTCTTCCTCATGTTCACCCCGACCAAGTGGACGCACCACTTTGGCATCTATGCCGGTGTCGCCGGGGTGATCGCTGCGCTGGCTGCCGTAGTGCTATCCAGGTTTGCGTTGCGCTCCCCGCGCGCTCGCACCTTTAGCATCGCCGCGGTGCTCTTCTTGCTCGCCATCTCCTTCGCGGGTTGGAATGCTTGGTGGTACGTATCCTCCTTCGGCATCCCATGGTGGGACCGCACAGTGCAGTTCAAGGGCATTGAGGCCAACTCGATCCTGCTCGCCATCTCCTTGGTCGTCCTCGCGGTCGGCGTGGTGCAATCCTTGCGCCACAGCCATCGCAAATTGCAGGCCCAAGAGGAGGGCACGGAAAAAGAATTCAAGCAAGAAGCCGCCGCGAAGGTATCGCGCTCGGCCGGCATCATGTCCGCGCCCATCGCGGTAGCCTGCGCCATTGTGGTGGCTTTTTCGATGGCTTCTTTTGCCAAGGCCACCGTCGCCCAGGCAGATTCCTACTCAGTGGGCAAGGGCAACCTAGCATCCTTGCGCGGTGATACCTGCTCGCTGGCTAATGAAACCTTGGTAGAAACCAATACCAATGACTCCTTCCTCACCCCAGTGGATGGTGACTTAGGCGATTCCTTGGTAGACAAGGATGAAACCAGCAACGGATTCGGGCCGAATAATATCCCCGAATCCATCGAGCCTGAGGATCAGGATTCTGCTTCTGTGGGTGCCATTGGAGATAGCTCCCAAGATTCCGACTCCACCAGCCAAGACGATGCCACCGCTGGGACGGATAAGGAATCCGGCGGGGATTCTTCTGATGATTCGCACGAGACCCGCCGCGCTGGGAAGAAGGCTTCAGAAAGCACCGATACGTCTGAAGGCGGTGTCCGCGGCACGAAGGGCGTCAATGGCTCGACCATGCACCTACCCTTCAACTTGGACTACACCAGCGTGCCAGTCTTGGGCTCCTACACCGAAAGCCAAGAGTCGCTGTCCCAGGTAACCACGAAGTGGTATCACCTGCCGGAGACCACGGAAAATACCCCGGTTCTGGCTGTCAGTGCCGCGGGCAAGATTTATCACCACGATGTCAATGATGTGGAACAAGAGGGCATGGAGCTCACCTTGGAATACGGCACCATCGATGAGGATGGCAAGGTCACCGATAAGGGAGAAAAAGAGCTTTCCGATGTCGGCGCCACCCCCAAGTGGCGCAACCTGCGCCTGCCCATGGATGAATTGCCGGAAGAAGCCAATGTCGTACGGCTAGTGGCCGAGGACGATTCCACCGATGAAGACGACTGGCTAGCCTTCACCCCACCGCGCGTGCCGGAACTAGACAGCATCAATAACCAGTTCCCTGCGGAAAAGCCCGCGCTCTTGGACTGGGCGGTGGCTCTGCAGTTCCCCTGCCAGCGCACCTTTGACCACTACGCCGGCGTAACCGAGATTCCGGAGTATCGCATCCTCCCAGATGCGGCGGCGCAAACCTCCCTGACGGATTTCCAATCCTTCTCAGGCGGCGGTGCCATGTCCACTGCGGAAGCGGTGAACTACTCCTACGAAATCCCGAGCTACCTCAATAACGATTGGGCCCGCGACTGGGGCGCCATTGAAAAGTACGAATTGCGTACCGATTCACAGGGCAATACCCCAGCCAACGCAGAGATCGATTATGAGGACGTTACTCGTTCTGGACTGTGGAAAGAATCCGAGATGAAGATCCGGCCAGAAGGCGAGCAGTAGGCCCACTGGCCCCGTTGCTGCGGCCCGTTCCGGACTGAGAGCCGGACCGGGACCGGGATCGGGACTGGGGCCGCAGCCGGCGTACCAGCCAATCGCCGGCGAAGAAGAGGAGCAGCGAGGCTCCAAATAGCGGCGCAATGATCGAGTAGATCACAACCCCTGCCACCACGACGGGGGTTATTTTTAGCTCGGGGAGGCGGCGGCGCGGCTTATTCCACCACATCCACAGCCCGGCGATGCTGATGACGAGAAGGCCCAGCGCCAGCGCGGCCAAGGCCACCTGGCTGTAGATGCCGAAGAGGGTGCCCATGTGCAATTGGATAAGCCAGGAGGTCAGCCGGGCGGCGAGCGGCCAATCCGCCGAATTGATGCGGTCGATGACACGGCCATCTGCGGTGACCGCTACGGCATCGCTACGCAGCTTGTATGCCGCGCGCCCCTCGCGCACCGTCCAGGCATCGCCGGCTTGCTCCGGCGGGGTCATCCGCAGCACCCCGGTAAGCCCCTCGCTGCGGGCGGTGGACAAGGCCGTCTGCGCGCCCTCGAGCACGTCGTTGTCTACGGCCTCACCGCCGCTATGTCCAGCATGACCCGCGTGTCCCGCGTGCCAGGCATGGACACCGGCACCGGTGCTGGCTTCTGCCACAGAAGTTGCCACGGATGGTTCCTTCCAGTTGAGCTCCTCGCGCACCTTGCCAATATTGCTTCCGGCAACCATCGACCAGGTCAAGCCGGTAATGGTGAGGAATAGGAACCCGGGCAGCAACCAGCTGCCCAAGCGGGCGTGTATCCGCAGCGCCTTATTGTTTTTCTTCTGGCTTTTCTTCCTGCGCTTGAGCCAGAGATAGACACCGGCGATCGTCAGTGCACCGAGCCAGGAGGCGGCGAGCTCCGCATAGATGCGGCCGGGCTCGCCCAACCACAAGGTGCGGTGGCCGTTGGACAACCACGTGCGCAGCGGCAGCGCCCGCGAACCGCCGTATTGTTGTTCCTCGCCGGTAATGCGCAGGTCCACTGGATCGACGAATACGGCGTGGGTGTAGCTGGGGCTCTTGGCATCTGGATCCGTGAACAGCACGCGGGTGGTCTCTTCCGGATCTTCAGACGCCTCCACCGCGGCCACCGCGGCGCCGGGGTGTTGGCGCTGCGCCGCGGCGATCTGTTCATCCAAGCTGCGCGGGCTGCCCTGCGCGGTGGCGGTGATTTCATCGTGGTACACCCACTGCTCAAGGGTGGGCGCGAGCGCGTAAAAAAGCCACTGAGCGCGGCAACAATGAGGAACGGCGCGACGATCACGCCGGCAAACTTATGCAGGCGCGATAGCGCACCATGAGTTGTAGTCTTCATGGCTCACTAGTCGCAGCCTTATTGGCATGAGTTCCCGATTATCGCTGAAATAATGGAGCCCTAATCTATTGCGCCAGCTCACCGCGCAAAAATTCGGCTGCATCCTGTACCCGCTGGCGCGCCACGGCTGGGGTGGACACGCGGTGTGTCGAGACGTAATCGCGTTCTTTAGCTTGGGGGATGTGGACGCGATCGGCTATCTCATCCTCGGTCGCGGTCTGCACGAAGGTCTCAGGGAATTGTTTAGGCAGCTCATAGCCCACGCGGTAATCCTCCGGCAGGTTGGCCAGGGCGCCGAAATCGGGGAAGGTGAGCAAGAGGGCATCGGCAGGCGCAAGTGCTGCTAACGCACCGCCGGAAGAATATCCCCACGTGGTGACGTGGGAGGCGCCCTGCTCGCGGGCGTAATCAATGGCGCGGTTGACCGCCGCGACCATGTCTTTGACCGTATGCTCCGGGGCGAGCGGATAATCCACGTCAATGATCGTGGTGCCGGAAAGCTGCGCGGCGGCAGCAACCTCGGGGCGCCACTGCATCTCCAGCGCCTTACCATCGCCGCGCCACCAGCCGCCGGAGTGTAGCGATACCGCCCACCGGCCGGTGGGTTCGGAGGGGCGGAAAATGACGCCGACCTCGGCAGGCTCCACGGCAATGCCGTCCGTAAACGCCGTACCCGGAAGCGCGTGATTAACACCGGTACCCAAAACCATCATGGCGGCGTGGGTGATGCGGTCGGGCAACAGTGCGCAATAGTGGTCCGCCTCCGGCGAGCCACCGCCGGCCCAGGGCGGGCGGAAATCAGGCGTCTCATAATGGGCATCAATATAAGAAACCAGCTGCTCTAGCTGTTCTTCTTCGCTCATCTGGCGGTCTTGCCCGCCGATGTGCCATTCTTGGCCGGGCTCTAGCGGCCGGTGCGGATCTTTATCGTGTGCATCAGTCATATCCCCGAGCCTACGCGTGCACATGATGTGCACAAGGCGGGCTCGGGGAGAGCTGATTTACCAGATGGTCACCCGGTCCTCTGGGGCCAGGTACATCGTGGAATCTTTGTCTACGTCGAAGGCCTCGTAGAACTCCGCGATATTCGCGGCGATGAGGTTGCAGCGGAACTCCGCGGGCGAGTGCGGGTCAATGGCCAGGTACTGGGTCGCCATCTCCGGGCGGATGGCCGTGCGCCAGACGCGAGCCCAGGACAAGAAGAAGCGCTGCAGGCCGTTATAGGTGTGCTCGGCCAATTCCGGCTCGGCGCCATCGACCACAAATTCCTCTTCTTGGCCCAGCAGGTCAATGCCCTTATCGGCACAGTAGTTCTTGTAAGCCACCACGGAAATTCCCAGTCCGCCCAGGTCACCAATGTTTTCACCCAAGGTGAACTTGCCGTTGACGCCGGAAGATTCGGTGCCAGCCTCCTTCAGCACCGTGGGGACCTGGCCATCGAATTGCTCCACCAGCTTTGCCGTAAGCGCCTCGAAATCCGCGCGATCCTCATCGGACCACCAGGAGTTCAGGTTGCCCTGGCCGTCGAATTGCGAGCCCTGGTCATCGAAACCATGGCCAATTTCGTGCCCGATGACAGAACCAATGGCACCGAAGTTCTCAGCGGCATCCGCATCCGGGTTATAGAACGGCGGGCGCAGGATGGCGGCTGGGAAGGTAATGTCATTGACCACCGGGTTGTAGAAGGCATTGACGGTCTGCGGGGTGGTGACCCACTCATCGCGGTTGGCGGGCTTGCCAATCTTTGTCAGTTCATAGTCGTGGGAAAAGGCGGACCCGGCGCGGGCATTGGCAATCAGATCTGCGCCCTGGTCAGAAATTTCCAGCCCGGAGTAGTCGCGCCAGGTATCGGGGAAACCAATCTTGGCCTTGAACTGGGAGAGCTTTTCTAGGGCGCGCTCGCGGGTCTGCGGGGTCATCCACTCCAGTTGGGAAATGCGCTCGCGGTAGGCGGCGATGAGGTAGTCCACCAGCTCATCCATTTCGCGCTTGGAGGATTCTGGGAAGTGCGCGTCCACGAACTCCTTGCCAATTTCCTCTCCTACCAGGCTTTCTGCCAAGCCCACCGCGCGCTTCCAGCGGTCACGCTGCTGGGTAGCACCAGAGAGCCGAGTGCCGTAGAACTCGAAGTTCTTGGCGCCTACTTCCTCCGGCAAGAGGGCCGCGCGGGAGCGCAGGATGTGCCAGGTGGCCCACAGCTGCCAATCGGCCATGCGGTCAGCGGTAAAGAGCTTTTCCAGGTGCTCCAGGTAGGACGGCATCATATTCACCACGCGGTGCTCCGGCAGCTTTCCGCCGGCGAGCAAGGCTTGGGTGATGGAGGGCAGCTCAGAAAACTCGCACGGGTTATTGGTCTTTACCGCATCGCGGGTAGAAACCACGTCCCAGTGGCCCGCCGCCAGCTCTTTTTCTAAGCCCACGATGCGCTCGGCTGCAACCTCGGTGCCGAGGCCAAACAGGCGGGTGGGCTCGATAAAGCCCAGCATCTCCGCCACGTGCTTTTCGTAGGCGGCCAGCGTTTCCGCGTGCGCTTCTTCGCGATAGTAGGCCTCATCCGGCAGGCCCAAGCCGGATTGCACGATATAGGCAACGGCCTCTTCCGAGCCGGAGTCCTTTTCCACCCAGAACGTCGCCGGCGCCCCCACGCCCTCGCGCTCGAGCTCGCCCAAGCGGTGCGCCAATTCCGTGGGGTCGGCAGCGCTCAGACGGTCAAGGTCCGCATCCAGCGGGGCCATGCCGGCGCGATTCACGCCCTCTGTATCCATGAAGGACGCATACAGCTTGCCGGGGCGGCCATCGTTGTCTTTGACGATGTCATGAACCAATTCTTCTGCTTCATCGCGCAGTGCATGGAAGGTGCCATCCACACCGCGATCATCTGGGACAACGTGATTTTCTACCCAAGGTCCGTTGACTAATTGATAAAGATCTTTCATGGTTGCCACTGTAGGCCAAACCTTCCAGTTAAGGTATGGACTATGGAAAAATTCCGCTTTCCACCAGCCCGGCCGCGCAGCCTATTTATTGCCGTCATCGCCTTCGTGACGGTGGTGCTTGCCTTGCCCGCCATCGTCCACGCGGTGCTACCACCACACCCCGCCGATGTGGAGCAGGTAACCCTGTCTGATCCCAGCCAGGACTGGGATATTACCGTGTCCGATCTGTACTGCGAGCGCGACTATACTTCGCTGGCCAGCGTTGGCTGGACCTGCGGTGACACCTCCGTACAGGCGGTCATCGTGGAAGATACCGACGACGATGAGCACACCCTGCGCCGCATGGTCCGGGCCTATGGCATGGCTCCAGGCCTTCCAGAGGGCGAGGTCTATGAAGGAAAAGATGGTGCCCTCGCGCTTGCCGATGCCCCCTCCTCCACCGCCGCCATCTCCATCAACGGCACCGGTGCGGACGAGAATAAGGACTGGGTGGTCACCGTCACCGGGGAATCCGCCGCAACGCGCACAACCACTGAACGCCTCTGGAAAGCCTTCGGGCAAGACGAACTACCAGAAGAAGTCACTGCTGATATCGAGGAGTTTTCTGGAAAGGCCTTGGTTTAAATGTCTAAGCTTTTTCGCACCGCGCTGTGGATTTTCTCCGGTCTGGGCCTTATCGGTTTTATCTCCCAGACGGTCATCACCCTATTGATCTCACCGCTGATGGGCATTATCAGCATCCTCATTGCGGCGATCCTTGTTGCAATAGTCATCGCACTATTGCGCCTGAGCCCTATGTGGGCGCGCCCGGCGCGCGTATGGGCACCGCTTGCCTTTTTATGGGGCTCCGGCATGGCTATTAGCTTGGCATCTATAAGCTCTACCCCGGTCATGCAGCTCGCCATCAATTCTGGGTGGGTCGATTCCTTTATGTCATGGAGCGGTGCCTATCCCGAAGAGATTTCCAAGGCCACCGGCGTTTTATTCGTCCTGATGTCCTTCCGCCAACTCAACCGCCCCTGGCACGGGTGGATGGTCGGCGCCGTCGTTGGCCTGGGCTTTGAGGCCAACGAAAATATCCTCTATGGCTCAATGGGCGCTACCACTCACCCGGATAGCGATTTTGCGGGGCTCATGCAGATGTGGGGCTTGCGCCTTATCGCTGGCCCTGGCCTGCACGTCTTGCTCACGGCGCTCGCCGGTTGGGGCATCGGCTGGGCCCTCTACGCGGCGGCCAAGCCTCTCTGGTGGCGCATCGGCGTGGCACTCGGCTGCCTCGCGGTATCCTTCCTCCTGCACTTTGGTTGGAATTACCTGCACGATTCCGATACCGCGGCCGTCATCCAAGCCCTCTCCGTGGCAATCATCTTGTACCCGCTGAGCATCTGGCTCATCCTGCGCGGCAATAACTACGCACACAACGATGACAGCTACAGCCACAGCACTGCGGAGGACGCGCTCGTCTTCACTCGCTAGCCCCAAGCGTGCTTGTTTCCCCAAAATGTCCAAAACAACCGCATTCCGCCAAAATTTCCCTCGATTTTCGGAGAAACGCGCTTGCTTTGGACGCCTAAGCATCCTGAGACTCCCCCGGCCGCAAAAATCTGTGGTTTAAGGCACATGGTGGTGGTGAGCTTCGCTACACTCTCTACAAGGCGCTTTTGCCACCTATCCTCCACTTTAAGGACTGAGGACCTTCATGAATGCCCCAACCCACGAGTCCCGCACGGATGACAGCACGGAAAGTACCGAGGGGGCAGCTCCGACAAATTCCGCAGAGGAAGCCAACCGGCAGAAGGCAGTGGGCTCCGCCCTGTCTTGGGTCATCGCGCTTTTTGGCACCGGTGTTGGTGCCGGCATCCTCTTCTTGCCGCTCAACGCCGGCGCCTTCGGATTTTGGCCGCTCGTCTTCGCCACCGTGTTCATCTTCCCGCTGGTGTATTTTTCCCACCGGACCTACGCCCGCATAGTCAGCGGCGCACCACAAGAACAACACGGGAAAGACGTCCTAGAGCTGGTGCGCTACTACCTTGGCCGCAATAGCGGCCTTTTCATCGCCGTCTTGTATTGGCTGGCCATCGTGCCAACAGTGCTCATTTATGGCATCAGCATTACCAATGTGGTCGATAGTTTCATCGTCAACCAGCTCGGGGGGCCAAGCATCAATCGGTGGATATTGTCCATTGCCTGCGTGGGCGTTATGACGGGCCTTTTTGCCATCGGCCGCCGCCCCATGCTGTGGCTGGCCCAGATGCTGGTCTACCCGCTTATCGTCGCCCTGGCGGCAACCTCCATTTATTTGATCCCCAAGTGGGATTTCGAAAGCTTCCTCAACGTTGAATACGAAGGCGGTATCTGGGGAATCCTTAAGGGCATCCTGCTTATCCTGCCGGTGCTGGTCTTTTCCTTTTCCCACATGGCCGCGCTATCTCAGTTCTCCGTTGACGTGCAGCCGGCCTACGGCAAAAAGACGGAGAAGTTTGTCTCTCGTGTGGAGCTCTACACCGCCGCAATGCTCGTGGTATTTACCATGTTCTTCGTCTGGTCCTGCGTCCTCGCGCTCGGCGCGGACGGTTTGAGCGAGGCCGTCGATCAGAACATCCCGGTGCTGTCTTATTTCGCCAACGTCACGGGCACGCCGTTCATTGGATATATGGCACCGCTTATTACCATGTGTGCGATCATTTCTTCCTACTTTGGACACATGCTTGGTTCCGAGGAAGGCACGGAGTACCTCCTGCGCATTGCCGTTCCCCGCATGGCCAATAAGCTCTCGCGCCGCGCGCTGCTCAACATCATTTATGTCATCGTATTCGTGGCAACGACCCTCGTAGCCGTCTTCAACCCCTCCATCATGGACATGATTTCAGTAGTTGGTGGCATCTTCGTGGCATTCTTGGTCTATCTGGTGCCGGTCTACATGTTTAAAAAGGTCGATGACTATTCCCAGTTCAAAAACGACATCTGGAATTACTTCGTCTTTGGCATGGGACTTGTCATCATGGCCGTGACCGTCTGGAACCTGATCTAACGGCCAGTCCCTCGCCGCTTATTGGCACACCCGAACTTGGCTTACCTGCGCCAGGGCTTGATTAGCGTTCGCGCACGCTTGGCGCTCAAGATCGGCCGCGGTGCGGGTGGCATCGCGAAGCGCCTGCTGCGCAGGTTCTGGCAGGTTGAGGCCGTTTTCGATGCGCGCGCCGATGGCCTCACTGGATCCGCCGCCTGGGGCATTGTTGACGCCGCGCGTGACATCAGCGGTATGGGTCTGCGCATCGCCGTAGGTGTTGGCGGCTACGGTAAACCCATGCCCAGTAGATACGGAGGCGTGGATGGTGCGGTCATCGGACCAACCGAATTTGGTGCCCCATACTCCGGGAATGTGGTCGGTGCCGAAATCCTGTCGGTATCCATCCGCGGCCACGGGAGCTGCGGTAGCCATTCCCGCGAAAATGGGCGCCGCTACGGGATCGTGCTGGATCTCGGCAGTAAACCGCGCGACATCTTCGCTCGAGGTCTGCGTGGTTCCCCAGTAGCCGGTGTAGTGAGTCTCGCTCAGCCCGAATTCCTGGATGATGCTGGGAATGGCCTGCGGGTAGCGGCGGTCTAGCTCCCTTGCCACATTATCGTCGCTATAGCGAATCATATTTTCCACTTGGGCCTTATCGGCGGCAGAACCATACTTGAGCACCCAATATCCCAGGTAGAGCTTGCTCAAGGATAGCGCCGGGCGGGACTCGTGGCTATTGGCGGTAGAGACGGTGGCGCCGGAATCGTGCCTAACGGTGATCTGCGTACGATCAGGCACGGATTGGGGATCGAGGCTGACCGCTTGGGCAGCGGGAATGGTCACGAAGGAAAGTGCGGTAACGAGAGAACCAATAGCTAATTTTTTCATAACGCATATAGCGTAGCTGGAGAGGTGCCGCACCGCAGTCTATAACTGCAAAAAGTTTTCCTACTGCACTATCTATCGCATCAATACCGCTAGGTCCCGCGCATCCATGCCGTGCTTATGCATGGCGACGCGCCCGTGAGAATGCTCGATGCCCTCGCGGTCCCAGTATTCTTCCGCACGAACGGGATCGTGGGAGGCGCCATTGGCGCGGACCACGCGCCACCAGGCGGCGTTACCACCGTGCCCATTCATCACGGTGCCGACATTGCGGGCCCCGCACCCGGCGAGTTTTGCCACCTCCCCGTAGGAGGACACATTGCCGGGCGGGATAACGGCCACGATGGCTAGCACGCGCTGTGCCAAATCAGAGGAGTCTGACATAAAACGCCTCTTGCCTGCCACTTAGCCCCTGGTGGGGTTGAGCACGTCATCGGATTCGCTGGGCTCATCCTCGGGCGCGTCTTCGACCTCAGTCAGGGTGACGGTCGCGCCGGTGGAATCCGCGAGCAGGCACATGCGCCCGAAGGGGGAGTCCCACGGCTCGCGGATGATTTCACCACCAAGCTCTACCGCTTTCTTGGCGGCTGCATCGATATCGCGCACCCCTAGGTAGGTCTGCCAGAAGCTTGGCACCTGGGGTGGGAACTGGCCTTCGGCATTCCACAGGCCCGCGAACGGGGCGCCGTCTTCTTCCGCGGTGGCGTAAATGAAGTTCTCGTCCTCAGACTCCATGGCACGAATCTCCCAGTTGAATAGCTCTCCATAAAAGTCCATGGCCTGCCGGAATCGCGTCGTGGCGGTCAGTTCGTGCCATACCGGGGTGCCGGGTTCGCCACCGGCAACGAAGTGCTCTGGGCCGGAGGGCTGGATGAGGCCGAACATGCCACCGGCGGCATCGGCAAGCAGGGCCATGTGCCCCAGCTGCACGGGCTGGGGCGCGGCGAGGATGCGCCCGCCCAGGTTCTCCGTGCGCTGGCAATCGCCGTCGATGTCCTTGGAGAGGAAGTAGGTCACCCACGTATCCGGCATGGGTGCCTCGTCCGGCTGCGGGATGAGGCCGGCGATGGGCAGGCCCTGCAGGCGCGCCATCTGATAGGGGTTGTCCTCCTGGGTCTCGGCCGAGATTTCCCAGCCCAAGACCTGCTCATAAAAGTGGGCGGACTTGCGCGGATCCGAGGTGGTCAGATCGATCCAGTAGGGCATGCCTACTTCGGCTTCAAATGCGGGCATTTATAGATTCCTCCACTTTTCCGGATCAAAGTCATCGTCTGCGGTGGCTTCATCAAAATAGTCATCATCATCGTCGGGCTCGCCCACGCGCGCGCAGGTGCCTTCAATGCACACCTCATCGCCAATCTGCAGCGTGGCGCCGCGGCGGGTTTCGGTCTCACCGTTGACCGTCACCGCGCCTTCTGCGATAAGTTCCTTGGCTTCACCACCGGTGCCGACCAAGCTGGCCAGTTTAATAAACTGACCCAATTTGATGGACTCGCCAGAAATTGCAACCTCAAGCATGCCGCCCAGCTTACCCAGAGCCCGTTCCCGCGCGGCTATGGGTGGGGTGGAAGGGCTTAGTCACGCGCGCGCAGCGAGACCGCCGTGCCCGTGGCGGTGACCAACAGCATGTCATTATTGGTGCCCATTGGGGAATAGTCGAAGGCGATGCCCACCACGCCATCAGCGCCCAATTCCTGGCCGCGGCGCCACAATTCATCTAGCGCCGCCTCGCGGGCCTTGATGGCTTCGCTTTCATAGCCGGAGGCACGTCCACCGGTGATATTGCGTATCGATGCCCCAAAGTCTTTGAGCATATTGATGCCGGTAACGGTCTCACCAGCGATGATGCGCAGGTATTTGGTGATTTCATAACCGTCGACGGTATTTGTGGTAGTAAAAATCATAACTTCAGGCTACATCGCAATGAGCCCGCGGATGCCTTCAAAGAGGATGACCACGCCGAGGAGCAGGAAGACGATGCCACTGACGATGTCCACCCACGCCGAGTTCTTGGCCATCCACTTCGATACCGCGCGCGTGCTCAAGCCGACGCCGACGAAGAGCACCAAGCTTTCCAGCACCAGTACCGCGGCGACGACGACATTTCCGCCCACGCCCATTCCTGGGTCGATGAAATTGGCAAAGATAGCGCCGAAGAAGATGACCACCTTGGGGTTGGAAAGATCGCAGACCAACCCCATGCGATAGGCCGTCTTCGCCTTGATAATGCCGTCTGGGGTGAATCCGCGCGGTTGCGGTGCCTGCTTTTCCGTGCCCACGACGGTAGCGGGTGCGCGCCGTTCCCGCAGGCCGGAGGAAATCGCGCTATAGGCCATCCACAGCAGATAGCTGCCGCCGAGGACCTGCAGGAGCACCAAAATGCCCTCATGCGTAGAGATCAATGCCGAAAGCCCGGCGAGCGAAGCGATGGTCCACAGGGCAAGGCCCGTCGTGCTGCCAATGGCCACCCACACCGCCGCGCGGGTGGACCGCGCACCCAGGCGGATAATCTGCACCACATCCGGCCCCGGCGAAGCCATGGCCGCGAACCATACGCCCATCAGGGTCACAAGGGCACCTATAGCCACCTAACACCTCCACATTCGTATGCATTTTTACTAACGCATACAACTGTAGGAAGTGTCTCACCTGCAGCGAAACAGGTAACTACTGTGACTTCAGCAGCGCGGTGGCGCCCTCCCCGGCCATCACCACACCGAGCAGGCCAAAGACGAGGCCTGAGACCATATCGATGGTGGCGGAATACCGCGCCGTCCACCGCGCGGCCGCGCGCACGAGCAGCGCAAAGGCGGAAAACCACACGAAGGACATGGCCGCGAGGATTAACGCCACCGCGATAGTCCACCCCACAGACATATCCGGACGGATGAATTGGGCGAATACCGCCCCGAAAAATACCAATGCCTTAGGGTTCGACAGGTTAGTCACCAGCCCCAGCTTGAAAGCCCGCCAGTTGGTCATGTCTTCGGCATCGGCATCGCCAGCCGCCCGTGCCTGGTCCGCATAGTCTTTCGTGTCCACCTCGTGGGCGGGCGCGCGCCGCGCGGCTAACCCGCTGCGCAGGGACGATACGCCCATGTACAGCAAGAAAAGCCCACCGAGCAATTGCAAGATGCTCAGCACGCTCGGCCGCGCCGTAATCAGCGCCGATAAACCGGCCAGGGAGGCGACAATCCAAAAGACCGTTCCGCTAAATACCCCCACCGCGCACATTAGTCCGGCGCGCGTGGAACGCGGGGCCACGCGGATGACCTGCACGATATCCGGGCCCGGAGACACCAAAGCCGCGAGCCAAATCCCCATCAGGGTAAGAAGTGCGGAAATGGTCACGGCTTTAAGCTCCTTAAATTAAGCGGGCGTTAGTAAGCACCCTTCGGCGCCTCCTTGTGGTCACGGATTGCCTCGCCTTCGGCGTAGAGCGGCATATCCTCGTGAGCCTTGTACCACGGAGTGTAGTTAGGCTCGAGCGGCGTGCGACCGGCAATGAGGTCCGCAGCCTTCTCGCCCACCATCATAGTCGGGGAGTAGATATTGCCGTTGGGAACCGAGGGAAATACGGAAGCATCGGCAATATACAGGCCATCGATGCCCCATACGCCCATGGTCTCTGGGTTCACCACGGCCATGGGATCGGACTCATCGCCCATCTTGGCGGTGCAGGATGGGTGCAGTGCGGTCTCGCCGTCATTGCGGACCCACTCCAAGATTTCCTCATCGCTTTGGACCTCTGGGCCCGGGCTGAACTCGCGGGCGCCAACTTCCTCCATTGCCTTGGTATCCAGCAAGGAGCGGGCGACGCGGACGGCTTCTACCCATTCGCGGCGGTCCTGCTCGGTGCGCAGGTAGTTAAAGAGGATAGAAGGCTTTTGCCGGATATCGGAGCTCTTGATGTGCACGTGGCCCTTGGTATCGGAGAACATCGGGCCAACGTGCCACTGGAAGCCGTGCTTAACGTCGGCCTTTTGGCCGTCATAGCGCACCGCCATGGGCAGGAAGTGGAACATCAAGTTCGGGTAGGCCTCATCCTCGTTGGAGCGCACGAAACCGCCGCCCTCAAAGTGTGAGGTAGCCACTGGGCCCTTCTTCGTCAGCAGCCACTGCAGGCCCATAAACGGCCAACGCCACTTATCCAGGTAAGGCTGGGAGGAAGCGGTGGACTTGGTGGTCTCGTACTGGATGTAGACCTCGAGGTGGTCCTGCAGGTTCTCGCCCACGCCTGGCAGGTGCTTGACGACGTCGATGCCGTGCTTTTCCAAAATCTCGCGGTCGCCCACGCCAGAGACCTCTAGCAGCTGCGGGGTATTGATGGCACCGGCGGACAAGACGATCTTGTCTGCGAAGACGCGGTGGGTGCCGCCCTGCCACTCGTATTCCACGCCCACTGCCTTGGTGCCTTCAAAGAGGATCTTGGTGGTAAATGCGCGGGTACGCACCTCGAGGTTGTCGCGGTCCTGGTTGGGGTACAGGTAAGCGCGGGCAGCGGACCAACGCTTGCCGTGCTTGATATTGCGATCGAAGGGGGCAAAACCTTCCTGGCGGTAACCGTTGACGTCATTGGTTAGGTTATAGCCAGCCTCTTGTACCGACTTGAATAGCGCCTGGAAAAGCTGCGAGGTAGCAGGGCCGCGAGACAGGTAGAGCGGGCCATCGTGGCCGCGGCGCGGATCATCGTCGTCTGCGGCAGCGGTGGTTTCCATGCGGTTGAAATACGGCAAGCAGTGGGCAAAGTCCCAGTTATCCATGCCCGGGTTCTGGCCCCACTTTTCGTAGTCCATGGGGTTGCCGCGCTGGTAGATCATGCCGTTGATGGAAGAGGAACCGCCGAGCACCTTGCCGCGCGCATGGTAGATGCGGCGACCATTCATCTCCGGTTCCGGATCGGATTCATACATCCAGTCATAGTTCTTTGCCCCGATGGGGAAAGAGAAACCGGAAGGCATGTGGATGAATAGGTCCCAGAGGGAATCCGGGCGTCCGGCCTCAAGAACGAGCACGCGGGTGTCTTTATCCTCGGTCAGGCGGGCCGCGATGACGGAGCCGGCAGAGCCACCGCCGACGACGACCACATCGCTGACCTCATCCGTCGCCCTCTTTGTCGAGCGCTTCTTAGTCAACTTGTCCACAATACCCATAAATCCCCTTCCTTCTGTGAGCCATCTCACGCTTAGTTCTCGCCGTATTTCGGGCGGATCCATTGTATGGTGCACAAAAAATCTGCGCTTTTCCGCTTTCATTTATGCACAATAGCGACCCCAGAATACACACCTGGTGGACGTTTTCCCAGATTAATGTATATTTACGGTGTTCGGGTATGCATCTGAGTAGATGAAATCCGGGGTCTTTACGCATAGATTGCTCGCATATGATTTATGCCACCAACCTATCTCTTACCCCTCTTTTCGGGGAATTGTGGGGCAGCCTTGCGAAAGATTCGGCACTTAATCGATCAAGACTAGGAGAAGTAGATGGCAAACCGTGGTCCGCACGACCATGAAGAGTCCCACACAGGGGATTCCGACACCTCTCTCGCTCACTCCACTGGGGAGACTCACCCAACTGGGGACAAGGGCCATAAACCGCGCAACCAAGTCCGCGCCATCGTCGGCAGCTACAAGGCCGAAACCGGCGACGATGTCGGCGCAGACGAGGTGGCCGCGCCCAAGCCCAATTGGCCGGTCTTTATCATTTCCGGTGTCCTGATTATCGCCATGGCCCTGTATGCGGGCTTTGGCAAAGAATCCGCGGCGAATACCCTCGCCAGCGTCACCGGATGGATCGGCACGAACCTGGGATGGTTCTACGTCCTGACCGCCACCATCGCCGTGGTCTTCGTCCTCTACATCGCCTTTTCCAATACCGGCAGCATCCGCATGGGCCCGGACCACTCCCGGCCCAAATTCAATACCTTCTCGTGGGTATCCATGCTCTTTGCCGCCGGCATCGGCGTGGACCTCATGTTCTTCGCCGTGGCCGAGCCGGTCACGATGTACATGGACCCGCCGGTGGGCGATGGCGAAACCATGGAGGCCGCCAAAGAAGCCGTGGTCTATGCCATGTTCCACTACGGCCTTACCGGCTGGGCGCTCTATGCGCTGATGGGCATGGCCTTTGGGTACTTCGCCTACCGCCTGAATATGCCGCTGGCTATTCGCTCGGCGCTGTACCCGCTCATCGGCAAGCGCGTGCACGGGCCCATCGGTTCGGCCGTGGACATTGCCGCCATGCTGGGAACCGTCTTTGGCGTTACCGCGTCCCTGGGCATCGGCGTGGTGCAGCTGTCCTACGGCTTCCACCTCATCTTTGGCATCGAGCAGGGCCTGGGGCTGCAATCCGCACTCATCATCGTCGCGGTGGTCATTGCGACGCTATCGGCCGTATCCGGCGTGGATAAGGGCATTCGCTTCCTCTCTGAGCTCAACGTGTACCTGGCCATCGCGCTGATGGTCTACGTCGTGGTCTTTGGCAAGACCGCCTACCTCTTTGATGCCATCGTCACCAATATCGGTGATTACGTCTCCAAGTTCCCCTCCTGGACGCTAGAGACCTTCGCCTTTGCTGAGGACCAAGCCAGCGTGGATACCTGGATGCAGTCCTGGACCCTCTTCTTCTGGGCCTGGTGGATTGCCTGGGCAACCTTCGTCGGCCTGTTCCTGGCCCGCATTTCCCGCGGCCGCACGCTGCGCCAGTTCATCCTGGGCACGCTGACCTTCCCCTTCCTGTTCATCTTGATGTGGATGTCCTTCTTTGGCAATACCGCCCTGGACATGGTGCGCTCCGGTGACTATCCGGAATTTGCAGAAAACGCCATCAACGTTCCGGAGCAGGGTTTCTACGACATGCTCCAGGAATTCCCTGGCTCCGCCATCGTCATCTTCCTGACCACCTTCATCGGCCTGCTGCTGTATATCACCTCGGCCGACTCCGGTGCGCTGGTCATGTCGAACTTCACTTCCCGCATCACGGATAACCGGCAAGATGGCGCCCGGTGGCTGCGCATTTTCTGGTCCATCACCGTCGGCGCGCTCACCTTGGCGTTGCTACAGCTCGATGGCATTGCCACCGTGCAGTCTGCAACCGTGGTCATGGGCCTACCCTTCGCGTTCGTGGTCTACCTCATCATGTTCTCGCTCTGGAAGTCGCTGCGCCTGGAAATCCTCCAGCGTGAGGCCCGGAAAACCGCGTTGCACGGCGCCATCAGCAGCCGCACCGAGCGCGAGCCGAGCGATTCCAACCTGTGGAAGAACCGCCTGGACCGCGCCAATTCCTTCCCCACCAAACAGGACATGGATGACTACCTGCGGGGAACCGCCACCTACGCCCTCGAGCAGGTGGCCACGCAAATGCGCACCCGCGGCTATGACGCCATCTTGCTCACCAGTGAGCTTCCCGATGCCGAATTGCCCCAGCTCGATCTCGAAGTCCGGCTGCACAACGAGCGCCAATTCCGCTACCAGCTCTTCCCTGTTTCCGCGGAGCGCCCGGACTTCTGCGAGGGCGACGGCGAGTACTACCGCCTTGAAGTCTACGACATGACCGGTTCGCTGGGCTATGACGTCTACGGCTACTCCGAAAACCAGATCATCAATAACGTGCTGGACCTGTACGAGCGCCACCTGGCATTCCTCTACATGCAGCAAAGCCAGCCGGGCGATTCCGATGTCTCCGATGGCGCCGAGCCGGAACGCACCTGGCGCGAAGATAGTTAAACTGGCGGGCGATACCGCCGCAATTAGAGAAAGGTTGCTTGCACTTTGAGCACCCAGAACACCTTGTTCGATCCCACGACCACCGAATTGCTCCAGGGCGTGCACTCCGGTGATGCCCCGAAGTCGCTCTTCATCAACGGCCAGTGGGAGGCCGCCCAGGATGGCGAGACCCGCACCATTGTCTGCCCTGCCGATGGCTCTACCGTCGGCGTCGTCTCCGAGGCATCCGAGGCAGATACCCTGCGTGCCATCCAGGTTGCACGTGAAACATTCGATAAGGGCGAGTGGGCCGCAACGCCGTCCGCCGAGCGCGGCAAGATTGTCATCCGCCTGGCGGATTTCATCCGGGAACACAAGGAACTTTTTGCCCAAGCCGAATCCGCGGATACCGGCAAGCGCTACGAGGAATCCCTGGGCGATATGGACGATATTGCCAATGCTTTCGAGTACTTCGGCACCTTGGCCCAGCACCAAGCCGGCCGCGTGGTCGACCCGCAAGATCCCAACCTGCGCTCGCGCATCGACGCCGAGCCGGTGGGCGTCTGCGGCCTGATTACCCCGTGGAACTACCCGCTGCTGCAGGTGTCCTGGAAGGTGGGCCCAGCCCTTGCTGCCGGCAATACCTTCGTGCTCAAGCAGGCGGAGCTGACTCCGCACACCGCCATGCTGCTCATGGCGGCGCTGAAGGAATGCGGCCTGCCGGATGGCGTGGGCAACCTCATCACCGGCGCCGGCGCCAACTGCGGCAATCCGCTCTCCCAGCACCCCGACGTGGACATGGTCTCCTTCACCGGCGGCCTTATCACCGGCAAGCTGATTGCAAAGAACGCGGCAGAGACCGTCAAGCGCACCGCGCTGGAGCTCGGCGGCAAGAACCCGAACGTCATCTTCGCCGATGCCAACTTCGACGTCGCCGTGGATAACGCGCTCAACGGCGCCTTCTTCCACTCCGGCCAGGTCTGCTCCGCTGGCTCGCGCATCGTAGTGGAAGAGTCCCTGCACGATAAATTCGTTGCCGCACTGGTCGAGCGCGCCGAGAAGATCAAGATCGGTGGCCCCACCGATGAGAAGGCCGAGACCGGCCCGCTCATTTCGGCCGATCACCGCGAGAAGGTAGCAGCCTACGTGGACAAGGCCCGCGAACAAGGCGCCAAGATCCTCACCGGCGGCCGCGCCGCCACCAGCGAGGACACCAACGGCCAGCACGGCACCGGCACCACGGATCTGGGCCAGGGCGTGTACTACCTGCCCACGATTATCGATGGCGCTACCCGCGAGATGGACTGCGTCCACGACGAGGCCTTCGGTCCGACCGTGACCATCGAGACCTTCACCACTGAGGAGGAGGCCATCGAGATCGCAAACGATACCGAGTATGGCCTGGCCGGCGCGGTGTACACCTCCGATGCCGGCCGCGCCGAGCGCGTTGCCCGCGCCCTGCGCCACGGCACCATTTGGATCAATGATTTCCACCCGTACCTGCCGCAGGCGGAATGGGGCGGCTACAAGCAGTCCGGCAATGGACGCGAGCTAGGCCCGACCGGCCTTGCCGAATATCAGGAGCACAAGCACGTGTACCAGAACCTGGCCCCTGCCACATGGGATCAGTTTGGCCTGCAATAAGGCGCAAGCAAGACCATAAGGCCTAAGGCCCCGCCCCGCCGCTGCTCTTTGCAGAGGCCCGCGGGGCCTTAGCTTTGCGTGCGCGGCTTAATGGTCATCGTATCCACGTTGACGTGGGCCGGTTGGGCGGCGACCCAGCGGATGGCCTCGGCGATATCCTCTGCCACGAGGTTGAGCTGGCCGTCATACACCTTGGCCGCGCGCTTTTCATCGCCCTTGAAGCGCACCAAGGAAAAGTCCGTGGCCACGCGGCCAGGATCAATCTCGGTAACGCGCACATCGTGGTTTTCTAGCCGCAGCGCGCGGGAAATCACGCGCACGCCGTGCTTCGCGGTGTTATAGCCGGAACCGCCTTCGTACACCGTCCAGCCGGCAATGGAACCGACATTAATAATCAGCCCGGAAAGATCCGGCACCCGCTCTAGCTTGGGCATAAGCGCCTGAATCATGCGCACGGTGCCGAGCACATTGGTCTCGTACATCCACTGCCAGTCCTCGATAGAGGTATCGACAAGCGGCTCCAAGCCCTTGGCACCGCCGGCGTTATTGACCAAAAGATCTACGCGCTCGAGGTGGGAGACGAACTTGGAGACGGAGACATCGGACGTAACGTCCAGCTCATAGGCCTCGCCACCGATTTCATTGGCAAGCTGCTGCAGGCGGTCTGTCCGGCGCGCGCCCACGACGACGTGCCAGCCATCCTTGGCCAAAGAACGCGCGGTGGCCTCTCCAATGCCAGAGGAGGCGCCGGTTACTACTGCTACTTTCTTTTCAGTCATGCACCCCATGCTACGCAGCGCGCGGCACGGTGCAGGGCTTTTACTTAAAGTGCGTCCTCGAGCTCAGAAAGCAGGGAGTTTGCGCGCTCAAGGGAGTCATCGCTGGGACGGAATTCGCCATCGTTCCAATCGGTGAAGATATTAAAGTCCAGCTGGTTGCGCAGCTGTGGCATGGAGAAGTTAGCCACGACATTGCGCCATGCCTCGACCGCGCGCACGCCGCCAACGGAGCCATAGCCCACGAAGGCCACCGGCTTGCCCGCCCATTCCGCGCCGAGCGAATCGTAGGCATTCTTGAACGGACCAGGTACGGAGTGGTTGTACTCCGGGGTCACGAAGACAAAGCCATCGCAGGCATCGACGGCCTTGGACCACTCCTGCACGTTGGCGTCATCGTACTGCTTATTCGCCGCACCCGGAACAACCTCGCTGGTGAGGATGGGAACATTGAACTTCTTGAGCTCCAACAGCTGGTACTCCACGCCGTTCTCGCGGCCTTGGGCGAGGTCATTGACCCACTCGCCTACTGCCTGGCCTGCCGCCTTATCGCGGGTAGAGCCGATGATGATGCCAATTCGGGACATAAGAAAAACCTCTTTCCTTCAACCTTTATGTAACCCGCCCTAGCCTACCGCGCTCGCCGAAACTTGTCTGATGGTGATATTGATTCTTCCTTCCTGCAGCCCGCAACCCTCCGGCAGCGTGCCATCATTTACCCGCACCACCCCGTGGTAGGCAAAGCGCTTTGGGCCGCCAAAGACCACCAAATCACCCGAGCACAAGGTCACATCGTCCCAGGGTTTGGTGCGATTTTCGGTATGGCCTATGCGGAAGAGGGCCTCATCCCCAATCGAAAGCGAAATCACGGGTGCGGGCGATTCCTCGGAGTCATCCACGTGCATGCCCATCGCCGAGCCAGGCGGATAATAATTCACCAGCGCCATCTCCGGCACGAAGTTATCCACCCATGGTGCAAGCTCCGGGGCAACCTGGGCCGCCTGCCGCAGCGCCGCCGGGGCCAATTCCCGCAGGCTATCCGGCACCGGCGGCACCCGCGTGCCTTCCATATTGTCCACGTACCGGTAGCTGGGATAATGCCAATACCTGCCAAGATGCAGCTGAAATACGCTCATCTGCCCGCCCGATTTCAGCCGCGGCTGCACCATCGCCATCGGCGTATGCGCATACGCGCGAGCAATCTCCCGCGTCTCTTCTACAAGGGCCTTTTGCTTGCCGATGCCCACCCACCCCGGCACGTGCCCCACGCCCGGCGCGACGTACGCATTCGGCCGCGGCAGCGAATCAAAAAGCATTCCTCCACCCTAACCGCTAATCGGTTAGGCCACGCTGCCGACCAAATGCGGGAAGCGATGGCATACCAAGCAGGAGTTTCTACTTTGGTGGTGGTCTGGACGGTAGGTCGGGCATCGAGCAAGCTCGCACTGTCAATCCTAGAACTCAAGCCTTTACCTCGTCCGAGGTCCCACATAGCCTAATCCAGAAATCAGACAACGGTAGAAGCATTATCGAACGGAAAAGGAACGAAAGTACCCACCTGTTTGAGGTCATTCATTGGCCGGCAGCATTTTGCATTAGAGCCGACAGCTCTATTGCTTCTGTGGCTGCTTTTTTAGTATTGAATTTTCTCCGGACATGAGATCTATTATTCCTGAGTTGATTGCGATGATTCCTATCCAAGACCCTGTTATATAGATGAAAAGTGTGCCGAGGAGTATGGCGAAGCAGCTAACTGCCTTTAGCTGTTTCGTTCTTCTGTCATTGGATTCGTCAGGCTGGTAGATCCGGGGAGCGTGTCAAGTTGTTTGTGTGTGGGGTTAGGTTTATAGGTATTTGTCGAAGCGGTCGGGAAAGGCCACGGCCATT